>JAKQII010000265.1 GCA_029557535.1 Acidobacteriota bacterium
ACCGACCACCGACCACCGACCACCGACCACCGACTGACAACAATCACGGATACAAGATATTGAAGGGCTCGAACGGCAGGTTCCTCAGGATCGCGAACGCGACGCCGAGAACCAGGACGCCGTAAATCATTGACGGCGGAATTCGATTGAAGTTCACGCCACGGCCGCGGACTGCGGCAAGGACGAGCGAAACAAGTAAAATACCGAGCAGGATCGAGTAGACGGGAATCAATACGTTGAAATCGAGCGCCTTGAGGACATCGCCGTGAAAAAGCGCGTGCAATCCGCGGGTCACACCGCATCCGGGGCACGCAAAGCCGGTCACGGAAAGTAGCGGACAGGCGGGGAAGATCGACGACTGCCCGGGATCCTTAACGACCAAGAGTACGCCGCCGACCATCATCCCGGCGGCGAACACGCCCGAGATCACCCGCTGTGAAGCGGGAAGCACGACCGGAAACTGAATATCGGATTGCATGGCCTCGCTTAATGATATTCAAATAGGACCGGCGACTCAATCATCACGTCGGGCGCTGGCCGCGATCTCCTTCAAATTCGCCATGAAGCTTGCCGGAGTCAGCTTCAGATGCGAATCGGACATCGCCTTAAGTCGTAACAAGATCTCTTGCGGCAACAGCGAATCACCGATAAACGGTTCGATCAACCCGTACGCGTACGGCATTTTTGACGGATCGCGCATCGATTTCGCGACCTCTTGCATGGCCGTGCCGAACTCGAACAGTCGCAGTCCCGATGCATCGGGCGCCAGCCTTTGTTTCACCATCGAATGCAGTTCGCCGGCGAGACGCGCGTATTCCGTATCAACCGGAAGCAGCGTGATCGTCGCCCGGACCTCGTTCTTCGTACCGTTTCCGTCGGACCGTTCCTGGAAATCCCGCAACACAGGCAGCATCCGTTGCTTGACCCTTGTGCGGTACAAGCCGCACAATTGCCGCGCCACCTCCCGCTCCTCCGTCCATTCCTGCGGAATCGTGACGCGGATGATCCCGGGATGCATAAGAACGACCGAACTCAGGTCGAATCCGACGACGAACCAATTCGCCTTTCGTACCTGAAACTCGTAGATCAGGTAGCCGGGCGTCTCTGTCGGCAAGGGCAAAAAGCGCGAATCCAGTGCGGCACGTTTCGCCGTCTCGAAAAGCGCGGCGTCGCCCGAGACAGGTTCCGCCGCGGAAACGGTGCCGTCGGCGGCGATCACGATGTTGACCCGAACCTTGCCGTCGGCGCCCATATCCTGCGCGAACTCGGTGAATGACGGTCTCGGCAGCAGGATTGCCTTTGCCGGTGCGATATTGCCTTTGACCTCGCCCACTGAATAGCGATCAGATTGACTCGGGTCGAAGACCTCACTGTTCGTGAGTGCCGGCGGTCCTTGCGGCTTTTTCGGCGTGCGACCGGACTGGGCAAAATCAGGAACGACCGTCAGCAATAGTATGAAAACGGTACGAACGAACATCATTTCCTTGCAGCCATGCCGAGGAGCAGCGCGTCGGTGGCGATCTTGCGGTTCAGATTGAGAACGAGCGCGCCGCGCAGTTCCTCGGTCTCACGCAGCCAACGGGCAAGCTCACGACGGTCGAATTCGGCCGCCAGGGCGAAAAGCTCGCCTCTGATATCGATATTGATGATCTCGGCGACGTCGCGCCCGATCGAGAGCGTCCAGACATCATGGATCAGCGACCGCAGCCAATCCAATCGTTCAGTGTATTCATCTTTCAGTTTCGGGTCCGTCATGGATTCGCTCGAATTCATCAGGGATGCCAGATTCGGGCGATCGCCGCGAAGGCTCCTGAGGATCTCAAGCATTGCGCCGCGCCGTTCGCGGAACCTCGCGACATCGAACGATGCCGCCCGGCCGAGGCTGCCGTCGGCGAGCCGTGCAACGATTTCGGCGTCCGGTTCCGACATGCCCTTGTTCGCGATCAGGAACTCCGTGATCTGATAGGCCGGAACGGGCGCGAACCTGAGCGTCTGGCAGCGCGACCGGATGGTCTGCAACAAGCGGTCGGGGCGCGAGGTGATAAGGAAAATGTGCGACGTCGTCGCCGGCTCTTCCAAGGTTTTCAGAAGCGCGTTCGAGGCCGCGTCGTTCATTTTGTCCGCCTCGTCGATCACGAAAAAGCGGGCCGGCGCTTCGTACGGCTTGAAATTGGCCTCGCGCTCCAGCTCGCGGATCGATTTTACGAGAACGTTATTGCGGCACGGGATCACCGTTCCGACGTCGGTGTGTTCGCTGAAAAAGACCCGCTCGAACTCCTCGCGCTTCGCATCCGGCGCAGGGAAAACGAATTTTCGGGTTCGGGCACAGGCGGCGCACCGGCCGCAGCCCTCGCCGTCGAGCGGGCTGGTGCAGACGATCGCCCGGGCCAATTCGAAGGCGAACTGGCGTTTGCCCGAGCCTTCCGGACCGGTTAACAGGAGCGAACGCGGAACGCGACCGTTCCTGATCATCCGCCGCAAGACGGTCTTTATGTCTTCGTTTCCGAGAAGCTCGTTGAACACGTGAATAAGTAAAAAGTGAAAAAGTGAAAAAGTGAAAAAGTGAAAAAGTGAAAAAGTAAAAAGTAAAAAGTGAAAAAGTAAAAAGTGAAAAAGTAAAAAGTGAAAAAGTGAAAAGCGGTTGCAAAAGATGGCGCCGAAAGTCAGCGCGTTGATGCATCGTGGCTCAAGTCGGGTATCGCCTGGCCGCATTGCCTCCCCACGACTTTTTCACGTTTTACTTTTTACTTGAAAAGAATTCTCCGACGATTTCGGCCACTTTCTGATGAACCTCGTTGATCGGTCCGGAAGCGTCGATAACCTTGAATCGCCGGGGCTCGCGATCCGCGATCCGCAGATAAGCGTCCCGGACGCGCGCGTAGAAATCAGCGTCCTCGCGATCCATTCTGTTTTGTTTCGTTTCCTCGTCCAGACGACCGGATGCCCGCATGATCGCCTTTTCGATCGGTATGTCGAAAAAGAGGGTCAGATCCGGCTTCAGCCCGTCGGTCGCGACCTTGATGACTTGGTTCACGAGTTTCTCGTCGAATCCGCGACCGGCACCCTGATATGCCGCCGTTGCGTCCGCATATCGATCCGAGATCACGATCTTGCCCTCCTGCAGCGCCGGTTTGATCAGGAAATTGACGTGCTGGGCGCGGTCGGCAGCAAACAGCAAGAGTTCGGCCATCGGATGGACCGTTTCCTCGGTCTCAAGGAATGCCTCGCGCAGGCGGCGTCCGAGCGGAGTTCCGCCGGGCTGCAACGTGGTCAGAACATCGTAGCCGCGCATGCGCAGGTCACCCGCGAGAAGACGCAACTGGGTGGACTTGCCGCTGCCGTCGATGCCTTCAAATGTTATGAACTTTCCGGCCAATTCGTTATTCGGATTCGGGACGGCGCCTCTCGGGTGAAATTGTTGAGATCGCGTGTTTGAAGATCAGGAACTCCTGTCCGCCAGCGTCGATCAGCACCGAGAACTTGTCAAAGCTCTTTATTCTTCCGCCGAGAGTCGCCCCGCTCAAAAGGTGGATCTGAACGGTGATTTTGTCACGTCGAGCCGAATTCAAAAAAGCGTCCTGGATGTTCTGCGCGGTTGATCTTTCCATAACGTTTTATCTTTCGATTTGCCTAGTCAGACGAATACCGAGATTATAACAGATTTCGTAAGTGAGACAACATAACATTTTACGAGACATCGTGCGTCAGCTTGACGATCGTTTCCGCAAGTCTGGGATCGTCGCCGAAGCCGTCGAGCCATACCGTCCCGGGCTCTTTTCTGAACCAGGTAAGTTGTCGTTTCGCATAGTTGCGGACGTCCTGTTGCGTTTTTTCGATCGCGCCCGCAAGGTCACGCTGACCCCGAAGGTATTCGCATACCCGCCTGTAACCATGTGCGCCAAGGGCGTTAGTGTCGTCCGGGACGCCTTTATTCCGCAAACAGATCACTTCTTCTACGAGTCCCGCGTCGAAGTGTTTCAACGCGCGTTCATTGATCTTCCTATATAGATCGTCGCGCGGCGGATTGAGGACGAAGATTCGGATCCGTGACGCGAATTCGGGTGCCTTCGCGCGGTTCGGCTGGATTTCAGAGATCTTCTTCCCGGTCTGCAGAAAAACCTCGAGCGAGCGCATGACGCGGACGTAATCGCGCGGGAACAAACGCTCAGCGGCGACGGGATCGGCATCGGCAAGCATATCGTGAAGCCGTTCGGGCCCGTGGGTTTCACGGATGATCCGGAGACGTTCACGGATCGCGGGATCGGTTTTTGGGCTCTCGAACAGCGGCTGCCGGAGCGTTCTCAGGTAAAATCCGGTTCCGCCGACGAGGATCGGGACGTTTCCCCGTGACTCGATCTCGACAATCTTCTTCGACGCGTCGTTCGCCCATTCAGCGGCGGTGTAGTTGACGTTCGGATCGACGTAATCGATCAGGTGATGCGGAACGCCGCTCTTCTCTTCGGTCGTCGGCTTCGCCGTCGCGATCTCGATTCCGCGGTAGATCTGCACGGAATCGCAGTTGATCACCTCGGCGTTACCAAGGCGCAATGCGACGCTCACTCCGAGCTCGGTCTTGCCCGAAGCGGTGGGTCCGACGATCGAGATAATTGGCGGGGTCTTGCTCATCCGTACGAACAATTCTCAAGGTCTTAACCGCAAAATGCAAAACGCAGCAACGATATGACGAGCGTCACGGTCAGGATGAGGATCGCGCCGATGATCTGTTTACGGCTCAGGTTCATGATTTGACCTCGATTCCGTTGAATTTAGATCAGCGTGAACCGGTGCGCAAGCGGACGTGAATCTTTACGCACCGTTTTGCGGGAAAATCCGCGTTCAACAAGTCAATGCGGCGGTTGGCCTTTATTTTGAGCAAAGGCATGAGCCTTGCCTCTTTTCACCACGAATAGCCGTTTCCGAGGCTGGACAATACGCAATTACCCGGAGGAGAAAATGGTCAGATTGAGAGAATATTTGGATCCGGACCGTCAGGGTCAGATCAATCCTTCCGTTTTCAAGACGGACAAGAACAAAAACAGGGTATATTGCGGGATGTGCGGCGGAATCTTTTTTGTCGATGACACGCTGTATGAAGCGATCATAAAGGCCATTAAGGAGACCTCCGAGAGCCCGTTCTTGTGCACTGAATGCCAGCAAGAATACGACGCGCTGGCGCACCGTTCCTGATTCGCCATGTATAAATTAACGATCAACGGGGAGTTACACAGTTTTGAACGGAAGACTTCGATTCTGAAAGCTCTGAATTCTGTCGGCATCGAGGTGCCGACGCTCTGTCATGACGCGCGTCTCCTCGACGTCGGCGCGTGCCGTCTGTGTGTCGTAAAGATCGCCGGATCCGATCGTCCGATCGTGTCGTGCGAAACCGATATCATTGACGGCCTCGAGATCGAAACCCACACTGCCGAGATCGAGGAGTCGCGTGTCATGAACCTCAAAATGCTTGCGCGGCGTTACCCGCGGAGCGCCTTCCGCAATTATCCCGACAAACCGTTTCATCAACTGGCGCGCAAGTACGGTCTTACCGAAGAGGATTTCGCGGCGGATGTGAATGGCAGCAAGATCGACGACTCGCATCCGTATATCCACGTCGACATGTCGCGTTGCGTCGATTGCTACCGCTGCGTCCGAATCTGCGACGAGGTCCAGGGCCAATACGTTTGGCAGGTCTTCGATCGCGGACGCAAGACAAAGATCACGCCGAACTCAGGAACGACGCTCCGCGCCAGTAGCTGCGTCAGTTGCGGCGCTTGCGTCGATACGTGCCCGACGGGTGCGCTCGAGGACAAATCGATCCTCGAAAAGGGCGTCGCGACCGACTGGACACGCTCCGTCTGCCCGTACTGCGGCACCGGTTGCGAGATCGACGTCGGCCGCCGCGGACAGCAGATCGTCCAGATCAAGCCTGTTCACGCTTCGCCCGTCAATCACGGACACCTTTGCGTCAAAGGCGCTTACGCGTTTGATTTCGTGCATGCTGACGACCGAGTCACCGAGCCGATGCTTCGCGAAAAGGGCGGCGAATGGCGTAAGGTGAGTTGGGACGAGGCGATCGCGTTCACGGCGGACAAGCTGAAGGAGATCGTCGGGCGCGATGGTCCCGACGCTGCGGCCGTTCTTGGATCCGCCCGCGCGACGAACGAAGACAATTATCTCGCGCAGAAATTTGCACGCGTCTGTCTCGAGACGAACAACGTCGACAACTGCGCGCGCGTCTGCCACACGCCTTCCGCGGCGGCGCTCAAGATGATGCTCGGGGCGGGCGCCGCGACGAATTCGTTCCGCGACATCGAGCTTGCGAACACGATCATGATCTGCGGCGCCAACCCGACCGAGAACCATCCGGTGCTCGGATCGCGGATCAAGCAGGCGGTGCGCCACCACGGCGCGAACCTGATCGTCATCGACCCGCGGAAGATCGAGTTGACGCGATTCGCGAAGATTCATCTGCAGTTGCGTCCGGGAACGAATATCGCGATGCTCAACGGTCTCGCGAACGTGATCATCGAGGAAGGACTTGTCGACGAGGAGTTCATCAAGGCGCGCGTTACCGATTACGGGAAGTTTGCCGATTTTGTCCGTGATTACACGCCGGAACGCGTTTCGGAAATCTGCGATGTGCCGGCGGATATGATCCGCAAGGCGACCCGGATGTACGCGACGGCGAAACCCGCGATGTGCGTCCACGGACTCGGTACGACCGAACACACGCAGGGAACCGAGGGCGTGATGGGCTTGGTAAACCTCGCGCTGATCACCGGCAATCTCGGAAAGCGCGGTACGGGTGTCAATCCGTTGCGCGGGCAGAACAACGTTCAGGGCGCGGCGCACATGGGCTGCGATCCGGGAATTCTGACCGGCTCGATCGCCGTCGAAGAGGGCCGGCCGCTGTTTGAGAGCGTCTGGAAGGCCGAGATCCCGTCGCGGAAGGGATTCAGCCAGCTGCAGATGATGGATGCCGCGCGCGACGGTCGTTTGAAAGCACTGTGGGTCATCGGGTACGACGTTTTCCTCAGCAACGCGAATGCAAAAGAGACCGGGGCCGCGTTCGAGAATATGGAGCTCGTGATCGTCCAGGACATGTTCATGAACGAGACGGCCCGAGAGTTCGGCAACGTCTTTTTGCCCGCAGGTTCGAGTTTTGAAAAGGACGGCACGTTCATGAACGGCGAACGGCGCGTTTCCCGCGTCCGCAAGGTGATCGAGCCGATCGGCAATTCACGCAGCGACTGGGAGATCATTTGCGACGTCGCGCGTGCTTTCGGCAAGGGCGAGTATTTCGACTTCGAATCGCCGGAGGAGATCTGGAACGAGATCCGTGCGGTATGGCCGGGAAGTTACGGGATCACCTATGGGCGGATCGAGGATCACGGACTGCAGTGGAATTGTCCCGATGTCGATCATCCGGGCACCGAGGTCCTCCATGGCGAGAGGTTCGGCGGCGGCGTTCAGACATCTCTGCGGCGCCTGAAGTTCATTCCGACGAAGGAAGTTGTCGATGACGATTTTCCGTTGCTTCTGAACACCGGCCGGACGCTTTATCAGTTCAATGCCGGGACGATGACGTTGAGGACGAAGAACCGCGAGCTGCGACCGTCGGATCTGCTGTACGTGTCGCCGACCGACGCCGGATCCCTTGGGATCGCGGACGCCGAGATCGTACTCCTCGAGAGCCGGTACGGATCGGCCGAACTGCCGGTCAAGATCAATCCGGCGGTCCGGGACGGAGAACTTTTCGCGACGTTTCACAATCCCGAGATCTTTCTCAATCACGTGACGAGTCCGAACCGCGACCGGTTCGTGCACACGCCGGAGTACAAGGTTACGGCAGCGCGAATCAAAAGGATTTCGGATTTCTGATTCTGGATCGCGGCGTGAACGTCGGACTTGGATCTTTGATCTTTGGGCTTTGATCTTTGGGCTTTGAACTTTGGGCTTTGATCTTTGGGCTTTGAACTTTGGGCTTTGAACTTTGGGCTTTGAACTTTGGGCTTTGATCTTTGGGCTTTGATCTTTGGGCTTTGAACTTTGAATTTTGAATTTTGAATTTTGAATCCTGGAATTTGGAATCTTGGAATCCTGGAATTTGGAATTTGGAATTTGGAATCTTGGAATTTGGAATTTGGAATTTGGAATTTGGAATCCTGGAATTTGGAATTTGGAATTTGGAATCTTGGAATCTTGGAATTTGGAATTCCGCAATCCCAAATGACTTGGGGGGTACATATGTTCGAACAGCATGAACACGAAACGACATGGCTGTTCGCTTTAAGGTGGACAGCACGGATCGCAAGCATTGTTTGCCTCGCCATAATTTTTCTGTTTTTCATCGGCGAGGGGATCGATTTTGCGTTGGTGCGTCCGGCGGAATACGTCGGACTGGCGTTCTTCCCGCTTGGAGTGCTGATCGGATTGGTGCTCGCTTGGCGCGAAGAACTTCTTGGCGGCGCGCTGTCGGTAATTTCCGTTTTCGCGTTTTACGTGATCTACGGAGCGATCATCAGCGGCCGCCTCTGGCAAGGCTGGGCTTTTTTGCCGTTTCTTGTCCCGGGATTCCTTTTCCTGCTTTACGGAATTCAAACCCGGGTTCACGGCGGACGGCATATTGAAAGAAAAGTATGAAGGTCAGGGACTTAAATCGCACCGAATGTCTCAAACTCCTGCGCGATGCGCGCCTCGGACGAATCGCCTGCGCCCGCGACGGACAACCTTATGTCGTCCCGTTCAGTTTCGCCTATGACGAAGGCGATCATCTGTACGGATTCTCGACGGTTGGCCAGAAGATCGAGTGGATGCGCGAGAATCCGAAGGTCTGCATCGAGGTCGAGGACATCTCCGACAAGCAAAACTGGACGACGCTCGTGATCTTCGGTCTTTATGAAGAACTCGAGGATATCGAGGAATTTGAAGAAGAGCGCGCCAAGGCCCGCGAACTGCTCGGAAAGTCGCCGACATGGTGGCAACCCGCGTATTTCGTCGGTGTGGCCCGCGGTGAGTTTGAGGAAGTTCCGGTGTTCTTCAGGGTCAAGATCGTGAAGATAACGGGACACCACTCCTACAACGAGAACTTCGAGAAGCTGATCCCGCAGGGGCAGCCCGAGTCGTTGAAACGGAAACGAATTCGGGGGCTTTGGTAAGATGTCGTCCACGATCAAGTGCTCGACATGCGGCAGCGTCAACCGAGTTGCGCAACGGACGGGCAAGGTCGCCGTCTGCGGAAAATGCGGCGCGCCGCTTGAAGCTGTCGGCCCGGTTGAGATCACCGATTCGAATTTTGCATCGTTGGTCGCGGATTCGGAACGGCCGGTTCTCATCGACTTCTGGGCGGCGTGGTGCGGCCCGTGCAGATTGGTCGCGCCGATCATCGATTCGCTTGCGAAGGAACTCCGCGGAAAGACGGTCGTCGGGAAGCTCGATGTCGATAAAAATCCCCAAACGGCATCGCGATTTGCCGTGCGCAGCATTCCGACCCTGATCATTTTCAAAAACGGACGTGAGGTCGACCGGATGGTCGGCGTCCAGTCGCGCGAGTCGATACTCTCGCGCCTTTCGATTCACAGTTGAATATATGGCCGCTTTCCCGAGAGAGGATTGGACGACCGATCCGCTGTCAGTTCTTCGCTATCAGTTCTCAGCCAATCCGAATCTCTTGACGTGATCAATCGTGATTAGCTCGATCAGTTGCACGCGAGCCGTCGTCAGACATCCGGTTCCCCGATGCTTCGAGCCGGGTGAACGCGGAACTCCGAAGCAGCTGAACGCGGAAAATTCCGCGTTAGTGCTCGGAAAAAGACTCAAAATTCAATAGGCTTGAACGCAGAGTGCCCGTGAAACAACGTTCTGGTGGCGGCACGCGCCTTGCGAGGATAGCTCACGGAAGAAGAAATTTCCGGAGGCAATCATGACTTTCGATATTCCAAAAGAGAAGTGGACCGAATTTCTAAACGATCTGAGCCGGCGGCGTTTCGGATGGGAAACGCGCATCGAGGTCATTTCGGAAAATATGGGCGATCAGATCCTGTCGTCGGGCCTGCCATTGACCGGCGTGACGTTCCAGGATCGGGCAGGGAGGATGGAGATCGAGATCCTCGTCGGTGAGGGAACTTCGCACCAGGCGCACAGTATCTCGGATCCGTCCGCTTTGTCTTATCTGAGCGAGCCCGATCATTATCGCGGACTGCTCGAGATCGAAGAGGCGAACGGAACAAAGACATTGTTGTCGCTGATCGATCCGATGCCGGTCCAGATGGGTTACGCCGCGTTCAAGATCGTTGCGGCCTCCTGAGAGAGTCCGCGGGGAGGTAATTATGAAGATCCTCTTGGCAACCGACGGTTCGGAGTACAGCCGTCAGGCAATCGACAAATGTGCCTACTTCGTCGCGCCCGAAGGCAAGACTGAGATTTTGATCATGTCGGCCGCTGAAAACGTGACGCCGATCGCGGCGGAGCCCTTTGGCGTTTCGAACCAATACTACGCCGAAGTGGCCGCCGATCTGCGAAAGCAGGCGAAGAACAACGTTGACGACGCCGTCGAGTTGATCCGCGGCAAATGCCAGGGACAAGACGTCGAGATCACGACGGAAGTTTTCCAGGGAAACGTGAAGGAAGAGATCGTCGAGGCGGCAAAGCGTTTCGGCGCCGAACTTATCGTCGTCGGCTCGCATGGTTACGGGTTCCTGAGCCGCGTGCTGCTTGGATCGGTATCGGACTTCGTCGTCCACCACGCGCCGTGCTCGGTGCTGGTCGTGCGAAGCTGAACCCCCGAGGTGACCGGTGAGTGACGTCGACCTGTCGGGGTTGCGCCGTCAGGTGTGACCAACTTCGGGGTTCGGGTTCAGCCCGCTCCCGAATGTAGCTGTTCATCTCAGGCACGACATTGCCGAGCGGGGTCGGCAATGCCTTGCATCGCCGTAGATCCGGAACCAATTGTCCTCCCAACTCCCGACTCATGACCCCGACTCACGCAACGGGTTCCCGGTCAATAAGCCTTGGTCAGATCGATTCCGGAGTAGTAGTGCTTCAGGATGGCGTCGTATTTGACGCCCATTTTTCCGAGCCCGAATGCGCCGTACTGGCACATTCCGACACCGTGGCCCCAACCGCGGCCGGTGAATGAGTACGACGTCACGCGACCGGCCGAATCGTATTTTTTGTTCAAGACAAACAACTGCTCCTTGAGTCTCAGCGCTGACCGGATCTTGCCGCCTTTGAGGGAGAACCGGCCGTTGGTGCCGACGATCTCGAGTTCGGTCGCACGTTTTGAAAATCCCTTTTGCTTGATGTTGACGTCGATCAGCGTGCCGATGCCGCGCACGTAACGCGATAATCTCGACTGCACCGCTCCGGCCGAAAGATTCGCGCTCCAAACGGTGAACGGCGACATTTTCTCGGCGACCGTCGGTTCGTCCGTCGGTTTGACCTCGAGGTAAACCACTTCGCCGGCCGCATTGGTCAGATACGCGACCTGCTCGCCACCGACGAGCGCCACTTCCGGGACCTGGTAGCTTTTGTCGCCGAACTGACGGAAAAGAAAGACGTTCGGGACGACGACAACGGTCTTTTCGGTTCGTCCGCTCTTTAGCACCAGCTTGCCGTCGACGGTCGGACGAGCTTCACCGGTTTGAAGTCCGGCCAACCACTTCTTTTTCGAATAAAGATTCTGGATCCATCCGATCAGCTTGGCTCGGGGCATCGGGCGATGCGGATGGAAACTCTGGTCCGGGTACAACGACAGCCAGCCGTCGCGGAAGAGCATCGCGATGTTGGCACGCTTTTCCTTTTCAATGTCGGAAGCGTCGGCGAACGAAAGGTGGTAATTAATGTCCGACTCGCTCATCATCACCTCGGTCTGTCCGTCCGCATACATTAGCTTCGCCAACATGTCCGCGAACTCGACCGCCCGGACGTAATCGTAATTGAACGCAGGAACCGGCTTGCCGAGGCGGATCGCGATCTGGTTCACCCAGCTCCTTAGTTCGGTCTCCGTCGGCGGAACATCGAACCACTCATCAGTGAAGCGGTTGGTTGCGAGGACAAGTCCGCTGACCGCGAGTTGCGAAGACGTTCGCACGAGTTCGACCCGCTCATCCGTGTCGACCTTCGGCATCTCGCGCGTGCTGCGGATCATGAACGGCTCGAAGTACATGCGGCTTTCGAGCGAACATTCGACGCCTCTCAGATACGGCTCGTTGAACTCAAAAATATTCTCGGAATTCTCCGTCCGTCCGCCGCAAGTCGAAGTGTAAAGCGCGTTTATCGGCTTGCCCCTGAACGTCGCGACGATCCCGCGGGTCTGCGTGACGGCCATTGTTCCCATCGACGTCTCCGCCGAAACGCCTCCGTATACCTGCGACCAGACCGTCGGCAGCAGGTCGAATCCCTGGGTCGCGTAATTGCCGACATTGGCGATCGCGTAGGTGCGGGCGGCAATCGCCTGGGCCTTCTGTGCCTCAAGACTCGGCAATCCGAGCTCACGCGGAACGACGCCGAGCAAATAGTCCTCGATCGGCACAACATTCACGACCGTCAGACTGCCACGCGCGTTGACGAAAACCTCGATGCGTCCGCGATACGCTTTGCCGTTTAGTTTGACCGGAACCGAACGGTTGTTCAGCGACCCGAATGAGATCGGCTTGAACGACGAAAACTTCGCCGACTCGGACGGACCGGAAATCGTGATCTCCTTCAGGTTCGGGTCGACGCTGCCGCCGGTAGGTTGCGACGAACCCGTCGGTTTGATCAGACTTCTGACCTCGGATTTGGAGTTAGGATTGTTCCGGAGCTGCTCCGTCAGCGCGATCGCATCGGGCGAAGGCTCGGTCCGGCTGTCGGGCACGATGACGACATCCTCAAATCCCTTCTCGATCAACCAGGACTTGTATTCCTCGGCCTCTTCCATCGTGTCCTTCGATTCGCCGATGACGACGCGCCATTTATTGGTTGCGGGATCGACCATCGACGCCGCTTTTTCGCCCGCCCCGCGAAGGTCGTTCGCGATCTCATCGGCGTCGGCCTGTGTTTCAAGGTTTTGGATCTCGAACCGGTAAAACTCGATGACCGGCGGACGATAAAGTCGCGGTGCGATCGTAACCCGGTTCGCAGCGAGTATTTTGTCAGGTTCGTCCGCGGTGACCGCGACGAGCGACGTGTCGGAGGTGGCGATGGTTACTCCCGAAGCGTTTGTCGAAAGGCCGATCCTCACCGAAGGTTCCGCCGCGAACGAATAATATTCGTTGCCGAAGGATTTGAAGGGAAGCAGGAGAACGGCGATCAGAAAAAGCGAAACGCGAACAACGAACATCTGTCCATTTTAAGAATTGTGAGAGGAAATCGCCAGTTACGGATGGATTTTGGGCAGTAGTAAGTAGTCGAGAAACAAGATTCAAAGATTCAAGGAGCCTGCCGGAATAACACGGGCGGTTGAGTTCAGACCGGATTCAGCGTGCGAAGCACGCGCCGTTTCGATAGCACCGGGCGAAGCCTTGGCCGAGCCTGGTGTGGGTTCGTACCCGTAAACCCGGAGCGTGTGAAACACGCGACGTCTGATGAAACGTGCGAAAAGTTCGCGTGCTTCACACGCTTTGTTTCAACGCGTGCTCCGCACGCAGAATCGGGCCCACAATCCGTGCTTGTGGATTAATCCGACAGGCTCCAAGATTCAAGATTCCACGTTACAGCACGAAAGGAATCCCGGAATCTTTAGTTCGCTGGCCAAGCCCCGCAGGGGCGCAGGAAATCCGAACTCTTCAGATCAAGTACCGCCCGTCAACATCGACATTGTTACAGATCAACAACTCACAATATTCACGGACGCGCTCAAATTCGATTCGCTGACCGGGAACGCACCGTGATGCCCGGCCGAGGCAAATTGCCGGTAACAGGCTCCTTGCTTAGTGAGTCGAGTCGCTCCGGTGATGGTTACAAGGTTGCTGCGCCCCTCGCGGGGCTTTGATCATCTCTGGATCGGATCCCCAGGCTTGCTTCGCGCGCCAGGGGTTACCGCTGCGGCGACCCTTCGGGGCTTGGAACGATTTTCATTCGGACCTGCGGCGAGTTCCGAACCAGACGGATTTCCCCGGCAGGTTCCAGACTCAAGAGACTCATGAGGCCAACGATCTTGAATCTTGAGTTTTGAATCTTGAATTCAGAATCAATTCGACCGTTTCTCCAAGGCATTGAAGATCAACGGGAAGGTCGCGAAGGACTGTCCGCGGTGCTGCGGCCGGAACGCGAAAAGGATCACACGTCCGTTGCCGTACCTCGCCTCGGCCAGCGCCGTTTTTCCATTGAGATAACTTTCACCCAGCATCCAGCCTGACAGCAGCGCGTTCTTCGCTGCATATTTCGCGATCGAGTCGACTTTTTCGGGATCCGTTATCTCGTACCCGGCGCTGTTCGAAAAAAAAGCCGGAGTCGTGTCCGCGACCCCGCGCGCGAGCGCAAAGCGGCGATCGACATTGAGCGCGACGATCGATCCGGGATTGTAGAACTCGTTGCGTTTGAGTCCGCTCAGAACGCTCTTGATCGGCAATTGGAAGCGCTTGATGACCATCTCACAGCTATCGTCGAAACAAACAAGCGTGCCGCCGTCCTCGACGAATTTCCTGATGTTCTCGATGCCCGAATCGCCGATCCCGCCCGTGAATTCACTGGGATAGCGCTCCGGATTGAGTCCTTTGACGATCGCGTTCTCAGAGTCCGCAGGAAGCACGAGCGTGTCGAGGTCGAGCAAACCGTCCCGGATCTGCCTGTCGCCGACGCTCTTGAACGGGACCTGATAGAGGTCGAACACGAATCGGGTCCAGCCCTCGTCCATCGATCCTGTAAAGCCCTTGTAAAGTCCGACGCGCGGCGAAGTTCTGAGCGGATTCGGTATTTTCGCGAACGGTTCGGAAGACGGCTTCAGATTAAGGACCGCGCGTACCTGATTAATGTTTGCGACTCGTTTCAGCGTCCGTTTGAACCCGGCGAGATCGCGCGTGTTCCAGATCGGTTCAGCCTCGACACCCATCTGCAACGGCAGCGTCCAGCCGGCGACGTCATAAGGCACTTCAGCTTCGCCGTTGGCGTTAAGCCGATTCGGATAAACCTGCTTCTCCAAGAGACTGAGGATGTTGTTCTTCTGGGCTTGGTTCACGAAAATATAAAACGATCCCAGCGGCATTTCGTGGAACTCGCCGCGACGCGCGCTTTCCATCGCGAAATAACCTTCCTGCGTCATCTCGTAAACCTCGATCCCTTGCCACATCAGGATCTCGAGAAAGCGCGATACGGTTTCGGCCCGCGGCTGTCCGGCCGTCACGATGAATGCCTGCGGTTCGTCGGGTTTTTGCTCGAGATTCGCCTTTCCAAGCTCGTAAAAATTCCGCAGATACCGTTCGCGGAATTTCGCCGACATCTCGAGCAGCGATCGCGATGCGATCATCTCGAGCCGGGCGATGTCCGCCGGACGCCACTCGCCGCCCTCCCAGACCGCAGGGAAATTGGTCGCGGTTTCCAACGCCGACCGCAATCCGCGGGCGGACGACCGCTGCAGCTGTTCTTTGGTGACCTTGGTCGGCGTCATCAGATTCGCGCTTGCCGCCTCGGTGAGGATTCCGATCGAATTGTGAAAGTAAGGCGCCGAACGGAACCCGCCGTGCCACCAGGTATCGTAGGTCGTATTTGTCGCGACTCCCGGGATGCCTTTGCCTTGAATATCGGCGGCCATCTTGTAACCGATCACGCCGAGTTCGCGCAGGATCAGCGGCGCGATCCGCGGATTCGGCGGATCGAAGAACGGCGGAACCGTCATTCGCGATGCAGCCTGTCCCTGCTGGTGGATGTCATAAACGATCTCCGGAAACCATTCCTGCCAAAAGAGTTTCGTGATGTTCTGCGTCTCGCGAAGATTGATCATGAACCAGTCGCGGTTATCGTCGTGGCCGGCGTAATGGTGATAAAGTTCGGGCGGTCCAAATCCTTCGAATTTCGTATCGAGCGTCTTGCGGTACCAGTCGGCGACGATATCGATGCCGTCCGGGTTCGACGACGGGATCAGGATCAGGATCGTGTTCTTGAGTATCTCCTGCGTGCCCGGATCGTTTGCCGTGGCCAATTCATAGGCAAGGTTCATCGACATCTGCGACGCGACGATCTCGGTCGAATGGATTGAACATGAGATCGAGACGACAGTTTTGCCTTGTTTGATCAGTGATTCGAGTTCGGCCTGGTCCCTGATCGACGCCGGATCGGCGAGTTTTGCATTGATCGCCCGGAATTTTTCAAGATTCTTGATATTTTCGGACGCCGAAACAAAGACCACGATCTGCGGCTTGCCGAGCGTCGTCTTGCCGATCTCCCGCACCAGGACTTTTGGCGAGCCGGCGTCGAGCTTCGCGAAATAGCCCGTGATTTGCGTCCAGTCGGCGATCGTCCGGTCGTCGGTCGGGTTGAATCCGAGCACGGATTTCGGCGACGGCGGAGTTTGCGCGTAAAGCTGCACGGCGCAGACGCACAGGATGATCGCGGCGATTTTGGAAATCGTTCCAAACGATATAGATTTAAGACTCATGCAAGACCTTTCCCTCGAAGCGATTGAGCAGAACAAGAAACTGACTTTTGCTGTCAAAGAGTCTACCAAATCGCGGTTTTTCGGCAAACTTCGGTATTGGTGGGGATGGATCGTCGCGGCCGTTTTGCTGATCATCATCGGAACGCCGACGATCATCGTTTTCTGGATCCTCGGGAAGAAGGAATGGCTATATCCGTACGCGAGTTTCGGCGCAAAGGTCTGGCTCAAGTCAATCGGCGTGACGGTTAAGGTCACCGGTTTGGAGAATCTGGATCCGAAAGAAAACTACGTTTTCATCTCGAACCATCGATCATACCTCGACACCGCCACGCTGTTTTTGTTCACCGGAAGGCGGATCGGGCTGGTCGCGAAAAAGGAGCTCTTGAAGGTTCCGATCCTCGGCGTCGGGATGGGTTTCGTCAACATCATCGCGATCGACCGGACGAACGCCGAACGGGCGCGCCGCTCAATGGAAAAGGCGCGGGAAGTGATGGACTCGGGATATTCGTTCGGTGTTTTTGCGGAAGGCACGCGGGCGATGCCGGGCGAACTTCTGCCTTTCAAAAAGGGCGCTTTTCACCTCGCCTTGCAAACGCACGCCCCGATCATACCGGTGGCGATCAAAGAAACCGATTGGATGATGGGCAAAAAACGCGGCGTCGCCTACCGCGGTACTATCGAGATGGTTTTGCAACCGCCGATCAGTACAGAGGGTTTGACGATCGAGAAGGACCTCATGCCACTGCTTCGGCAGACCCGCCGCGCGGTTGCGGAAGCTCTTTCAAGTGAAAAGTAAGAAAGTAGAAAGTAAAAGAGCTTTGTTGCTGAACTTTTTTACTTTTCACTTTTTACTTTCCACTTTTTATTCCGGTTTCTTCGTCGGGGTCGGCGTCGGTGTGACCGCCGGTTTCGGTTCTTTTACTTCCTCTTCGCCGTCAAGGATGCGGACGTCGCTGCGGCCGAGACGATAGTTGGCGTAGGACACGCGGACACGGATCTTGACGACCTGCCCGTTGTCGAAGACAAGCTCGTCGTCCGCGGCCGAATAGACCGGAAAGTAGTATTTGCCGTCCACACTGTTGCGCCAGGTTTCGATGATCGGAAAACGCTGCTTGCCTTCGGGAACGGCCTTTCCCTTCGTTTTCACGATCATCACGTCATCTGACTCGACCCAGATCCGTCCGCTGAAAAGTCGAAGTTTTGACTTCTTCCAGTCAGGGATAATCTTCGGCGCGACATCAAAAACGTAAGTGTCGACTTCGTCAATCTTCTCTCTACCGATATAGGTGAACTTGTACTCGTTGAGATACTTCGGTTCGATCGCGAACGGATTGATTCCGCCAAGGTCGTCGATGTCCTCAGGGGTGATACTGAGCTCCCTCAGCGTCGATACCGGCGCGTAAAGGATGCGCTCGAAGCGCTGTCCGCCGTCGGTGAACGTCATGAACGAATTTCTTATATACGTTCCCGTCACCTGCCCGCCGAGGCCGATCGTCTGAACCTTGGCGTCGCGGTTGAACGCGTAGTCCTGCAGCGCCTGACGAAAGTCGAACTCGTTGGCACTGAACTTCTTGATGATCTTATCGATCTCGCCCTGATTCAGCTGTTCGGACCTGATTCCGGACGACTGCGAAAACGCGGCGGAAGCCGCGGCGAAAATGGCACAAGCGGCAAAAACAAAACTCGGTAGTCTCTTCATATTCATTTCAAACCCCGGCTTGTCGAATAGATGCAAGCAGAATTTGAAAGGATGGTAACAGTTATGCAGTCAAAATGAAAAAAGGGGCCGAAAAGCCCCTTGTTGCCATGCTGATACGGCGATCATTGCCGACGATAGTCGATCCGCTCGCCTGTCCGGTTGTGGCGTGTCCGGATCCCGTTCGAGATCTTCGAGATCGTCGAACTTTCTCCATTAAGCGTGAACGTCGTTCCGTAAACCGATCCGTAACTGATATTGCCGTCCATGTTGACGGTGACGTTGCCGTTTGACTGGATCGTCAGTGTGATTCGGCCGCCCGTTTGCGGATTGCGTGCCCAGAACGTGCCGGTCGCCCAATTCGGAACATTCCCGATGTTGCCGCCGCCGCCGAGTCCGCCTCCGCCCGGACGGTTGCGATAATAGTCAATCCGCTCGCCATTGTCGGTGCGGGTCGTGCGCATTCCGTTGTTCCCCAAGCGCGAAACCCGCGACGTCGCTCCGCCAAAGTGAACTCGGGTACCGTCCGCGGTGCCGTAGATCATCGAACCGCCGATATCCGCGGTCGCCGAGCCGTTCGAGTTGATCGTCAGCTGAATGATCGAGCCGTTCATCGGATTCCGGCCGTACCATGTGCCGAGCATCCACTGTGGAACGTTTCCGCCCCCACCGCCGAAGATCGGACCGGATCCGAGTCCGGGGAGGTCAAATGTGTCGGCAAGCCGATTGATGTCACTGCGCATGCCGCGCCATTGATTCTCAAGCCTACGGGCGAACGAAAGGTTGTTCATCATCGAGTTCACCTGGCGCGCCTCGTCCATGACCTTGTTGACATTGTTTCGGCTTTCCCACCAATTGTCGGAACCGTCGAAATCGCGCCGGAGCCGGTTCATGGCACTCTCAAAATTCGCGACGATACGGTTCAGCCGATCTTCCTCGTTCGTGCCGTTGATCGAACTGCGGT
The DNA here is from genome assembly GCA_029557535.1 of Acidobacteriota bacterium. Lineage (GTDB taxonomy): Bacteria > Acidobacteriota > Blastocatellia > Pyrinomonadales > Pyrinomonadaceae > JAFDVJ01. The sequence goes on from JAKQII010000265.1 coordinate 19,231, forward strand.
CCATTTCACGGTCGAAATCGCGCCGGAACGTGTTGCTGCTGCGTTCGAGTTTGGCAATGAGATCGCCGACCTGCCTGCGCGAATAGCGATTCTGCTGAGCGATTGCCAGTCCCGCAAACACGGACAACGCGATCACCAGCATCAAAATTGTTCTATAAACTGCCTTGAATTTCATGTTCCCTCCTATAGGTCTGTTTCGATCTTCGGGGGCGACGATCGTCCTAGTTGTGATGGCTGACTCAATCATATCGTTTGCAGCAAAAAATTGAAAAGGCCGGGACCGGCGGCGCTCGGACGGCACGTCGGGAAGCAAAAGGGTCCCGGAATTCCGGAACCCTCGCATTTGCGCCGCTTGAGATCGCGATCAATCAACAAATTCGACTTCAACGTACTTGGGGATGATCCCCTTCTCGAAGCCCTCGCGGAGCAACAGCCGGACGCCTTCACGGCCCCGATCGCCGTAGTCGAGCGTCAGTTCGTTGACCCACATCCCGACAAACCGGTCGGCAAGTTCGGGCGGCATGTCGCGGGCGAACTGCATCGCGTACGAAAGCGCGTCCTCGCGGTTCTCGAGTGAGTAAACGATGCTCCGATGAAGATGCTTCGAAACCTGCTTCATCAGGTCTTTGCCGAGGTCGCGCCTGATCGCGTTCCCGCCCATTGGCAAGGGAAGTCCGGTGCGCTCGTGCCACCACTCACCGAGATCCAGGACCTTGCTTAGTCCTTTCTGCTTGTAAAAGAGCTGGCCTTCGTGGATCAGGAGACCGGCGTCGTATTTCCCTTTGGCGACCTCGTCGATGATCTGGTCGAACGGAACCACGCCGTATTCAAAGTCCGGATTGTAAATCCGAAGGGCGAGAAAAGCGCTCGTGAGTTCGCCGGGAACCGCGATCTTCAGGTTCGGGATGTCGTCGGCGGTGAATTGTTCCTTCGAGACGACTATCGGACCGTATTTGTCGCCGATGCTCGCGCCGTGCGGCAACAACGCGTACTTGTCCGAGATGTATGCATATGCGTGAAAACTGACGGCCGTCACATCGAAAACGCCGTTCATGGCGTCGACGTTGAGCGTTTGGATGTCCTTGAGGGTGTGTTCGAATTTCAGGCCCTCGGTTTCGAGCTTGTTCGTGGCGAGGCCGTAGAACATAAATGCGTCGTCGGAGTCCGGGGAATGGGCGACGGTGATCGTGCGTACTTCTGGTTTCGCGTCCATAAAAGCCAACTAAAGTCGTATATAAAAGATATTCGTCTGATACGAAACCTGTATTCTACCGTTTTCGGCGTATTTATCAAACAGCGATTTGAGATCGGATTCGAGTCGCGGCAGTCGTTCGTCATCCTCGGATGGCATGTAAGACGAAGACAGTGCCCGGCCTCTTAGTCCTTGCAAATCAAGTATTTGCGCGTTTGGGAATGACGCCTGCGCGAACGGTTTTGCAAAAAAACGCGACAGGACCGCGGTGTCCAGTTTGTCGTGCCGCACGGTTTCGTAATCGTTCGCGTAGCGTTTGAGGAACGACTCGTATTCCACATGAAATTCGTCCGCGTCGAGACGTCGTTCGTTCCAAATCAACGCCAGAAAACCTTTTGGACGCGCGATTCGTGCAAACTCAAACTGAGCTCTTCCGGGATCGAACCAGTGGAACGCCTGGGCGGCGATGACGAGATCGACCGAATCGTCGGGCAACGTCGTATTTTCGGCAGTTCCGTTTATGCTCACGAATTTGGGATAACCGCTCATCAGCTCTTCGGCCGCGGCGCGCATAGCTTCGTTCGGTTCCACGCCGTAAACCTGATTGCCCCGTTCGAGAAACGGTTTTGCCGAGATCCCCGGACCCGAACCGATGTCGGCGACGATGGAATCTTTGGTCCAGTTCATTGCGTCGCGAAAAACGGCGAACATCTCGTCGGGATATCCCGGCCGGTATTTAACGTAATTGGCGACGCGGTTCGAAAAACGGCTTACGGTGTCGGACATAAGAATTCCAGATTTCAAGATTCCAAGATTCCAAGATTTCAAGATTTCAAGACTCCAAAAGTCCAGATTCAAAATTCAAGAAATTCAAGATTCAAAAAAGCACAAATGACCAAGGACGAATGACCAATCCCAAATCCCAAATCGAAAAACCAAAATCAGGTGACTTCATTCCCGGTCCATTGGGAGTGCCTCGAATGCGTGACATCAAATTGGTCGAGGATCCTGAAGCAGAGGTGATCGACAAGTTCTCCAATGGATTGCGGACGATGATAAAAACCCGGACTGGCCGGGATGATCCGTGCGCCGGCGTTCGCGACGCGAAGCATGTTCTCGAGGTGGATCGTGCTGAGCGGCGTTTCGCGCGGCACGATGACAAGTTTGCGTCCTTCCTTCAGGCAAACATCCGCGGCGCGATGGATCAGGTTTGTGCCCGCGCCGCTGGCGATCGCGCCGAGCGTGCCCATCGAACAAGGCACAATGATCATTCCGGCCTGTTTGTTCGATCCGGACGACGGCTTCGCGGCGAGGTTGTCGAGCCGCCACACTCGGATCAGTTTTGAATCCGCCGGCAATCCCAACCATTCGTTGACGCGCCCGGCGTCGGCATTCTTCAGATCGACGCCGAGCTCGACACGCGCGACCGTCGGAACGACGCCCGACATGATCAGGTTGATCGATTCGACGTCACCGCTCGCGGCCAGCAACTGCAGCGTTCGCTGGGCGTAAATGGTTCCGGAAGCACCGGTTATGGCAACTGTGATTTCCAAGCGATCTTAGACTTTTGATTTTGGATTTTGGACTCTTGAATTCACGAAATCGCAGTTCCGCTCGAAAATCCATAATCCAAAATCCAAATTCGTCAATTCTTGAACGGTGCTCCGTAGCTCAATGCGTCGAGCTTGGGGGCGGCCGGTTTTTCGGTGAAGCTGTACATCATCACCTTGCCGGCGTCGGTTACCTTTATTTTTCCCGACAGGCGCTTGGCGCCCGACGAATCGATCAAAGTGATGATCGCGAGATTCTTGTCCTTGGCGGCGGTATCGACGGCGGCATCCGTCGCCTCGAAGTCACCCTTATCAAGTTTGCCGCCCTCCGGCGACGCGAACGTGATAACGAGCACACTCTCTCCGTCCTCGAGCTTCATCGTGGCCGGTTCCTTGAACTTCTCCTCCCAGTTCATTTTGGTAATTCCGTCGGCCCGTTTCAAATTCACATGAAGTGCATTGACGAACTCGCGCTTTTGTTCGCCGAGTTTCGCGTCGTCAGGCATGCGTGGGCCGCGCAGCGCATAGACCGCGGAATAGAACTCGCTGCCGCCGGGCGACGCGGCGGTCTTGGTGGCCTTGTTCGAGTTCGCGTTCGACGCTTTGTTGTCCGGGGTATTCGATCCGCCGCAGGCACCGGCGATCAACGCAACCGCGACGAATGCAACGAAAATAGTCGTCTTCTTCATTTATCCTCCATCCAGGTTTGATTTTAAAGCTTTCAAGTCAAATGATACGCGCTGTTTGCCGCGACGCGCAATAAACCGCCGTGTGCTAGTATCGAATCAATGAACAGGCAGGCAATCGAGGAGATCCTCGCTCAGCTCGAGAAGGGTGACTTCGACCGCGCGGCGGCCGCACAACGGATCAAGGATCTCGCGTACGAAGACATCGGATATGCACGTGTCGATCATGCGCGAAGCGATCGGCAGGGATTTCCGGAAGTCGTTTTCGGACAGGGAAAATCCGTCGCGCAGATCCTCGGCATCTTCGAAAGGCTCGCCGCGCAAGCGCCGAACGTTCTCGTAACCCGTACGACCCCTGAAGCTTACGGTCAGGTTCGGAACGTATACACTGAAGCCGAATGGCATGAAGACGCGCGGATCATCAGACTATTTCGCGATCGGACCGAACTCGGAACCGGCGAGATCGCAGTCGTGACGGCCGGCACCAGCGATATTCCGGTTGCCGAGGAGGCCGCGCTGACGGCCGAGACGATGGGCAATCGCGTGCGCCGCGTCTGGGACGCCGGAGTCGCCGGAATTCACCGGATCCTGTCCGAAAGGGAAATGCTGCAAGGCGCACGGGTCGTGATCGTCGCGGCCGGAATGGAGGGCGCGTTGCCGTCGGTCGTCGGCGGGTTGGTGAAAGTTCCCGTGATCGCCGTACCGACCTCGGTTGGCTACGGCGCGAGTTTCGGCGGGATCGCCGCGCTGCTCGGGATGCTAAACTCGTGCGCCTCGAACGTCACCGTGGTCAACATCGACAACGGCTTCGGCGCCGGATTCGTCGCGAGTTTGATCAATCGCTGAAAAGGCGGCAGTTGTAAGTTGTCAGACGGCAGCGGACGGTCGAGGGCAGCCCCGGACGGAACACCCGTTACCCGCGATGGGTCTGATGACTCGTACGCCGGACAATACTCACTACCATCGACGAAAAATACTCTGAATGACGCGAATGGACGGGTCAACACCAACTCACAGACCCATTTTTCGCAGGATGTCCCGAAACCGGGCATCGTCGCGCAGCTTGTCGAGTTGCGGCGAGACATTTATCCACATCAAACGGTCGTCGCGTGTTTCCAAGCCTCTTTCGAGTGCCGAGATCGCGTCGTCTTCTCTGTCCATCGAGGCATACAAGTGCGCAAGGCGCACCCAGCGACCGTTTCTCTCTTTGGCTTTTTGTTCCAGGGACCGCAATACGTCGCCGGATTCGTATTTCTTTCCGAGTCCATAAAGGGCCGTTGCAAGAACGACATTGAAAGCGAAATCACTCTTTAACTCGGGCGGCGATTCATCATAGACGCTGACCACCTCGGGAAATCTTCCAAGCTCGTTGTAGTTAAGCATAAGGCCGAGGCGCGGCTCTCGTTGCATATCGACTGAGGTGGCCAGAGCCAGTCGACGTGAATACTCGGCCGCGGACTCCTCATATTGGCGGTCGCAATAAAATGCCCACCCGACGCTATGACCGATCGGATCAAGCTGGGTGGCCTGAATGGAGATCTGCACGGCCTCCGGAGTTTTTCCAAGCGTAATGTAGAGGTATGCGAGTCGTTGGCGCGCAACGGAAGAGTTTGGATCCAACTCGACCGCGCGACGCAAGTGCTTTTCTGCTTCTGCCCAGTCCCAGTCGTATATTCTCCGAATCCAGCCGAGCGAAGTATGTGCCTCAGCCAAATTCTCATCCAAGGCCAACGCCTGCAGGGCGTAAGACTTCGCCTTTTCATAAAGTGCCACCCGCTCTTTGCCTTCGCTGTCATTTGCAAGGAATGCATACGAATCCGCCAATCCGGCATAGGCGAGAACATATTTCGAATCGAAACGCAGAGCTCGTTCGAATTCCAAGATGGCTTTCCTGTACTGGTTCTGGAAATGCAGGTAGCGTCCGCTCTGATAGGCTTGGTACGCATCCCCGTTCGAGGTGTAGTGTTTGAGCACGACCCCGCGGTTATTCAGATTCAAATTCAGCGAAAGAGCGCTTGCCGTTTGCGTCGCAATCGTGTCTTGCAGGCGAAAGATCTCGGTTTCTGCATCGTCAAACGAATCGCTCCAGATTTGCTGCCCGTCACTCGTCCGGATCAGCCGCAGCGTTATCCGAAACTTGCCGTTTGCGCGTTGCAAGGTGCCGTCAATGACCGCATCCACACCCAGATTCCGCGCAATTTCGTGTGGCTCCTGAGTTTTGTCGACATATTTCCTGATCACGTTTGTCGAGAGCACCCTTATCTCATTCAGTTTCCCCAAGTTCGCGATCAGAGTGTCAGCGAAGCCCAGTTCGAAGGCCTTGTCATCGGCATCGTCGAAAGAATGCAACGGCAAAACGGCGATCGACCGGATGGGCTTATCGGGCGCCGAACCGCGATAAACGGAATAGTAAGCAAAAATCGAAAGCAAAACTGCAACGCAGACGATCGGTATGAGTAATCTGCGTTTCTTGTTCCGGTTCAATAATTTGGCCAGCTTTTCATTTTGTACGGCAGGATCTTCCGGTTCCTCGACAAAGGTCCGAGAGATCGAGTGCCGCTCGATCACGAGATCGCCATTGCCGTTTGCACGCATTTCGCCGGTAAACCGATATCCGCGGCGGGGCACGGTCTGGATCAGGTCGGTCGGCCCGCCGAGGTCGCTAAACACCTTTCGAATTTTGTAAACGTGACGCGAGAGATTGCTTTCCTCCACAAAGGAATCTGCCCAGACACGGTTCATCAGCTCGGCTTTGGTAACGACCGAACCGGCGTTGTCGGTGAGTGCGGCGAGGAGCTCAATTTCCTTCAGCGGCAGCGAAACGGGCTCGTCGTCGTGCCACAGGACGCCTTTTCCGACATCGAGTCTGAATCTTCCGAACTCTCTTATGTTTCCGTTACGCATTCGCCAACGCCTCACCAAAAGGAGAAAAAAAAGAGAAAAAGTTCAGGACACTTTCCGCAACATACTGCAGAATCTCTGCAAATCAACGCTGAATACGCTGAAGCGGCGTCTCGGTCGGGAGCGATCACGTTCGGGGTGTTGTCGTATTAGGCCGATTTTAGACAAAATGCGAAAAAAAGCCAAGAAATTATTATTCACGACCGAGACACACGAGGTATTCGTCATCCGCACCGGGCATGAAAAAATGCGTGCCTTTTGCGACGGATGCAGGCGCGAAGTCGAAATGGTCAGCCTCGATACGGCAGTTGATTTAACCCGAAACTCTGCCCGCTCGATCCTGCGCGCGATCGAAAATCGTGAGATTCATTCGCACGAAACCGTAACCGGACATCTGCTCGTTTGCGGCGAATCATTGAAGGGAGAAGTACTATGAAAAACCGTAAGCTCAAATTTTTCACCTTGTGCATAGCATTGCTGCCGGTATTCGTAGCATTGCTCCCGGCTGCTTTTCTTGAAGCCGATGCGGCGGCCCTTACGCGCACCTGGGACGGCGGCGGCGCGACGAACAACTGGTCCGAAGCCGCAAATTGGACCGGCGATTCGGTGCCGACAAGCAGCGACGATATCGTCTTCGACGGCACGAGCACAAAGGACGCCACGGTTGACATTGCGGTTGGCATTAACCGCATAAACATCAACACGGGCTACACCGGGACGATCTCGATCGCAGACGGTATGTCGCTCACGACGACGGGCGGCGATTCGTCGCAAAGTGATGGGGCAATCAACGTCGGGAACGGCTCGCTGTCATTCGGAAGCACTAACTCGTTCGTACTCAACGGCGGAACGATCAATGGCGGGAACGGTACGATCAGCTTCTTTTTCTTCTTCACCATCAACGGCGGCAACTTTAACGGGGCGGGCGCCACAGTACCGTCAATCTCGCTCGCCGGTCCCGTGATCATCGCCAATGGCGGGAACTTCATTGCTCCCGAGAGTCTTACGGTAAGGGGGCTTGAGGTTGCGGTTTCGGCAGGTTTCGACCACAACAACGGAACGATCGTGACGATCGGCGGCAATTCGGCATTCGTCTCGTCGTCGGCCAGGACATTGAACAATCTGACCGTCAGTAACAACAACGACGGCGGCATCAGCACAAACGCGAATACCACCGTTGTCGGCACTTTGACATTGAACGACGGATTGATCAACAGCGGCACATTGCGTGCGCTCGGGCCGGTGTCCATTTCCCCGAATTTTGGAAGCGTAAGTCAGGGCGGCGGCGGAGGCGACTTGCTTATCGAGAGTGGGCCGGGGGCTCGCACGATCGACTTCCAGGCCGGAACCCGTTTGCCAAACGTCAGGATCAACGATCCGAACGTATCGATCGTCTCAAGCGGGAGTGGGACCGTGGATACTGACGACCTTTGGCTCCAGTCCTTTGTTTCGGCTGATTTTGGTGCCAACGACCTCCGAGTCGGGAGACCCGGGGTCACCGACGGCGCTCCGTTCAGGATGGATGAAGGCAATCTTACGTTCACAACCGGAGATTTCATCAAGGGCACCTTTGGGACCGTGACCCTTAACAATGGGACGATCACACTTGGTACCGGCGAAGCAAATATGGCGGCGAGTCAGGGAATGTTCATGACCGGCGGGGTCTTCAATGCTCCTACGGGACCAACGACAATCGCGGGCCTTGCGCAGTCCGGCGGCACCTTCAACGGAAACGGCATGCTCGATATCAATGGCAGCTTCGCTCTCTCGGGTGGCGTGTTCAACGCATCGCCAACCAACACCAATTTCGGATTCTTTTTCGATATCACCGGAGGAACGTTCAATCACAACAACGGTACCGTGATCTTTGATCCGACGCATCCTGCCTTCAGCATGAACGTGACCACGAACGGCGGGGTCGGAACATTCAATAACATTGTCTTCAACCCAACGACGGATAATGCCCAGATCTCGTTCAACAACCGGACGTTTCGAGCAATCGGGTCTCTCCAGATCCTGAATGGACAAATGAACACCGGGGTATTTGAGGTCGCAGGCGATTTGACGATCGGTCCCGGAGCGGATGGCGGCAGCATCGAAATAGGGATCATCGGCTCGGGCCCGCAGACATTCACTAACAACGGCGGCCTGAATTCGACCGGAATATGGACCGTCAACAAAACGTCTGGCACGGTTACCGCCGCGACAGATTTGCTGCTTGCCGCGAACCAGACGTTGAACATATTTTCCGGAACACTCTATTTGGCGAACGGGAGTGATCTGACGGTCGGGCCGGTAAATGTTCTCGCCGCCGGACGGCTCATCAACGATTCTTCAACCACGATCACTCTCGGCGGAAACGTGGGCAACGCGGGAAATATTTTTCTTCTGGGCAGCGGCGCCGCCTGTCCGCAGGCCGACACAATTCTCATACGTTCGAGCGTTAACGGCACGCAAAGAAACTGGACCGGGGGTGGATCTTTTGCGCTGAAGGACGTCGATGTCAGGGATATGGCCGGAACCGCTCCTATCATCGCTTACAACAGCACCGACAGCGGCAACAACGGAGCAAACTGGACATTTGATGCAGGCTGCCCGCCGAACGTTTCGATCTCGCCGCAGGTGTTGAGCATTTATCGAAATCAGACCCAGACCTTCACCGCCGGCGGTGGCTTCGGAAACAAAACGTTCAGCCTTGCAGTCAATAACTCCGGCGCGACAATTGATCCAACGACCGGACTTTATGCACCTGGAAACTCGATAAATGTTATCGACACCGTCAGGGCAACGGACGCATTCGGCCAGTTTGCGGATGCGCAGGCGACTGTGATCGCCGGCCCCCCGACGCGCCTTGCAATGGCTGTCCAGCCACCGGCATCGGTCACGGCCGGAGCAACTATGTCTCCGCCAATTCAAGTCGCGCTACAGGACGAATTCGGAAATACGGTTCCAAACGCCACGAATCCGGTGACGATATCGCTGCTGAACAATCCGGGGGGATCGACGCTCTCGGGCACGCTGACAAGGAACGCTGTCAACGGCATCGCGACGTTTGACGATATCAGCCTCAACCGTGCTGGTACTGATTACGATTTCCGCCTTACTTCGCCGAACCTTATCGAAACCTCAACCGCGGCGTTTGACGTCAATGCGGGCCCGGCATCGCAGCTCATTTTCGGCGTTCAGCCGAGCGACACCGAAGCTCTTTCAGTTATTGCCCCGCCGATCACCGTTGAAGTAACCGATACGCTCGGCAACCGCGTTACGTCCGCAACCAACCTGATAACGATGTCGATCGGGACGAACCCCGCAGGCGGCAGCCTGACCGGAACAGCCCAACGAACCGCGGTTGCCGGCGTTGCGACGTTCATTGACCTTCAGATCAATAATTTCGGCGACGGATACACCCTCGCTGCCAACGCAGCGGGCCTTGCCGGAGCGTCGTCCCAGCCATTCAACGTACTGTCGCCGTTTGTGGTTCTGAACACGAACGACACCGGTCCGGGTTCATTTAGAAATGCGATCACGAAGGCAAATCAGGTTCCCGGACCGCAGACGGTCACATTCAACATTCCGGGTCCCAACCCGCATTCGATCGCCGCCGTAACCTCATTGCCGATTATTAATGAGACCATAATAATTGACGGCACCACGCAACCGGGATTTGCCGGCACGCCGATCATCGAACTTGATGGTGTTTCGCGATCTGCCGGCGGCCTTACGATTCGTGCCGACAATTGCGTTGTCAGGGGCCTGGCAATAAACCGCTTTACGAGCGCGATATTAACCGGCTCTCCTCTTTCGTCAAATGTCGGAAACGGCACCGTGATTCAGGGAAACCACATTGGTATCGATCTCACGGGAACTGTCGCGCGCGGTAACAACGTCGGTATACATATTCTTTCAGATAACAACATCATCGGCGGTTCCCAAACGGCTGAGGGCAACCTGATCTCGGGCAACATCCTTGAGGGAATACGCCTTTCCGACGGCGCGGACGGAAACACAATTCAAGGGAACCGGATCGGCACCAATGCTTCCGGAGACTCAGGTGTCCAAAACAACATCGGCATCTCACTGGGAGGGGGTCTGGGCTCGGGTTCGAACGTTGGAGGTATTGCCAACGGCGAGGCCAATATTGTCGCTTTCAACATCCGCGGTATCGTCGTAAGTACCTTTGCGCCTATTTCGATCAGGGGCAACTCCATCCACAGTAATGGATTTCA
>JAKQII010000193.1 GCA_029557535.1 Acidobacteriota bacterium
ACGACCACGCGGCCGAAGTTGAACGGCTGGCCGCGGCGGTCAGGGAAAAGTCCGAAAAGGTGACCTCGCTGATCGCCGAAAAGCATCAGCTGGTGAGTTCGTCGGGCGAAGCGCGGGCGCGACTTCAGAATGCCGAACGCGAGCTCGCCGACCTCCGCGCCGAATTCGCACGGAAGAAAAACCGCCTCGAGACGCTTCGCGAACTGGACGAAAAACGCGCTGTCTATGCGCCGTCGGTCCAGAAGCTATTTGCCGATCAGGCGAAGATCGGCGTCCGATTTCAGGGAACGCTCGCTGATCGGCTCGCCGTCGATGAACGGGCGGAACGGGCGATCGAGAGCCTTTTCGGAACCTACCTGCAAACCGTTCTCGTCGAGTCAGAACCCGACGCGAGAAAGACCGTCGCGTACTTGTCTTCCAACAATCTCGGGCGGATCGGGGTGCTTGTCGCAGGCAAATTGAACAGTGCGGCACCGAAAACCTCGGGTGGCAATACGAATTGGATCGCGGAACTTCTCGGCGCTTCGGCCGAACTTCGTGCGGTGCTCACCGAAGTTTTTCCGCGCGAAATGGGCGCGCGACTGATCGATTCCATCGCAACCGACGGAGGCGATCCGAACGCCGTCGACGTTGGCGGCGACGTCGCCTTCGGCGGCAAGCTTTTCATCGCCGGCAAGGCGACGCCGGGCGAGAAAAACTCATCGCTGCTCGCCTTCAAACGCGAACTCAGGGAACTCGAAGCGGCGATCGCCGGATCGACCGGTGCGATCACCGAAGCGGAGTCCGCGGTTGAAGGTGCAAAGCGCGAACTCGCTGAACGCGAAGAGAGTCTTGTCGACCTTCAGTCGCTGATCGTGCAGGTCGAGCGCGATCTTCTGAGCCTGGAGATCCAGGAAAAGACCGCGCGGCAGGAGACCGAGCGGGCCGAACGCCATAAACGCGTAGTCGCCGAAGAAGCTACTCGAATCGGGAAGGAAACCGCGGATTTCCGGGAACGGCAGCTCCAGGCGCGCGAGAGCATGAGCAAGGCGGACGCAGCGCGCGTCAACGCCGAGAAGATGTTCGCCGAAGTTTCGATCGAACTCAACGATGCCCGCGCGGAGGCCGAATCGGAGGCCATCAACCTCAGTGAAAAACGGACCTCGGCCGCGATGAGCGAGGAGCGACGGCGATCGGCGCAAAACGCGCTGAGGCGTGTTGAGAACGAATTCCGCGAATATTCGGCGAGACGCGAAGCGCAGATCCTGGAGCTCGAAGAAACGCGCGGAAAACAAACAGATCTGACGGTTTCGATCGCATCGATCGAGAAAGCGATCGCGGATGGTGAATCGGCGCTGGCCGGCGAAGAGAACGAACTTACGGCCGCTAACGAGCATCTCACGAAGGCGCGGGCGACGGCCGACGCGATGAGCGTCGAACTTGCCGAACTCAACAAGAACTCGGCGGAAGCGCGAAACGTACGGGCGGCGCTCGAGATCCGGCAGGCGGAATCGGTTTCCGAGTTGCGGCACTTGAATGAAAACTGCACGCACGAGCTCAGTATCTCGCTCGCCGAACTCGTTGAATCGGAAGAGGTCGAGGATGATTTCGAACTCGACGATGCCCGCCGGCGAGTGGCGGACCTTCGCGAGAAACTCGAGAACTTCGGCGCGATCAACATGCTCGCGCTCGAGGAACTGAGCGATGCCGAAGAACGACTGCTATTCTTGACCTCGCAGCGCCAGGATATCGTCGACTCGATAAGGGCGACCGAAGAAGCGTTGCGCGAGATCAAGGAGCGTTCGCGCGATCGTTTCAAACAGGCGTTCGAAGCGATCAATGCGAACTTCTCTGAGTTTTTTATGGAACTGTTCGGCGGCGGGCGCGGCGAAATGACGCTGCTCGAAGCCGACGACATTCTCGACGCCGGGATCGAAGTGGTCGCGCAGCCGCCGGGCAAGCGACTTCAGAACATTTTGCTGCTTTCGGGCGGCGAAAAGGCGATGACGGCGATCGCACTCGTGATGGCGATCTTCAAGTACCGTCCGTCGCCGTTCTGTCTGCTTGACGAGGTAGATGCGCCGCTTGACGATGCAAACGTCGGACGGTTTGTCGACAAGGTCGCGCAAATGGCGGAAAAAACGCAGTTTATCGTGATCACGCACAACAAGCGGACGATGGAAGCGGCGCGTGCGCTCTACGGCGTAACGATGCAGGAAGCGGGGGTCTCTAAAGTTGTTTCAGTCAGGTTTGAATAAGCTCAGGTTCGTTTTGTCCGTCGCCGGAGTCGTTCTGCTGGCGATCTCAATTTTCGGACAAACCACGAAAAAGCCGACGCGCAAAAACACGAGGCCGACGCCAAAGGCAGCCGAAACGCCGACCGAGACTCCGACCCCGGAACCGACAAGATCGTCGGCGACGAAAAAGAACGAGCGACCCGGCACACAAATTCAGATCAACAAGTCTGATGATGCGCGCGTCTTCAATTATCATTACGAATATTCCGGTCCGAACTTCATCGTCACGAAGATCATCATCGAACACGACGAGGATGGAAACGGCAAGTTCACGATCATGAAACGCGACTGGTCCGATCCCGATTCTGATCCGCTCAAGATCTCGGCGGCGGCGATGGAGCGTATCAAAGCCATTTTCGCTCAGCTCAATTTCCTCGATTCGACCGAGAACTACCAGTACGAAAAGGACTACCAGCATCTCGGAAACCATACTTTCAGGCTCCAACGCGACGGTAAAAAGCGCGAGGTGACCTTCAACTGGACCGAAAACAAGTACGCGAAGGCATTGATGGATGAATACCGGAAACTCGGGAATCAGGCCAGCTGGATCTTCGACATGAACGTTGCCCGCGTGAACCGGCCACTCGACGCTCCGAATCTCGTCGACGCGGTCGATTCTTACTACAAGCGAAACGAACTATCCGATCCCGTTCAGATGATCCCGTACCTGAAGGAAGTCTCGCTCGACGAACGAATCCCGCTCATCGCCCGCAACCACGCTACCCGCCTGATCGGGCAGATCGAGAAGGAAAGGTAAAAAGGGGAAAAGGGGAAAAGGGGAAAAGGGGAAAAGGGGAAAAGGGGAAAAGTGAAAAAGGGGAAAAGGGGAAAAGGGGAAAAGTGAAAAGGGCAGGAGACTCGGAGGAACAACGATTCTTTTGACTCTATCTATCTGTAATAGTCACGACTTAATCTGACGGTCAATTGTTTAGCGAGAGTTCGGGAGTTGTCCGAACCTCGTTGTTGTACGACCACCAATTTTGATTGTCGAGTTCCTTCTCCTTTGCCATTGCCTTTGATTCAATGAAGGTTTCCATCGGGGTTTTGCCGTAGCAGTAACGCCCGGAATGGGAACGTTCTTCGTTATAATATCTCATCCATTGATCGGCGTCTTCCTGAAGTTCTTCGATACTTGAATAGAGCTTCTTGCGGAACGCGATCTGGTAAAACTCATTGAGTATGGTTTTGTGAAACCGTTCGCAGATGCCGTTGGTCTGCGGCGACCGTGCCTTGGTGCGGGTGTGGTCGATGTCTTCGATCGATAGGTACAGCTGGTATTCGTGTGTCTCACGCGAACCGCAGAACTCGCTGCCGCGGTCGGTCAGTATCCGGAGCAGCCTGACGTCTTCCGACTCGAAGAAGGGCACGACCCGGTCATTGAGAATATCGGCGGCGATGAGCGCGTTCTTCCGGTCATAGAGCTTGATGAAGGCGACCCGCGTGTAGGTATCGATGAACGTCTGCTGGTAGATCCGGCCGACGCCCTTCATGTTTCCTACGTAAAACGTGTCCTGCGCGCCGAGGTAGCCGGGATGCGCGGTCTCGATCTCGCCGTGCTCTTCCTTGTCGGCCTTCGCCCGTTCGAGCGCCGCGACCTGGGCCTCGGTCAGAATGATACCGTCCTGGGCGACCTTCGCCTCAAGCGCTTTCAGCCTCTTCTTGAAGTTCTCGAGATCGTGCCGTTGCCAGACGCATCTCACGCCTCCGGGCGAGACCGTGATCCCTTTTTTTCGAAGTTCGTTCGAAACCCGGACCTGCCCGAACGCCGGCTGATCGATCGCCATTTCGACGACCGCCTGCTCGATTTCCGATGCCACCCGGTTCGCCGGCAGCGGCTTGCTCCGCGAGATCTCCTGCAACGCCATCTCGCCGCCCGTCTCGTACAGTTCCTTGAAACGGTAGAAACTGTCGCGCGAATAACCCATCACCTTACATGCCTTCGAGACATTCCCCAAGGTCGCCGCAAGATTCAATACGCCTAATTTGTTCTTGATTATCTTCTGCTGTGTGTTCATCTGACATTTCTCCTTGTCACCAACTAGAAAAAACTCCTAATCGGTGCGAAATGTCAGATTAAGTCGTGACTATTACAATCTATCTATCTTTGACTCTATCTATCTATCACCGGGGCGCTTTTCCCCATTTCCCTTTTTCCCCTTTTTCACTTTTCCCCTTTCCCTTTTCCCCTTTCTACTTTCTACTTGCCAAAACTTCCATCATCCCTGATCTTCGGTGCGCGGTCGCCGAAATCGGCGATCGAGAGGTTGCGGACGACGCGGATGCCTTCTCCCGACGGATCTAGCGTCGGACCGCCGCGGCCCAGTTGTTTTCCGGCGTGGAGTTTCCCGTCAACAAACGAGCCGTCCGGATTGAGCTTGATCTCGAATATCGCCGTCAGCGCGGTTTCCGCGCGCAACGTAAACATCCCGTAGGTTGCAAAATTCCCCATTGAGTAGGCGATCAAACGATCCTTGTAGATCTCCATTCCGCGCATGACGTGCGGCCCGTGACCGAGAACCAGGTCCGCACCGGCATCGATCACCGTCCGCGCGAAAAGCGGCAGATTGCCCCGCGCCTCGCTGCCATAGAACTCGGTGCGGTTCGGGACACGCTGCTGGTCTGTACCTTCGGCGCCCCCGTGAAACGAAACGACGACGATGTCGGCCTTCTTGCTCGCCGCTTCGACATACTGTTTCGCGGCCGCCAGTTCGTTCACGTTCGGGACGATGCTGTTGTGCCCGAACGCGATGAACGCGACCTTGACGCCGTTGGCTTCAAGATATGCGGTCGAGAATTCACTGCGATCACTCCCGGCGTGTTTGATGCCGACCGCGTCGAGCGCCTGTCGCGTGCTCGATCGGCCGTAGTCACCGAAATCTCCGGCGTGGTTGTTCGCGAGGCTCATGACATCGAAACCGGCATCCTTGAGCCATTTGTTGTATCGTGTCGGTACACGGAACGCGAAACAGCGGGTCGAATTCGGCGGACACTTCGTTGTCTTTCCGCCTTCGAGCATCGGTCCTTCGAGGTTTCCGAAGGTGATATCGGCCTTCGAGAGGATCGGCGCGACCTCCTTCAGAATGTCCGCGCCGTCGTTCGGCGGAAGAAAGGAATCATTGATCGAGGTCGATCCGAGCATAATGTCGCCGACCGCGGCGATCGTGATCGGACCTTTCTGAACCTCGACGGGCTGCGAAACCGGGCCTGCGACTCGGGTTCGTTCCTGCGACTCAACGGTCTTCGAACCGCACGCGCTGGTCAGCGCGACAGAGACAAAGGCAAGCAAATTGATCAGAAACTTCGACATAATAATTATTCCGCGCGACGCTCTTCTTCGGTCAGGTTGAGCGTCGTTACTTCCGGCTCCCGTTCGACCCCGGCCCAGTCAGGCCGTTCCCGATTAATGACATCAAACAAGATCCGGCCGTCGCGTATTAGATACCAGGTCAGCGCTCCATAGATCGCCGTCAATATCAGGTACCAAAGGAAATTCGTGAAATTCTCGCCCTTGAACTTGGCAGTGATCGAATCGTCGGCCGATTTTGGCTGATTCGGCTGCGTCGGATCGGTGTTCGCGCCGTAGATCCCTTGGGCCGGCTCGATCTCGACCGGGCGGATCATCGTCGGATTCGAAACGTTCGCGTTCTTGTTCGGAGCGTCTATCCTTGGCAGCGAGAACAACGCGGGGATCGATCCGACGAGTCCGATGAAAGTGACCACCAGAAGAAATGCCGAGTACACTCCCGCCAGGCGGATGATCAGCCAGATTACCTGAGATTTGTTCATAAGTACAAACGGGGGACAAATCAGAAATTTATCACCGGAACACGTACGACGACAAATCATCGGCATTGTTGACCCGATCCCGGTTTGATTCGCCCAATTATGATTGTAGTCATATTTCCCCGATCCGATCAGGATCTAAAATTCTCTCATGCGGATGTTCTTGCCGGATCCACCGGAAAAGTCGCAATAAGGAAAGGACGCGCAGGCGATCAACCTCTTCACATCGAATCGCAGCCCGACGAATCAGGGGCGAAGTGCGCGGCAGGAGATCGATATGAAAACAGTAAGTTTGACCAAATCAAAAACAGCTAAATTACTCGCCGTCGGGTTCTTTGCGTCGATTGCGCTTCTCGCGTTCAGCGGGGACCTTCTGCCGCGACCCGTGGAAGCGCAGACCAATGAAACGGACGACCCCGCGGTCTGGGGAAAACGCTTCCCGATGCATTACGCCGATTATCAAAAGACCGTCGATCAGGCGCGAACGCGTTACGGCGGTTCGGAGGCAGTTCAAGTGGCGCCGAAGGAATCCGATCCTCGCTCGGTCGTCGCGCAATCGCGTCTCGACGAGGATCCGCGCCTCAAGATCATGTGGGACGGATACGCGTTTGCGGTCGATTTTAGGGAAGAACGCGGCCATGCGTTCATGCTCGACGATCAAACGTACACCGACCGCCAGAAGGTCGCCAAGCAGCCGGGAACATGCATCAATTGCCACGCGTCGGTCTATCTTGCGTACAAGAAACTCGGCGACGGAGACATTTTCAAGGGATTCGACGCGATCAACAAGATGCCGTATGCCGACGCCCGCAAAGAAGTATCGCATCCGGTTTCGTGCATCGATTGCCACGATGCATCGACCATGAAACTCAGGGTGTCGCGCCCCGCTTTCATCAACGGCATGAAGGCGTATAAGGCGTCGCAGGGGATCGCCGACTACGACGTCAACCGCGATGCGTCGCGAGCCGAAATGCGGTCTTATGTCTGCGGACAGTGCCATGTCGAATACTATTTCAAGGGTGAATCCAAGACGCTTACGTACCCGTGGAGCAGAGGACTGAAGGTCGATAATATGCTCGCCTACTATGACGAGGTCGGCCATAAGGATTGGACCCACAAACAAAGCGGTGCCAACGTCCTTAAAGCCCAACACCCGGAGTTTGAGATGTTCAGCCAGGGACCTCATGCGCGTGCCGGGGTATCGTGTGTCGACTGTCACATGCCCAAAAAGACCGGGCCGGCAAAGATCACGGATCATCATGTTCGGAGTCCGTTACTGATGGTCGAACAGTCGTGCAACACATGTCACAAGGTGGATGCGGCGGAAATGAAGGATCGGGCCGAAACCATCCAAACCCGAACATTCAATGCCCGGAACTTGGCGATGGATGCGCTGCTCGATCTCATCAACCAGATAAAGGCCGCCAAGGATTCAGGTCGAAGCGACGCCGAACTTGCAGAGGCACGTGATTTCCAGCGAAAGGCCCAGTTTTACCTCGACTTCGTCGAAGCCGAAAATTCGATGGGATTTCACGCCCCGCAGGAATCTGCCCGAATACTTGGCGAATCGATGAATTTTTCCCGCTTTGGGTTGATGAGTCTGAGCGGGGTCAAACCGGTGAAGCCCTTTGCGCCGGTTAAGAAATAACGACAGTCGCATCGCCGTTCGAGGAAGATCGGGGCTTTTTCGTGAATCGCGGGCGGCGGTGCCAGGCAAAAGGTCATGAGAACGATTATCACTGCGCTCATTTTCGTCGTCGCAGCGTCCTTAACGACACCCGCCCAGACGCCCGACGTTCAGGAACAGATCAAGCGGCTTGAGGCCCAGCTTCAGGCGATTCAGGCCGAACTCGACAAGATCAAGAAGGCGAATCCGTCGCCGGTAACCGCAACAGTTCCCGAATCCAAGCCCACGCCCGCTGCGGTCGCCGAGAAAAAACAGGAGCCCGAAAAGAAAGTCCTCGGTTTCGAACTGGGAAACGGCGTCCGGGCCGTGCCGTATGGAACGATCTACTTCAATCTGTTCGGCAACGATTCCGGGACGAACAACAGTGACATCCCTTTGTTCGCGACATCGGGACGCGGGAACCTCAGTGCCAGCGTCCGGCAAACACGATTCGGCGTCCGCGTCGAGGGATTGAAGATCCGGAACGCGAAAGTGTCGGGCGTCGTTGAAGCGGATTTCTTCGGCGGATCGCCCGCAGTCGGCATCGGCGAGAACTTCGGCGTCGTTCGCGTGCGTCTCGCAAACGCGAAGATCGACTGGAAGGACACCTCGCTGACTCTCGGGCAGGACTGGATGGTCTTTGCGCCGCAGAATCCGGTTTCGATCGCCGATGCCGCCATACCCCAATTTGCGGCGTCCGGAAACAATTGGGCGCGATTGCCGCAAGTCAAGATCGAACAACGTTTAAGCGGCGGCAAGGTCATCTGGCAAGGGGCAGTACTGGCACCGCAAACGGGCGACTCCAATTCGACGGCGAATTTCCTTCAGCAGCCGAACTCGGGCGCGCTCTCGAGAATTCCCTTCCTGCAGGGACGGCTCGCGTTCGCCGAGAAGGTTTGGCTCGGAACGAAAAAGCCGGGCACGGTCGGCGTCTCGGCACATTACGGCCGATCGCTCGCGACCGCGACGACCGCTCCGCTTATCGGGTATGACATCGATTCGTACGGGGTCGCGCTTGACTGGAACTTTCCGCTCCACAAGCGTCTGTCGTGGTCCGGCGAGACATTTCTCGGCCAGAACCTCGCCGGATTCCAGGCGGGCGTCTTCCAGAACTACAACAGCGATTACGCGGTTCTGGTCAATAACGTGCTGACGCCGCGCGGAGTCCAAGGGATCAGAACATTCGGCGGTTGGACGCAGGTCGGATTCACGCCGGATTGGAATAAGGACAAGTTAACCCTTTTCGGCTCGGTCGGTCTCGATGATCCCCGCAACAGCGATCTGGTAAACACTCGGAACCGCGACTTCAGAAGCCGCAACCTGGCGTGGGCGCTCGATGCGATCTACAAGTTCACGCCCCAGTTCCAGATTGGAATTGAGTTCAGGCAATTGAACACAAGCTATCTGTTCTCGGGTCGAAAGCGAGCGAACCATCTGAATCTCGGCGCGGCCTACAGCTTTTAGGCATTTCGGAGTTAGGATTTGGGATTTGGGATATTTGGGATTTGGGATTTGGGATTTGGAATATTTGGGATTTGGGATTTGGGATTTGGGATTTGGGATTTGTTCGACAAATTGCAAATCGGGTTCTTTGAAAAACCCTTTCGAAAACAGTCGTTTT
>JAKQII010000284.1 GCA_029557535.1 Acidobacteriota bacterium
CTTTGCCATACTTGTGATCCGGAATAGCGCCCGGTAACGCTTTTGCATGCCGGCGAACAACCGACGACGCGTTGGCGCGTTTCGGGTATATCGCGGGCAAAAATCCTTATCGCGCTACGCCAAAATCTTTACCGATCTCGGCGTTCATCAAATCGGCAAAAGAAACAGTGGCTCTCTGCCGACAGCGTTGCAATGAATCAAGTCGGAGAGCCGGATGCGGGAAATCCGCACGTCCGGTTCGATGAGCGGAGACTGGAAACGGAGCCTACGCAACCGCGCCAGTCTTCGACTCTACTGATCCTGGAGGCCGAGGGGGACGCGATAAAGGTAGATCCGAATACACCGGCAAAATGCTGGAAATACGAGTCGCCCGTAGTGTGGCTCGGTATCGCGTGTTCCGCACACTGAGGTCCGTTCGGACTCTTTTCGACCAGCGAAAGGACGGCCCGGGATGACCGAAGCGAGCAAATCCGAAATCCAAAATCAAAAATCCCAAATCGGCAAAGGCGGCTGTTTCTCACCGCCTTTACCGGTCACCTCGACGCCTGCGGATCGCCCCCCGACGTTCCTAACGCCGGCGCGAGGTGAAATCGACTTGGTCGACGATTGTCTATCCTAAGAGCGGCCGGGACGGGCCGTCCCGACCGCGAACACGACGATCATTGTCCTGTCAAATCACCGACCAGCACGCCCCAGTCGGTTCGGGTCAGATCGCCCATAATGACTCCCCAGTCAGGACGCGTGAGATCCCCGAAAATGACTCCCCATTCTGTCCGTGAGAGGTCGCCGACCAGCACGCCCCAATCGGTTCTGGTGAGATCACCCATCAGTACTCCCCAATCGGTTTTCGTGAGATCGCCCATGATGACGCCCCATTCGGTCCGCGAGAGATCGCCCATGATGACGCCCCATTCGGTGTGCGAAAGATCGCCCATAAGCACTCCCCGGTCAATCGGAACGCTTTTCCCGTTCGGCAGGATGATTCCGACGACCCGCCCCGTTTCGTCGTAAACGATCGTTTTCCACTCGATCCGGTCACCGGTTCGGTAAGGATTCGAGACGCGTGCGACCCGAGCCGCGACATCAAACTCCGTATCTACGAAAGCGCTTCCCGCCGGCGACGATTCCTGATTCCGGACCTTCCGTCCCAACCCGTCGAAAATGGCGGTTGTTTCGCTCCAGTGCCCCTCGTCGGTTTGTGTTCGGCGGGAGATCTGAAAATGGCCCGGTGAATCCCGATAAAACGTTCGGGCCGAAGTCTCGGAGCCGTGTTCGGGGTCAAATGTGGTGCTTTTCGCAAGGCGGCGGGTTTCGGGTTCGTATTGAAATTTAGATTCCCTCCCGTCTGCATGGCGGAGCCAGAGAACAAGTCCGGAAACGGGATCAAACCGACTCTCGGTCATCGACGCTTTCGAGGAATCGCGCGAATCGCCGCCGTACGACATGACGCGTACCGGCAGCGAATGCGTCTGCTCATCGAAAACCGTTCGCGTCGTACGAATCACGTCGGCTGCTTCGATCACGTTCCCGTATGAATCGAATCTAAAGCTCGAGCGGACGTATGATCGCTCGTCATCATGGGAGCCCAGCGAGTTGTCCCAACTTTCGAACGACGTTCGGTTTCCTCGCAGTCCGCGCGGAGCTGAGTCCGGATCGTCATACCGGTTGACTGCCTTGGAGATTACAGTTCCGTCACCATCGCGGACACAGACCGTTCCAATAAGTCCGGACAGGCCTGCAACGCGGTAGGCGGCCCGGTCCTCCTCCGGTATGGTCGGATCCTCGCCGACATAGCCGAATTCGATCAGTCTCGTCGTCGCAACTCCGTTGACAGTCCCCGTGGCAGACACGGTTTGTAATAGGAGCGGCCGATCCCGCATCGCCAGGCTGTCTTCGTTCACATATGCGAATCTCTCGACGCCCGATGTCCGGGAACCGAAACGGTCGAGGAAGACCGAGTCGATTGCGGCGATTCGCGGATTCCTTCCAACCGTGCCGAACCAGGTGTTCACCTCCGATTTCGTCCAGCTTGTCATACGGTTCGCTGCCAGCCGGCCGGATGACGAATAGGCGTACTCCTCGATGACCTTGCCCGCAAGCGGGTCACGGAAGCCGAACGGTGGGGAATCTATTCCACGCTTGACGATCCGCACCAAACGCGCACCGTCGGGATTCAATGTCTCGGACCTGAAGGTCGCCGCGTCGACGGCCCGTACCGAGTAATTCCAGGCGCCTTCGGTCCCTTCGCCGGTCGAGACGAGATGCTTCACGACGCCGCGACCGCCCGGCTCGCCTTCGGAAGCGACGCCCGTCGCGCCCATTTCGAAGGCTTCGAAACCGCCGGTCGGAAGGTCGACGCGGACCAATTCCCCGAAATTGTTGTATTTGAAGGTGTACTTTGCGCCCGAGGGCAGTTCGATCTCGGCGAGCAAAACCGGATTGAAAACCTGGTCCGGACCGGTGACCCAGGAACCGTGAGCCGATCGGAAAAGCGACGTCTCGTTTCGCGTTTCCCATGTTCCGTTTACAGCAAACTTGTCACCGGTGAACTTAAGGCCGACCGCGAAATCGTCGAGAGCGCTATCTGCAGGCGTTTCGCCCTTGAGCCGCTTCCAGCGAAAAACGAATCTCGAAACGCGGTCGTCCATACTCGGGAACACGACGGTCCGATCCCCCGGAGATTCCGGCGCCTTCGGACTGAAGGGAACCGGGATCGACCGTCCGGCGGTGTCGGTCCAGCGGCCGTTCGGGAATTCAACGGTCGCGTCGTGAAAGATCATCATGTTGCCGTTGCGGTCCGTCCGGACGATCGCCGTCCGAACCGCCGGAGACCTGTCGTTCCGGAGCGATGGCGAAAAGTCGTACCGGGTTCCGTCCGGTAACTGAGCGAAGTAAACGTCCGCCTCGCGGTCCTCGAAATAGCGAATGTTCGAGCCGTCGATCGCGTAGTACCATCCGGACGTGTTCCGCGGAAGCGACGGATCGCTCGATGAACATTGCGCCTGCGTTTCCGAGTCTTCGCACTGACTTGACCGTGGAAAAACGAGGACCTCGTCGTCCATGCGAAGCTCGTGCGCCCGGCCGCTTGGCAGATGAATCAGAATTCTCCGGACCCACGCCAGATCCGGACCCGGTTGTTCGCAGCCGGAAGAGTCTGGTCCGATCTGCTTTCCGTCGGCACGGTATTGTGTTCCCAAACCGACGTATTCGACATACGGAATCTCGAGACTTGTCGTCCATCCCGACGCGCTCTTTTCAGAGAATCGTGCCTCGCTGATCGGAACGCATCCGCCCGGAGCATCCGGCACGGGATGCGATCCGACCTGTTCCCGACGCCAGACATCGGACGAGTATCTGAGCGCGACGGAAATGCCGGATCCGCGCCCAGGGTAGGAAATCAGCGGCAACTCGAAGCCGGCTGCGAGAGTCGTC
This sequence comes from Acidobacteriota bacterium, assembly GCA_029557535.1. GTDB lineage: Bacteria > Acidobacteriota > Blastocatellia > Pyrinomonadales > Pyrinomonadaceae > JAFDVJ01. Next base: position 3,433 of record JAKQII010000284.1, read on the forward strand.
GGGTCAACGCGGGCAAAACCGCGAAGCGAAGGATCCAGAGTGATTTCGTTAACGCGCTGGGCCGTAGCCGAAACGGCCAGCAACGATACCGCGAGTAAGGCGTAGAGTATTTTGATTTTCATAGTTCTTCTCCGTTTAACGGACGGAATGCCCGCCCGGTAAGGTTGATGTTCGTGATTTACGGTTGTGAGACGTCATGAACGTTGTTCGCGAAATCGACGGACGTCGGGTTGCCCTTCGTCGCCGGGGTGTTCCGAACAGAAGGAGGCGCACGGAACGGATTCAACGGATCGAGGAGCGACGTTTCGTTCTCTCCGCTCCGGCCGGGCCGCGCGGATCTTTCAGCCGCAACGGTTTCGAGATGTCTGAGGCCGATTCCGAGCGCGACCAGCGCCAAAATGCCGATCAACAACAATTTGAAGCGATGACGGACGATCATTCGTAAACTGATCCGATTCCCCGGGGGACGGGATCGGCGTGAGTTTCTGAATCGATATTTTCTGGGCATATAACCTCTGATGGTGTGAAGACAGAGCTCCGCCGGACGGAGCCGCGCACGGTGTACGTGGTTCCGTTTGAGCTTGAATCTAGGATTCCCGGATCGCGGAAGCTACGGTGATAGAGTTGGATCGGTTTTCTTTTGAATACCGCGGAACGCTGACTTCAAAACGTCCCAGAACAGGATGAAAGAGATTGAGTTTTTCATAGAGTATTTTTGAGTTGCGCGTTTCGAGGCGCCGTTTCGTTATGTTTGAGCAATTAATCCGGCAGTTAGCGAAAAGGATGCCGAATTGAGTAAGATGCAGTCGTTCCCCGCGGGAACCGCATCGGTTTTCTAGAGAGTGACCGCAAATTATCATGAATGAAAAACGATTGTCAACCGGAGTTCGAGCCGATTCTTAGCTGAGTGGGTCTAAGTTATGACAGTAAAGCTGTTATGCCATGAAGAATTTTCGGGGAATAGGTTGCGATGACGATTGAAACAACGTACATTCCGAAGAAGGAGAACCGATGCTGAAACGAATCACGATCATCGGAGCCGGTCGGGCCGGAAGGGCGCTTGCCGCGGCGCTGGACCGCGCCGGACATAATGTGGAGCGCCTCGTCGTCCGCGCCGCGAAACCCGGCGCCGCTCGGCAAACGGTATGGTCCGAAAACACCAGGATCGATTCGGATGTCGTTTTCATTGCCACTCAGGACGCTGAAATTGGAGGTGCGGCGACCAGTCTGGCTCGATGCGTCGGAGGCGCCCGTCCGATCGTCTACCACCTGAGCGGCGCGCTGTCCTCCGATGTTCTTCGGCAGTTGAGAGAGATCGGTTGCGCGGTCGGATCGTTCCATCCGCTTGTGTCGCTGAACGGCGCTGAGAGCGGCGACCCATTCGGCGGCGCATATTTTTGCCTCGAGGGCGACGCGGCCGCGGTCGATCTGGGAAGCAGTTTCGTCGCCGACCTTGGCGGACATGCGTTCACGGTCCTGGGCGAGGCCAAACCGCTCTATCACGCCGCCGCCGTCACTGCCTGCGGGCATCTCGTTGCCCTCGTCGATGTCGCGCTCGAAATGCTGACCGCGTGCGGGGTCGACCGGGATGCAGCGAAGGACGTACTGATGCCGTTGATGTTCGGGACGTTACGAAACATCGACGCCGACGATACCGTCGAAGCGTTGACCGGACCAATAGCAAGAGCCGACATCGGGACTGTTGCAAGCCACCTCGAGGCATTTCCGAAGCGCGTATCACCGAACGCCGTCGAGGTTTACCTCGATCTCGCCGTACGGTCGATCGAACTCGCCCGCGTCCATGCTGATCCTGTTCGGCTCGCCGAACTCAGATCCCGTATTTTGTTAGCGAAATCCGAGCCCAAATGATAATATGAAGGGCACAAAAGAGCATGAAGACAAGGGTGGAAAACGAGTTTCAGTCCGAACGCGAATTGTTCGAGGAGCACATCCGGAAATCCGGTTTGCGCCGGACATCGCAACGTGATCTGATCCTGGATATCTTTCTTCGGACCGAAGATCACCTGACGATGGAAGATCTCTATTGGCTTGTCCAGAAAGAGGATCCGAGCGTCGGGCAAACGACCGTTTACAGGACGTTGAAGCTTTTGACCGAGGCCGGTCTGGCGCGGGAAGTGAGGTTCGGCGACGGAAAAACCTATTACGAGCACCATTACAACCACGAGCATCACGATCATCTCATCTGCACGGAATGCGGAAAAGTGATCGAGTTTTTCTCACCCGAGATCGAGCATCTCCAGGATCTGACTGCGGCCGAATACGGATTTCGGCTGACCAACCACTCCCTCCGCATGTGGGGGATTTGTCAGGATTGCCAACGGTCGATCGAGGAACCGCATCAAACCGCAACCGGAGCGCAGCCAAAGGTACGGCCGAGATCAGTCCCGGGCGGCCAATTCTGAGTCGATGAATGAAATTATGGAATCGGAACTGAATTTCGTCCGAGAGAGGCGGCACGGGATCGCGGTGAAGGGCAGTTTCCTGATCGACGCGGCCGGGCGTATCGGGGTTTACATCGCTTCGGACTGTGACCGTCAGGGACAGTGCGATTCATGCGCGGTGACGGTAGTGTCCGGCATCGAGAACCTGTCGGAGGCCACTCCTTCAGAAAGGGAACAACTGAGCGAGGCTCGGCGTAAGAAAGGTGAACGCTTGGCTTGCCAGGCAAGAATCACCGGATCAGGAGCAATTTCAGTCATGACTCAGGAAAATAAAAAAGAAGAGAAGTCTGCCGAAGAGCTGCGTGCCGAGGCTTTCAAGAAGGACTTCACGGCGTTGCCGCTCGAAAAGAAGATGGAGCGTCTGCTTGAACTCGAGATGATCGCGTTCGGCGATACGGTTTCATATGTTCTCAACGCGCCGTACACGGTCGGAGAAAAGGTGATGGACATCTTCGCAAGGTACGGATTTCAAAAGGACGAGGCGGAGCGCGACGCGAAAAGCCCGAAAACCGAGCCTGCCTCCGCGAACGATTCAGCCAAGCCGGAGGCGGAGCCGAAGAAGACAAAGGCAAAACCTCGATCAAGGGTGCCGAAGCAGCCCGAAAGCGAGTAATACTTAGGTGGCCGACAACAAGCAGCTTGAGAAACGCCAAACATCGGCGATCAGGGAAACCGCGCAGTACGGAATCGGTTTTCTCCTTGTCGCCGTTGTTCTGGTCTATAGCGGATTGCCGGTTTTCGTTGTTTTTTTCTTCGGGGTGCTCGCCTACGTGATCTGGAAAACACTTTCCGCGCCGTCGAATTCCGGAACACGCGAGATTTTCGAGTTTTATCTCGTCGCGAACGAGATCCTTCGTGACGACGAGCGCCGGTGGTACGGTTTCGAGATTCAGGAGGCGATCGTCCGCGGCGAAAATATTTTGCGACAAATGACCCCCGCGCCGCCGCTTGTCAATTTCGCGGTCGGGGCGCTGTATGCGCGGATCGGCGATCATCAGTCGGCCGTCCGAAATCTCGAGTTCGTCGTCGAGAACGAAGGTTCTGACGAAGCGAAGTTCGTTTATCCGTCGGTCGAGCTCAAGAATTACGTTCGGACGCTTCGCAAGATCGAGCGGGAGCCGGCCGATGCGCCGATGATGTCGTCGGCGGTCCGTGCGCTCGAACGCGCGCGCCGGAACCGGGCCAAGCCTCTGTTGGAATCAAGCCGCGCCGCACTCGATCGGGAGGCGATAAATTTGGCGGAGGCCGAACTCCAGGCAGTGTCCGAATCATCGATGAACGGACCCGTGCCGGTGGCGTCCGTCACTGCCGATCACGCTGAAGATCCACGCGCCTTCAACGGCAGAAAAACCTCACGATCCGGCAAGACTAAGTCTGCTTCCGATGACGACCAACGCCATCCTGTGAATGGACGGCAGACGATTTCCGAGGTTCTGCGCGATATTTACGATACTAAGACCTGACCGACTTTCACTCCTAAACCTTTACAGCTAAGATATTTCCATGTTGACCGCCGAAATCATTGCCGTCGGGTCGGAACTGCTTACGCCGACGAAGATCGACACCAACAGTCTCTGGCTCACCGAACGCCTGAACGAACTCGGCGTCGAATTGAAGCTGAAAACGGTTGTCGGCGATGACCCGGCGCGTCTCGAAGAGACGGTTCGCGATGCCCTCGGCCGATCGGATCTCGTATTCGTCACCGGCGGGCTCGGGCCGACCGAAGACGACGTGACCCGTCAGGTGGCCGCCGCCGCGGTCGGCCTGCCGCTCGTCTATCATCAGGATCTTGAGGACAATCTGCGGGAACGCTTTCGGCGGTGGGGTCGCGAGATGCCCGAGATCAACAAGCGTCAGGCGTGGGTCATCGATGGCGCCGAAGTATTGCCGAATCCGAACGGATCGGCCGTCGGGATGTACGTCGATCTGGGCGGGACGCGTCTTGCGGTTCTTCCGGGACCACCCCGCGAGAACCAGCCGATGTTCAATGATTTCGTCCTGCCGAAGATCAGGGAATTCTCCGGTGCGATCGTCTTTCGGCGCCGCGTATTGAAGGTTTCGGGAATCGGCGAATCGGCGCTCGACGAACAGATCGCGCCGATCTACTCGGCTTATGAAGACGTCCAGACGAGCGTTCTTTTCAACAAGAGCGAGGTCGAGGTCCATCTGCGGGCGGCGGCGTCCACCGCCGAAGAGGGCGACCGCATTAACGCGGAGATCGCCGGAAAGATCGTCGAAAAACTCGGCATCGCCGTATTCTCGACGGAAGGCGAAGAGATGGAACAGGTCGTCGCGCGGATCCTCGTAGATCGTGGCGAGACCGTTTCGGTCGCCGAAAGCTGCACCGGCGGGATCGTCGCGCAGCGCCTGACCGACATTCCCGGATCGTCCGCGTATTTCGTCGGCGGCGTCGCGGCATACGCGAACGAAATGAAGACCGGGATGCTCGGCGTCCCGGCCGATCTGATCGAACGGTTCGGAGCGGTCTCAAGGGAGGTCGCCGAAGCGATGGCGCAAGGTATGCGCGAACGCGCGGACACTACTTACGCGGTCAGCATCACGGGAATCGCCGGTCCGGCCGGCGGAACGGAAGATAAGCCAGTCGGCACGGTTTACGTCGGATTCGCCTCGGGCGACTGCATCCGTTCCTTGCATCTGCTTTTGCCGGGCGATCGTTATCTCGTCCGTTGGCGCGCTTCGCAGGCCGCGCTCGACTATCTCCGGCGGCAAATTCTGAAGAACTAGCAGTCAAGTAGTTGGGGTAAACATGAAGATAAAAGCACTGATTACAATCTTGATAATTGCGCTGGGCACGGTCAGCGCCTCCGCGCAGGGCGATTCTTATGTTTTAAAGGGATCGGTCGGCGAAAGCCGGATTGACATGACGCTCGTCCGGGACGGCGACGCCTTGTCGGGCACCTATTCCTATGTCAAGGTCGGAAAACCGATCGCGCTTGCGGGAAGCATCGGAGCCGACGGCAAGTTTGGCTTGACGGAATCAGCCAGCGGCGTGAAAAGCGGTTCGTTCAGCGGTACCTGGACCGTAACGGATTCCGGTATCGTGACCTTGAACGGTGAGTGGAGCAACCCCGCCGGTTCGAAAACGCTGTCCTTCGATCTCTCGCAGCAAATGATCTTTTTCACCGGCAACGCGAAGATCGCGACCAAGCTTTTCACCGAGTCGAACAAACCGAAAATGTTCGACATCACGGTCGAATACCCCGAACTTTCGGGTGTCGCGCCGGCCGTCGCCGCCGAGTTCAACCGGCTCGCCAAGTCGAAGGCGATGAGCGACATGGCCGACTTTCGGAAGGGCATGCTCGCGCAGACCGCGGAAGACCTTAAATGGTCCAAGGAACGCGGGATGAATAATTACTCTGAGACGTTTTACAACATTACCTACGCGGACGACGAGGTGATCTCGCTTTGGTACGGCAACTCGTCGTATTCCGGCGGTGCGCACCCGAACAGCCATTCGTTCACCCTGAACTTTGACCTCAAGACCGGCAAGGAGATCGGGATCGGCGATCTTTTCAGACCGAGATCGAACTATCTGCAAGTTCTGTCGACGTACTGCGTTCAGGAACTCAAGAAGGAGATCGAGGATGCAAGCGACGACGAGTGGATCGCACGCGGCGCCGGCCCCAAGGCGGAGAACTACAGAAGCTGGAACATTTCGAAAAACGGGATCGTCGTCAATTTCGACGCGTACCAGGTCGCAGCGTACGTCGCCGGGCCACAGGAGGTCGTCGTTCCGTTCGTGAAATTGCGGGGCATCTTCGGTAAATCATATTCAATACTTGGAAGATAGGTGGGACAATGATATCTGTACGGGGAAACTGGCTCGGGCTTGGAATGTTCGCGGTTGGCGGGATCGTAGCCGGCATCGGCGGGTTTTTTTTGAAATTGGGCGACGTGATAACTATGGTGACCGTCGGAGCGGTACTCGTGGTCCTTGATCTCGCGTTCCGACTGACGGCGATCGGAAAGCCGAACTGGATCTTCGGCAAGCAGACGGGTGGCTTCGTTCTTTTCGTTCCGGTTTGGGTCCTCGGGATCTTTGTGATCGCGCTCAACGTCCTGATCGGACTCGGGTACATAAAGAAATGACACGAATTTTGATCATCGTCGCGGCCGTCTTCCTACTTTCGCCGGCGGCTATCGCACAAGTCGAGGGCAATCCGGAGAACTATTGCCGCAACGGCCTGTTTGCGGCGGAAAACGGGCCGTTCTCGATCGCCGTCGTGACCAAAGGCCGGGCAAACTTCTTCTCGGACGACCGGGACTGCCCAAACGGCAAGAACTGCCGGCTTCGTTCATACTTGATCTCCGGTGACGAGGTGATCGTTGCCCGGCAACGGGACGGCTTTGCGTGTGTCTGGTATCAACCGAAAAAGGGCTCAGAGACGGTCGGTTGGATCGAGGCGTCGCGCCTCCGGGTCAGAACTGACGACGCTTCTTCTGGATCGTGGGTGGGCAACTGGACGTACTACGACAACTCGATCGCGATCGGGGCCGGCTCGAAGACCGGCGAGTTCGTGGTCAAGGGAACGGCGATCTGGAAGGGACTCGGGGACAACGTCCACGTCGGTGAACTCGACGGAAAGGCGAGCATTTCAGACACCGAACTGCTTTACGGTTTCGAAGACCCGCCCGAGGACTGCCGTGTCACTTTTCGGAAAGCCGGTAACTTCCTGATAGTCTCGGACAACATGAATTGCGGCGGCGCAAATGTGACCTTTACCGGTATTTACAAGCGTTCAAAGTAATCAGGCGAGGAGCCGCGAATAGATTGCCGGATCGACGTTTCCGCCGCTGACAACAACCCCGACGCGCTTTCCGGCGAATTGTTCGCGCCGTTCGATAAGCGCGCCGAGACTGAGCGCGCCCGTCGGTTCGCACTTCAGATTCGCCAGTCTGAAATAGCTCCGCAACGCCTCGATGATCTGTTCCTCCGAGACTTCGATGATCTCGGCAACCCCGACTTTGATGATCTCCCAGTTTCGCGTCCCGAGGCTGATCGTGCGCGCACCGTCGGCAAGCGTCGCCGTGGGTTCGGTCTCGTTCGGGATGATTCTTCCGGCGCGCAGCGAACGCGCGGCGTCGTTTCCGAGCAATGGTTCGGCCCCGAAGAGCTCCGCCTTCGATCCGTAACGGCAAAGACCCTTCGATATCCCGGAGATCAGCCCGCCGCCACCGACCGGCGAGATCACGACGTCGAGTCCGAGCGCGGCGAGTTCGTCCCCGAGGCTTGAATTGCCGTCGATAACGAAATCATCATCGTACGCCGAAGCAACATAGGCGTCCGGCATTTCGGCCGCAAGCTGCGAAACCCTTAGATTCCGCCCGATCTTGGCGGTGTCGACGAGATCAACGGTCGCTCCGTACGACCGGACGGCGTCGATCTTCACCTGCGCCGATGTCGACGGCATCACGACGACAGCCCGTTTCCCCAGGAGTTTGCATGCGTAGGCGAGCGCCTGTCCGAAATTTCCGGACGAGGCCGTCAGTATCTCGCCGTTCGGCACGTTCAGCGCCAAGTTGTAAGCGGCACGGAACTTAAAGCTCCCGGTGTGCTGATAGGTCTCGGTGACGACGGTCAGATCGAGACCGAGCGCGTCACGAAGTTTCTGGGGTTTGAAGCTGAAGGTCGGCCGGATCGCGTCCGCGAGTGGTCTCATAATCGAGAATCTTAGCGTTCGGAAGGAACGAGTTCAATCGCCCGCGCTGTTTCGCGGACTGTGTGCAGGTTCCCTTCCTGAAGTGGTAATCTGTTGACGTCATGTCACTCGCGAATTTTGGAATGATCGGGCTCGGAACGATGGGCCGCAACTTTTTGCTCAATGTCGGTGAAAAAGGCGTTTCGGGCGTCGGATTCGACCTCGATGCGGAAAAAAGGAATCTGCTTTTGGAAGAGGCCGTCGGATGCCACGTGCGGGCGGCCGACTCGCTCGATGACCTGATCGCGAAGCTCGAACGGCCGCGTCGCGTCATGATCCTTGTTCCGGCCGGTGTCGTCGACGGTGTCATCGACGATCTGATCGGCAAGCTTGAATCCGGCGATATCGTTATCGACGGCGGGAATTCGCACTTTCCCGACACCGAACGCCGTGAACAAAAGCTGAACGCGGCCGGGATCGAATTCCTCGGAGTCGGCGTCTCAGGCGGTGAAGAGGGCGCGCGGCACGGCGCAAGCATCATGGCAGGCGGCAAAAAGTCCGTTTATGAGCACGTCCGACCGGTCCTCGAATCCGCCGCCGCGCGGGTCGGAAGCGAGCCGTGCGCCGCGCACGTCGGGAACGGCTCCGCCGGTCATTTCGTCAAGATGGTGCACAACGGGATCGAGTACGCAATGATGCAGTTGATCGCGGAATCGTACGACTTGATGAAGCGCGCGATGGTGATGGAAAACGCCGAGATCGCGGATTTCTTCGGCGAATGGAACCGGGCAGAACTCAACGGATTTCTTGTCGAGATCACGGAAACCGTTCTCGGAAAAAAGGACTCGGAAACGCCGAACGCTCTTGTCGACATGATCCTCGACACGGCCGGACAAAAGGGCACCGGCAAATGGACGTCACAGGCGGCGATGGATCTCGGCGTTCCGATCCCGACGATCGACGCGGCGGTAGCGATGCGTCAAATTTCGGCAAGAAAGCCAGAACGCGTCGTGGCTGCCGAGAAGCTCGAGGTCGTGCGGCCGTTTTCGATCGAAGGCGAGATGCGCGAAAATGCTGTCGAGATCCTGCGGCGGGCGATCTATCTTGCGTTCGTCGCCGCCTATGCGCAGGGAATGTCGATGCTTCAGGCCGCCTCCGACGAGCGTTCGTATGAACTCGACATGGTCGAGATCGCGAAGATCTGGCGCGGCGGCTGCATCATCCGTTCGGGCATTCTTGAAGACATCCGCAAGGCGTTCGACGCGGAGCCGAAGCTGACGAATTTGCTGCTTTCTGACGAGTTCCGCGACGCCGTCCGGTCAGGACACGAATATCTCAAGGCGACGGTGATAAATTTCGTTTCGTGCGATATCGCGTCGTCGGGATTCTCATCGGCGCTCAATTACATCAACGCGTTCGCGACGGAGCGCCTGCCGGCAAACCTGATCCAGGGGCAGCGCGATCTCTTCGGCGCGCACACGTATCAACGTACCGACCGCGAGGGGACTTTTCATACGGAATGGGAGTAAGGATTCCAAGATTCCAGGATTCCAGGATTCCAGGATTTCAAGAATTCACGATTCCAAGAATTCAAGATTCCAAGATTTCAAGACTTCAGGACTTCAAGACTTCAAGATTCCAGAGGTTCTGGATTCTGATGTTGATTCGGAGGTTCTTTGCGACCT
>JAKQII010000199.1 GCA_029557535.1 Acidobacteriota bacterium
CCGACCACCGACCACCGACCACCGACCACCGACCAAAGCAACAAAGGCGGCCATTGCATGGCCGCCGTTGTTGCTTGAAAAGGAGAAAATAATGACGGCTACGACCGCTGGCAGGCGGCCGCAGCCGATTACAGCAGCTAATCCGTCTTCGGCGTCTCCGTCGACGGTCGTTCGCGATTCATCTTCATCGGACAATTGTCCTTCGAAGAATTCTCACGATCAGCCTTCATCGGACAGTTGTCGCAGGACATCTTGTCGGAGTCGGCCATCTTTTCCTTCATCGGGCAATTGTCCGACTTGGAAACCTTCATTTCGGCCTTCATCGGACAGTCTTCGCGCCTGGCTGAACCATCCTTTTGGGCCATATTCTCTTTCATTGGGCAAGCGTCCTTCTTCATGCAGCAGTCCGCGTTGCCTAAATGAATCGAGTGGGTCTGATTTAGTGAAAAAACCGCCACCGCAAATGCAAAGACGACGGCGATTGAAATGATTGACTTTGACGTGTTCATGTTGACTTTTCAATCGTCAAACGTGGTCCGGTTACGGAACCGATCCGGATACGAGCGGACTCGGATAGAATGTTTCCGGTCGCCGCAAATTCAGCCGGATACGGAACCCGAGTCTCGCCCGAATGCGGATCGGTTCCGTGTGACGTTTCAAATCTGTTGACGGCGCATGTGCCCACCGACCTTACAGGCGGAGTTCTCACCGGTCGATCGATAACTTCAGTCGGATCTATTCGCTCCCTCTTGGAAGCAAGGCATTCGAGTCGACCGGATTGCTCGTCGGTTTTTCAAAAGATCCTCAACGCCAACTTCATTTTATTCCCGCATCACCGGAAACCAAACGTCTGAATCGATTAATAATTCGTACGAACAAAAGAATTATTTCTTATATTCGCGCTCGATGGCGTCGATCTTGCCGACCCGCTTTTTGTGGCGCTCTTCCGTGATCTCGGACGTCAGGAATGCGTTGACGATCTCGCGAACTTCGTCGAACGAGTTCTGGCCGCTGCCTAGCGTCAGGACGTTCGCGCCGTTGTGCTCTCGCGAATTCCTTGCCAGCGCGACGGAATAACATGCCGCGGCGCGAACGCCGGGGATTTTGTTCGCCGTCATCGCCGACCCGATGCCGGCGCCGTCGATGATGATCCCGACGTCCGATTGCTTGCGCGCGACCGCGAAGGCGACCGCGTGGGCAAAATCAGGATAATCGACCGCGTCCTTTGAATCTGTTCCGTAATCTCGGACGTTCAGTCCGAGATTCGAAAGGAAGATCACGAGCTTTTGTTTATATTCGAAACCGCCGTGATCGCATCCGACGGCAACGCTCCGAACCTTCGTTAACGCCCGCCGCGATTGCTTGCGGATCAGTACGAGACCGCGTTCGCGGACGATGTCATCGGCCAGCGGCGTGAACTTGGCCGATTCCGAAACCCTGACTTTCGAGCCAGGATCGAGTCCGCGCAGATCGTCTTCGGTGATCAGGCTCTTCGCCGACTCATCCCTGTCAAACTCCTTGCCGACCTTTTCCTGAAGGGAATTTACGACAACTCGTTCGATCGGATTCGGACGTTCGCTTTTATCCGGCGGGACGCTCGCGAGAACCTGTTTCACGAGTTCCCGGACGCGATCGCGGGTGTCACTGTTTTCTGCCATTACGCGATGTTTGACGAATCAAACCTGCTCCAATAGTATTTCTAAATCCAGACAATCTTAAACGAAATATATGTCATCACAAAAACCCGCGCAGTTCACGGAATTTACGAATCCGAACCTGGAGGTGATGTTCAGCGCCGAGCAGATCCGCGCCCGCGTTTCGGAGCTCGGACGGCAGATCACAGCCAACTATACCGGCCGCGATCTTGTTCTCGTCGGCGTGCTGAAAGGTTCGGTGATCTTCTTGTCGGACCTGATGCGCGAGATCGATCTTAATCTAAAGATCGATTTCATGGCGGTTTCGAGTTACAAGGACGAGACCGTTTCGTCCGGTGACGTTGAAATTCTCAAGGACCTGACACATTCGATCCGCGGCAAGGACGTGATCGTCGTTGAGGACATCATCGACACCGGCCTGACCCTGTTCCGTTTGATGGAGATTCTCGGATCGCGCGGTGCGAATTCGCTGAAGATCGCGACGCTGCTCGACAAGCCGGAGCCGCGCATCAAAACCGAACTCGTCATTGATTACTGCGGGTTCCGGATCCCGAACCGGTTCGTCGTCGGTTACGGACTCGACGCGGCGAACCGTTACCGCAATCTGCCGTTCATCGGCGTCGTCAAAGATCCGGGTATGGTCTGAATCAGATTCAAGATTCAAAATTCAAGAATTGGCTGACCCGAAAGCCCCGAAGGGGCGACGCAACGGTAACCCCTGGCGCGCGAAGCAAGCCTGGGGACGAATCGCCCATGACGATTTCAGCCCCGAAGGGGTGCAGCAAACTTCGATGCTTATCAAATCAATGTCGGTCGAAGTGAACGCCCCTTCGGACCTTGGCCGGCGAATTAACAATTTTAGATTCAAGATTCAAGACATTCTCCGTTTTGAATCTTGAATCTTGATTCTTGAATATTCAACGATATCCGTTAGAATCCATTCATCGGAATCAATAGGATGGACGATGCTCAAATCGTCCGCGCTCGCTTCCTCAGGATTCTGACGGAGCTCACAATCTCCGTAAAATCAACAATTAGGAGAACTCACAATGAAAATTCTCGCACTCTTCGTGTGCCTGCTCGTGATCCCGCTCGCATTTTTCTCACTACCGGAACCGCAATCCGGCGCTTCGGCCAATCTGATCGACCTTTCCGGAGAGGGAACATACGAGGTATTTCCGGGCAAAACCTGGCAATTCTTTGGTCCTGTTCGTTCGTTGAGCATCGGCGATGGTCAGCGATTGCTCGGTTCTGCCGCCGCGGTGCTCGGAACGAACCAGGGATCGACCCGCGCCGCAATCGCTATCTGCTTTCAGCGAGCGGCTTCGGATCCGATCGTGCCGCTTGTCGGCGACAATCATCTAAACGTCACGATCGACCCCTTTCAGCGGAGTCATTCCGTGCACGCCGCAGTTTCGCTCCCGCGCGGGACTTACAATGTCGGATTCTGCGTGGTGAATCTCGGAAAGGAGATCATCGGCAACAACAACTACGTCAACGGCTGGGTGCTGATCTCGGACTGATTGGGAGTCGGAGCCGGGAGCTGACAGCCGGTCGTTCCCGCTCCCGGTTCTGCCGATCATTTCTTCTCGGTCGGCAGGCCGGCTTTGGTCCAGGCGTTCATCCCGCCCTGTACGTCGGCGACATCGCTGAATCCAAGCTCGTTAAGTTTCGCAGCCGCGATCTGCGAACGGCGCCCGGTCTGGCAAATGATGTAGACCGGTTTGGATTTATTAAGCTTCGCCGCGTCGGCCTCGATCGTGTCCAACGGATAATTGATCGATTTCGCGGCATGCTCCGCATCGAATTCGGCCGGCGTGCGGACATCGATGAACTGTGTTCCGTCGACTTCGACCGCGCTTTTCGCGTCCTCGACGCTCACCTGACGCACTGCTGATTCATGCGGTGCCTCCACGGACTGATGGCATCCGAACGCGAACAGGGTTGCGGCTGCCACGAAGGCAAAAACGGATAAGTTAAGAAATCTTTGCATAAATCTATTTTTCAGGTCGGTCGGAGCCCGGGAACGGCGTCTTTTGTTCCCGATTATATCATCTTGATGCGGCGCTCGGCCGACCGTCGTTCCGCGTGACGATCCGAAGCGGAAAACGGCAAACGGCGATCGCGCACTGATAACGCACCGTCGCTTTCTTTCAAAGGCCGCTTATTCAGTCCGCTTTCCTTTTGTTGCCAAGTCCTTATAATTATTGTTTTGCAATAATACTTAGGACGAGGACATATGGCAGAACAATTTGACGTTGTAATTATCGGATCGGGTCCGGGCGGTTACGTCGCCGCGGTTCGCGGGTCGCAGGTAGGATTGAAGGTCGCGCTGATCGAAAAAGAGGCCGGCGCGCGTCTCGGCGGAACGTGCGGGCTCCGCGGATGCATCCCGACAAAAGCGCTCTTGAACGCGGCGCATCTTTATGAAAAAGCACAGCATTTCGAGAATTTCGGGCTCAAGGCCGAAGGCCTGAGCTACGATTTTTCGAAGGTGCAGGAATACAAGTCGGGCGTCGTCGCCAAAAACTCGGCCGGCGTCACGTATTTGATGAAAAAGAACAAGGTCACTGTCTTCAACGGCTTCGGCAAGATCTCCGGCAAAGGCAAGGTCGAAGTCGCGTACGAAGACGGCAAGAAAGAAACCGTCGAAGCGAAGAACATCATCATCGCGACCGGATCGGTCGTCCGTCCGATCCCGGGATTCGAGGTCGACGGCAAACAGGTCGTCAATTCCGACCAGATCCTCGAACTCAATCATGTTCCGAAATCGATGATCGTGCTCGGATCGGGCGCGGTCGGCGTCGAATTCGCCAGCGTCTATTCGCGCTTTGGCTGCGATACGACCGTCGTTGAGTTGCTCGACCGGATCGTCCCGCTCGAAGACGCCGAGGTGTCGAAGGAACTCGAACGCGCGTTCAAAAAGCGCGGCATCAAGTGCCTGACCGGCGTCAAGATGGACAAGATGACGAAGACGAAATCGAGCGTCAAGGTCTCGGGCAAGGATTCGAAGGGCAAAGACATCGAACTCGAAGCCGAGATGCTGCTCGTCGCGATCGGCCGCATGCCGTACCTTGAAAATCTTGGATTGGATAAGACAAAGGTCGTCGTCAACCCGCGCGGCACCGTCAAGGTCAACGAATACTGCGAAACGGACGAACCGAACGTATACGCGATCGGCGACGTGATCGACACCGCCTGGCTGGCGCATCTCGCGTCGAAGGAAGGTTGCATGGTCGTCGAAAGGATCGCCGGCAAGAAGGTCGAGCCGATCAATCATCGTCTGGTTCCGAACTGCACGTATTGCGATCCCGAGGTCGCGAGCGTCGGTCTGACCGAAGCCAAAGCGAAAGATGCCGGTTACGACGTCAAGATCGGGAAATTCCCGTTCTCGGCGAGCGGCAAAGCGCGCATTTTGGGCGAGACCGACGGTTTCATCAAGATCGTTTCGGAGAAGAAGTACGACGAGGTGCTCGGCGTCCATATCATCGGGCCGCACGCGACCGAACTTGTCGCCGAAGCCTGCGTCGCGATGAGCCTCGAAGCGACGGCCGAGTCGATCGCGAACACGATCCATGCTCATCCGACCGTTTCGGAATCGATGATGGAAGCCGCCGAAGGCGTCCACGATCTGACGATCCATATGTGATGAATTCGGATTTGGGAATTCGGATTTCGGATGTTGAAGCTCCCGCGGAAATCGCGGGGGCTTTATCTTTTCGGGTCCGACTGCCGACGCTGCAACTTCTCGCGGCTTCGCGCATCCTAATGATAAATTCGTTATTGGGACGGCTTGAAAATGATGAGAACACTCTCGAAACTGTTTCCTCTGATCATCGCCCTCGCTTCGACCGCGACCGCGTTCGCGCAATCGGTTCCCCCAAAAGCGACGGCCGACCCGCTGGCTACGGTCTGGTATCTGCTTTCGAAAAGCGATCCTGACCAATACGAATCTGAAAAAACATGCCTTGCTTGGTCGTACTTTCATGTCGACCGCCTTCCCGGGATCGTCGCCGCGACTTCGCTGGTACCGCCCGGGACTTACCATGAGGAAGACTTCGTTGCGATCGCGAAAAGGCTCGTCGAGAAGGGGCGTCGACGCGAGGCGAACGAATATGTCGATCTACTGCTTCGTCGCGCCCAGGACAATTCCGAGAAGCAGCAACTCGCGGGCGTTCTGGCAAATCTCGGTCGCGAGGCCGAGGCGCTCGCGCTGGATCCGAAAGAGGACGGAAAGCCTGACGCCGAGCTCTATTTGACGGTCGCCGACGTGATCATCAAAGGGCCTGATCCGCGACGCGCGTTGCGTGTACTCGAGGCGATCGAACCGTCAATCGTTAAATCGGGTGAAATTCGCGACCGGTCAATGCTCGCGCTCGACTTTGCTCGTCTTAGCGAAGCGGAAAAGGCGGCGAACCTTGTGAAACTCGCTCTTGACGAGGTTGTCTGGAAGGAACGCGACATCGAGATGGATATCGATCAGCGTGTCGCGCTTGACGACGTGACAGCCGCGCTCTTGCGCCTCGGCCGTTTCGACGAGGCCGAGTCGATCATCGCCCGCCGCGGGTTTGGCGAGGAAGGGAGATGGTTGCTGATGGTCGCCCGGGCACATTACGAACTCAACGAGGTCGTGAAGGGCGACGAACTTGTCGATCGCCTTCTGAAACTTTCGGATCCCGCCGACTACGGGGACAGCTTCCATCTCGGGGATCTGGTTGACGATCTTCTTCTTCGCGGACGCGCGGATCGTGCGCTGACGCTTGCGAAGAGCCTTTCCGGCAGCGAATACATGCGGCAAATGAAGCTTCTTAAGATCGCGGATCTTTTTATTCGCGACAAGAACTTCATCGGTGCTGCCGACGCACTGGATTTTGCTTATGCTGAAACTTCAAAGATCGACGTTAGCGAGCCCGAAAGCGGAAGCCTTTGGTCGTCGGGTCAGTGGGACCAGGCGCAGTATCGCGCCCGGATCGCGCTGCGGCTTGTAAGCATCGGCCAACGAGATCGGGCACTCGCGATGATCCGCGATTTGAAGAAGCCATATTTGCGAGCGCAGGCACTTGCCGAGTTTGTCGGACTGAGTTCGAAGGCGTTGCCGAAATCGCAACTCGTCGGGTACCTGGACGAATCGCTTGCAAGCGTCCGCGTGACGAAGGATGTCATCTTCGACGCACGGCGTTACGAAGTGTATCCGATCATCGCCAGGACCTTCGCTTCGCTCGGTTACAAGGATCGCGCGAACGGAGTCTTCGCAGAAGCGATCACCAAGTCGGTCGAATCCTACGGACACAACCTGCATCCCGTGTGCAAGATCGGAGTCGAGTATGGCCAGTCGAGACTTATCGCCGACGCCGGATTACGGAGTTCCCTCGCCCGCTTCATAAAGGAATGGGAGCAAGAGCAATGAGAATCGGAAGCTGTTCGGCCTGAGGCAAATGTCACCTGCGATCACTCTAACGCTCTAATGATCCGTTGTGCCGATCAAAACGATGCGGAACTCGGGAGCGGCATGCCGATCCCTTGCAAGAAGCTTCGAATCGGTCTGTCTGTCCGAACCAAGCCCAGCGCGTATCGTTTCTGAGATTCGATCTCGACGGTCCCGAGCGAGGCCGTCAGCGCTTTGCGGATCCTTTTGTATTGTCGAAGAAATTATCGCCGCGGGTCGCCCATTTATGGGTTTCGGCATACTCGATTTGTTTGGCTCGCAGACGGAGTTCTTCTTCCCGGAGGCGTTTGCGTTCTTCACGAGTAGGCGGCGGCGTGCCGCGAACTCCCCAGTAATATCGGCTGGTGATGAAGAACAGGATTCCGGATCCGAGCAGGGTCAGGATCAGCACCAGAACGAGTATCCACGCGAAGTTCGACATCGAATGATTTTAACCCTGTGCGAACCCGTGTAGAAAGTCGCGAACGCTCCCTGATTTGCATATAATCAGCTTAAGTATGTCACCCGAACCGACTTCCTATCCCCGCAGCAAGATCAAGGTCTTGCTGCTCGAAAACATTTCAGAAGCCGCCGCCGAGGAACTGCGCGTGAGCGGCTATTCCGAGATCACAAGATTGAGCGGCGCGCTTGGTGAGGAAGAACTTGTCGAGGCGATCAGGGGCGTACATGTGCTCGGGATCAGATCGAAGACGCACGTTACGCGAAAAGTCTTCGAAGCGGCGGACAAACTGCTTGCCATCGGCTGTTTCTGCATCGGCACGAATCAGGTCGATCTGAAGGCCGCGACCGAAAATGGAGTCGCGGTTTTCAACGCGCCGCATGCGAACACGAGATCGGTCGCCGAACTGGTCGTCGGACTTTCAGTCATTCTCATCCGCAAGATCTCCGATAAGAACATCGCGGCGCACAACGGCATCTGGCAGAAAGACGCGAAAGGCTGCTATGAATTGCGCGGCAAGACGCTGGGGATCATCGGGTACGGAAACATCGGATCGCAAGTGTCGGTCCTCGCCGAGGCGCTCGGGATGCACGTTCACTACTACGACATCGTGACGAAACTCCCGCACGGCAACGCGCGTCAGCTGCGCGATCTGAGTGAATTGCTTGAGGTCTCGGAGATCGTGACGCTGCACGTTCCGTCGACGCCGGCGACGAAGAACATGATGAACGCCGAGAGGATCGGCCAGATGCGCAAAGGCGCAATGCTGCTCAACTACGCGCGAGGCGACGTCGTCGATCTCGACGCGCTGCGTGACGCGATCGTGAGCGGACATCTTTCGGGTGCGGCGATCGATACGTTTCCGGGCGAACCCGAAAAGAACGGCGACAGTTTCTCGACCGTTCTTCAGAATTTGCCGAATGTCGTTTTGACGCCGCACATCGGCGGCTCGACCGAAGAAGCGCAGGCGAATATCGGATTCGACGTCTCGTCGAAGCTGATCAAATACGTCGAATACGGTGCCTCGGAAGGATCGCATACGGTTCCGCCCGTCAGCCTGCCGCTGCAGGATCAGACTCACCGCATTCTGCATATTCACGAGAACGTCCCTGGCGTGCTGTCGGAGATCAACTCGCGTCTTTCGGAAAAAGGCATTAATATTCTCGGACAGTATCTGAAGACGAACGACTCGATCGGTTACGTCATTCTCGACGTCGACACCGAACTATCGCGCGAAGCGCTTGAGGTACTCCGCGAGGTCAACGCGACATTAAAGGCGCGGATAGTGTTCTGATTTTGGATTTTCGATTTTGGATTTTGGATTGAGGTTTCCGCGCGATAAACGTTCGGACGCATTCGATATTTCAAGATCGATTCGAAGTTCTGATCGAACAATCCAAAATCCAAAATC
>JAKQII010000326.1 GCA_029557535.1 Acidobacteriota bacterium
TCGTCGTCGGCGTTCCGGCGACAGCGATGAATTTCCTCGGCCGAACTTCCGAAAACACGGCCGGCACCGCAGCCAACCTTTCAAGCACGTGCGCTTCCATCGCGTCCATTTCGGACGGCGGGATCGGGTGACGCGTCACGAACGACTCGGTCATGCGGACGCTACCGACGTCGATCGAGATCCGCTTTCGGATACCCCCGGCGTCGCCGACGATGAACTCCGTCGAGCCGCCGCCAACATCGATGATCCCGACCGTTCCGTCGAACGCCTTTCCGACCACTCCGCGATACGTGCACTCGGCCTCGCGCTCGCCGCTGATGATCTCGATCTCGACGCCATGCCCACGCCCGATATCGAGGAGGCGCGCGCCGTTTGCCGCGTCCCGAGCGGCGCTGGTCGCTGCGGCGACTATTTTGTCGACGGAACCGATGCGCGTGATCGTCGTGACGAAATCCCGCAAGCACGTCTCGGCCCGCGCGAGGGCTTCAGGATGCAATTCGCGGCTTCGATGGACGCCTTGTCCTAAACGGACCACTCGCGCGTCGTCGCTCAAGACCCTCGCGACCTCGCCGTCGACGACGTCGGCGACGAGGCAGAGGAACGTGTTGGTGCCGAGGTCGATCGCCGCGATTCGCATCGTTTATTCCCGCAGTTTCTTTCTCAAAAGCTCGTTGACCAGCTCCGGATTCGCCTGTCCCTTCGAGAGTTTCATAACCTGTCCGACGAAGAACCCGAACAATTTGTCCTTGCCGGACCGATACGATTCGAGCTGCGACGGGTTCGCCGCAAGCACGTCGTCGACGATCCTCCCGACCGCCGCGGCGTCGGTGACCTGCGCAAGCCCCTTTTCCGCGATGATCGATTCCGGGTCCCCTCCGTCAGCCCACATCGCGGAAAAAACCGTCTTCGCGATCTTCCCGGAAATCACGCCTTTGTCGATCAACGCGATCATCTTCCCGAGCCGCTCGGCCGTCACCGGCGCGCGCGCGATCGAAGTCCCCGACTCGTTCAGGTTCCGCATGACTTCGGTCATGATCCAGTTCGAGGCGGCCTTCGGGTTGCCGCACGCTTCCTGCGCTCGCTCGAAATAATCCGCGAGCGCCCTCTCCTGCGTCAGGATCGTCGCGTCGTACTCTGGCAACTGAAGCTCCGCTACGAACCTCGCCGCCCGAGCGAGCGGCAACTCCGGCAACGACGAGCGGATCTCTTCCACCCAGCCTTTTTCCACGGTCACGGGCAACAAATCCGGATCCGGGAAATAGCGGTAATCGTGCGCATCCTCTTTCGCGCGCATCGTGAACGTGCGGTTTTTGTCGGGATCGTAAAGACGCGTTTCTTGGGCGATCCGCTCGCCGTTCAGAACGCAATCGGTCTGTCGATGAATCTCGTATTCGATCGCCTTCTCGATGAACCGGAACGAATTGATGTTCTTGATCTCCACCTTCGTTCCAAGCGCGGATTCGCCGCAGCGGCGCACGCTGACGTTGACATCGCATCGGAGCGAACCTTCTTCGAGGTTCCCGTCACAGACGTCGAGATAGCGAAGTATGCCGCGGATCGCGCGAGCGTACTCGGCCGCTTCGGCGGCGGTCCGCATATCGGGGCCGGAGACGATCTCCAGCAACGGGATCCCGGAACGATTCAGGTTGATCAGGCTGTAGTCGCCGTGATGAGTGGACTTGCCCGCGTCCTCCTCCAAATGCGCGCGCGTGACGCTCACCCGCCGTTTGGCCCCGCCCGAAACGAATTCGACGTAACCGGGCCCGCAAATAGGCAGATCGTGCTGGGAGATCTGATAGCCCTTCGGCAGATCCGGATAGAAATACTGTTTACGCGCGAAGAAGGACTGGCGGCGGATCTCGCAATTGAGCGCGAGCCCCGTTTTGACGGCGTATTCAACGACCCGTTCGTTCAGCACGGGCAGCGCGCCAGGAAGGCCCGCGCACACCGGGCAGATATTTTCGTTGTCTCCGGCTCCGAAATGAGTCGAATCGCGGCAGAAGATCTTGCTGCGCGTGAGCAGTTGCGCGTGGATCTCGAGCCCGATCACGGCTTCGAAGCCTTCGTTTTCAGCTTCATACGCCATGAG
>JAKQII010000329.1 GCA_029557535.1 Acidobacteriota bacterium
GCTCAGCGGGTCACTGCGCTGAGAACCGTCAACACCGGGCTGATCGTCACGATCGATGTCGGCGAGGCGAACGACATCCACCCGAAGGACAAGCTCACGGTCGGTAAACGAATGGCGATCTGGGCGCTCAAAAGTGCTTACCGCCGCAATTTGAATGAAGGCCCGGTCCTGAAAAACTACGTAATCCGTGGCCGCAAGATTCTTCTGATCTTCTCCGATGTTGGAAGCGGACTTCGGATCAAAGGCGGGTCTGAACTGAAGGAGTTTGCGATTGCCGGGCGGGATCAGAGATTTGTCTGGGCGACGGCGAAGATCGTCGCGAAGGACAAGATCGAGGTCTGGTTCGATTCGGTCGTTTCGCCACAGGCGGTCCGCTATGCGTTCAACAGCAATCCGCAGAATCCGAACCTGACGAACGATTCGGGATTGCCGGCATCGCCTTTCAGGACGGACAATTGGGACGATCCGACAAAAGGGAAGCGATAACCCGGATTACATATTTGCCGCTGATGAACGCGGATCGTGCGGATATTGCGACAAACGCGGATCACGAAGTTCGATACGAACGAGGAATCAGCCTGAAATTTCTGTTCAAACCCGCGTTTTCCGCGTCATCCGCGGCTGATAAGATTGGGGAGTCAAAATTCAATGACGCAATCCGGGGTGAACTTTAATCCGAACGAACATCCGCACCGGCGACTCAATCCGCTGACGCGCGAATGGGTTCTGGTCTCGCCGCACCGCGCGAAACGGCCGTGGCAGGGACAGGTCGAGAGCGTCGCCGGCGCCGCTCTGCCGTCGTACGATCCCGACTGCTATCTTTGCCCCGGAAATGCCCGCGCAGGAGCCGCGACAAACCCGGCGTACGAAGGCGTTTACGTCTTCGACAACGATTTCGCGGCGTTGCTTCCGGATACGCCCGCCGACGTTTCGAACGAACTCGGTCTGTTCGTTGCCGCGAGCGAGAGCGGACTCTGCCGCGTCGTCTGTTTCTCGCCCGATCACTCGCTGACGCTTTCGCGGATGCCTGCCACGGCGACCGAGCGCGTCGTCGACGAGTGGGCGCGGCAATACGCCGATCTCGGAGCGCGCGATCTCATAAATCACGTGCAGATATTCGAGAACCGCGGCGAGATGATGGGCTGCAGCAATCCGCACCCGCACGGACAGATCTGGGCGTCGGAGTCGATACCGAACGAACCGGCCAAAGAGATCGCGGCGCAGGCCGGATATTTCGACGAGAACGGAACGTGCCTGCTCTGCGATTACGTGGCGGAAGAACTCAAGCGAGGCGAGCGCATCGTTTGCGAGAACTTCTCATTCGCGGCGATCGTGCCGTTCTGGGCGGTCTATCCGTTCGAGACGATTCTTCTGCCGAAGCGACATGTCGGCGCGATCGGTGAACTATCGGCCGGCGAGCGCGGGGAATTGGCCCAGATCATGAAGCGCCTGACGACGCGATACGACAATCTTTTCGAGACGTCGTTTCCATATTCGATGGGCTTCCACCAGCGTCCGACCGATGGCAACTCATACGATTCGCTGCACTTGCACGCTCATTTCTATCCGCCGCTGCTGCGCTCGGCGACGATCCGGAAGTTTTTGGTTGGCTTTGAACTGCTCGGCGGTCCGCAGCGGGACATTACGCCGGAATCGGCCGCCGCGCGGCTCCGCGACCTGAGCGAGATGCATTATTTGATTGATCCCAATTCGTGAAGTTTCGTGTTACTTCGTGGACGCAACCGGAATTGACCACGAATCGACACGAATGAAGCGAATTTTGAGACTTCGCGTTGTCGCCGTGGCACTCGACAACAATTCCGCGCAATTGGAATTGTAGAATCTGGGAACGTCAGAAATCCTGGAATTTTGGAATTTGAAATTTTGGAATCCTGATTCTTGCCTTCATGAACCTCGAAAACCTTATATCGGAATTTACCGCGTCATTCGGCGCCAACCCCCGTTTATTCCGCGCGCCGGGCCGCGTCAACCTCATCGGCGAGCACACCGATCACGATCTCGGCTACGTTCTCCCGATGGCGATCGACCGCGCGGTGTGCGTCGCCGCGGCTGTCTCTGACTCCGGGATCATTCGGGTCCGGTCGCTGAACGAGGACGACACGGTCGCGATCGATCTTCGGTCTGACGCGCGCCAAACCGGTTGGGGACGCTACATCGAGGGCGTCGCCCGGATCCTGATGGAAAAAGGATATTCGGTTCCTGGCGCCGATCTGGTGATCGACTCGGACGTGCCCGTCGGCGCCGGACTCTCGTCCTCGGCCGCGCTCGAGACCGCGGTCGGGCTGACCCTGACGGAACTCGCCGGAACGACGATCGACCGGGTCGAACTCGCGAGGATCGGGCAGCGGACCGAACACGAATACGTCGGCGTCAACTGCGGGATCATGGACCAGTACATTTCGGCGAACGCCGTTCACGGGCATGCGCTGCTGATCGACTGCCTGACGCTCGAGAGCGCGCCGTTTCCGCTCCCGACGGACCGGTACGGAGTCGTAATTTGCGATACCCGAGTCAAGCACGATCTGGTCATGAGCGCCTACAACGATCGCCGGCGCGATTACGAAGAGGGAATTCGGATGCTGCGCGGTTCGTTTCCCGATCTGCGGCACCTGCGCGAGCTGACGCCTTCGGATCTTGCCGGTGTTGAAAGCGAGATTCCGGAGCCATCGCGTCGACGGGCGCGCCACGTTGTTGCCGAGAACGCCCGATGTCTCGAGGCCGCGCGGCGTCTCGGCGAGGGTGATCTTGCGGGATTCGGAGCGCTGATGTGGGAGTCGCACGCGAGCCTGCGCGACGACTATGAAGTGAGTTGTCAGGAACTCGATTTTCTCGTCGAACGGGCCCGGGAATTCGGCGACGCGGTACTCGGATCAAGGATGACGGGCGGCGGCTTCGGCGGATCGACCGTGAGCTTTGTCGCGCGGGATTCGATCGAGGAATTCAAATCGACGATCTCGATTGCTTTCGAAAGGGAATTCGGCCACGAACCCGGATTCATGGTCTCCGAACCCGCTGCCGGCGCGTGCGAGATCGATTAGTGCGGCGAATTTCTATGTGCCACTATATGCCTATGTGGTGGGAGAAGATTTACCAGATAGGCAAATAGAGTCACACGATGTCGCGGAGTTTGCAAACAGCCTCTTCAGCGCATGGACCACGGATCAAATCGCTGATCGGCTTTAACCGTAACTTGTGCTAATGCCCCTTGATCATTCAGCTGCGTCACGCCCGACAACCGGAGCAGGCTGCAATCGACGCGGGCCTTGCTCGGACACCGCCCCGAACTTTGCTACTTTCTCTTCCAGCGGACGCCGTCCTTTGTGTCTTCAAGAACGATGCCGCGCTGCGCCAAGAGATCGCGGATCTCGTCCGAACGCGCGAAGTTGCGGTTTCGGCGTGCCTCCTGGCGTTCGTCGATAAGTGCTTCGACCTCAGCGTCGAGCAGTTCCGCCTGTTCCTTGCCGAAGATACCGAGTACCGAGTCGAACCTGGCAACGGCATCGAGAACGGACTCGCGGTCGTCCGCGCGGAGAGCGTCCTTTGCAAGAACGGAATTTGTTTCGCGCACCAAATTGTGGATCGCCGCCAACGCGACCGATGTATTGAGATCGTCGTCCATCGCCGCTTCAAACTCGGCCAAAGCCTTGGCGACGAGTTGCGCGACCTCCGTATCCGATCCCGGTTCCGTTTTCGCTTCGCGTACGAGACGCCGGAACTGCTGCAGACGACCGACCGTCGATTCCGCGCCTTTAAGCCCTTCAAACGTGAAGTTCAGCTGCTTTCCGTACGGTACGGAGATCAACAGATAGCGGATCGCGAGCGGCGAAAATCCGCGCGAGATGATGTCGCGCAGCGTGTAGTCGTTCCCGAGCGATTTGGCCATCTTCTCGTTGTCGATCTTCAGGAACTCGCCATGCAGCCAGTACTTGGCAAAAAGCTTCCCGGTCGCGCCTTCGGACTGCGCGATCTCGTTTTCATGATGCGGGAACTGCAGGTCGACGCCGCCGGCATGAATGTCGAACGTTTCGCCAAGATACTTCATCGACATCGCGGAGCATTCGATGTGCCATCCGGGACGCCCGTAACCGAACGGCGCCTCCCAACCGGCCGGGTCAGATCTGTCGACCAGTTTCCAGACCGCGAAGTCGCGCGCGTCTTCCTTTTCGTACTTGTCCGTGTCGACGCGCCCTGATCCGCCGGCCTCGTTGCCCGAAAAACTGATCTTCGAGAGCTTTCCGTATTCCGGGAATGCCGATATGCGAAAGTAGATCGAACCGTCCGATTCGTAAGCCTTGCCGTTGGCAAGAAGCGTCGAAATGATGTCGATCATCTCCTTGATGTGTTCGGTCGCGCGCGGAGCGATGTCGGGCCGATTGTTGCCGAGCGCGGCCATGTCCTCCCAAAACGCGATGATGTATGGTTGCACGAACTCGTCGATCGACTTTCCCGCCTTGTGCGATTCGTTGATGATGCGGTCGTCGACGTCCGTCAGGTTCATCACATAGGTCAGATCGTAGCCCTTGAAACGCAGATAACGCGCCAAAATGTCGCCGAACGTGAAGGTCCTGAAATTACCGATATGAGCGAAATTCCAAACGGTCGGACCACAAATGTATGCCTTCACTTCGTTGTCGCGAAGGGGCCGGAATTCCTCGAGTTTGTTTGATAGCGTATTGTGAAAACGCAGCATAAATAAGTCCTGTTCAAAGTTCAATATGATACCACGAGTCAGCCGGTCGAACGGTTGATCGGATGGAAGTTCGACGGCGAAAATGAACTGCGAAGGGATTCAGGAACGACAGGACTCTTTCGGCGCGACGCCGAGCATCGTGAGGCTTGTGCGGTTATTTGTACGGAGAGCCGAAACCATGCCGATATTAAACCTTATCAGGTCCCGGAATGGCAAGGAAAATCTACCTTAGACCTGAGCGGGCGGGAAATCGCGGCGCGGTTCGAGATCAATGGAATCGGTTGTGTCGGCGAATTTCACGTGTTCGCCCAACTAAGATACAATTAGTTCGAAACCCGAGCCTGACCGCGCGGTACTGAAAGTCTGAACTCACGGTTTCGGTCAAATTTTGGGAGTGTAACAAGATGAACGCTACTGTCGAAGAAACGGTTCGACGCATTTTTGCTGACTTCAAGAAAGTTCCGATCGAGGAAATTACGCCCGACACCACCTTTGAGGAACTGGGGTTCGATTCTCTCGACGGACTTAATCTCGTATTTGAGTTGGAAGAAGAATTCGACCTGATGGTGCCCGACGACAAGGTCGCCGAAATGAAGAGCGTTCGTCAGGTAGTTGAGGGCATCGAGCAACTGCTGGCTGCAAAAGAGTCGGAAAACAAGGAAGCCGCCACCGCGGAATAACGGTTCGAGTAAAGATGAGAAGGGTCGTAGTCACCGGTATCGGAACCGTTTCGGCGCTTGGGAATTCGACGGCGGAGTTCTGGTCGCGAATCGCGGCTGGTAAGTCCGGCATCGGTCCTATCACGCGGTGCGACGTCTCGGAACTACGGTTCAAGAATGCCGCCGAGGTCAAGGATTTCGATCCCAAAGAACATTTCGATGACAAGACGCTGACTTGGATCGACCTGTTCTGCCAATACGGCATGGTCGCCGCGCGCGAGGCCGTCGCCGATTCCGGCATCGAGTTCACACCTGATCTACGCGAGAATACCGGCGTCATTACGGGATCGTGCCTCGGCGGCAAAGTGGCCGAGGACGAAGGATTCCGCCTCTTGTACCAAGGCCACCGCAGCCACCAGCCTCCGACTATGATCCCGAAGGCAATGTCGAACGCGGTTGCCAGCCAGGTTTCAATGGAATTTGGCCTGACCGGCGCGACGTTTACGACGTCGACGGCCTGCTCGTCGGCGAATCACGCCATCGGTCAGGCGTTCTGGCTGGTTCGCCAGGGAACGCTCGACGCGGCCGTCACGGGCGGAAGCGAGACCCCGTTGACTTGGGGAAGTCTCAAGGCGTGGGAGGCGATGCGGGTCGTCTCGCCGACGACCTGCCGACCATTCTCCAAGGACCGCAACGGGATGATCCTGGGTGACGGGGCAGCGATGTTCGTGATTGAGGAACTGCAGTCTGCTTTGGCGCGCGGAGCCCGAATCTATGCGGAGATCGCCGGGTTCGGTATGAGCGCCGACGCCCATCATCTGACGATGCCTCGGGCCGACGGCGCTGCCAAGGCAATTCGGCTGGCGTTAGACGACGGACATCTTCCGGTTGAAAGCGTCGGCTACATCAACGCGCACGGAACCGGAACGGCGGCAAACGATTCCATGGAAACGGCGGCGATCCGAACTGTTTTCGGTGCGCATGCGGATCGCCTTGCGGTCAGTTCGACAAAATCGATGCACGGACATACGCTGGGCGCTGCCGGCGCGATCGAGATGGCGGCGACGGTGCTCGGTATCCACCACGGGCTGCTTCCTCCGACCGCGAATTTCAACGAGCGCGATCCGGATTGCGATCTTGACGTTATTCCGAACGAGGCCCGTGCCGTCGAGGTCGAGGCGGCGCTTTCGAACTCATTCGCGTTCGGCGGCCTGAATGCGGCGATCGCGTTAAGGCGTTGGAACGGAAGCAACAAGTAGCATCATGGACGTTGCTGAGACAGAGACGTCGGCAATGCTTGACTCGTCCTCGCCGCGGTTGTGCTGACCGCTCAGCGGGTAATCAGGTGCCGGTTCGGTTAAGCTGACATTCACGCTGTCGCGGTCGTGCGCGCTTCGATCGCGTCCCTGATCAATCGGAATAGCCGGACGCCGTCGCGCCGGGCGTTGCCGGCGCTTAGTCCAAACTCGCGTTCGACAAAATCCTCTCCCGACTTCGCGTCCGTGACCGATCCAGCGACGATATCGATGCCGACACCGAATTTCTTAAGGACCTCGACCCCTCCGATCACCCCGACGTAATCCGATGCGCAGAATACGAATGACGCCGTCGCCGCCTTGATCTCGGAATCCTGGAGAATCGAATCGACCGAATACCCACCGACGATTCCGTCGCCCAGTTCGACGACTATCAGATCGGGCTTTGATTCGTTGAGCCGGTTGAGAATCGCCTTTGCGACCGGCGCGAGGTCGTCGATACCGACGGTCGAGGGGAGTCCGCAGTCGAGAAAACTCGCGGTCACCTCTGCGCCGCAGTCGAACATATTGAGCGTGTCGCGCAGACAGGCGACTCCCGACATTTTGGCGCCGGCCACACGCATTCCCGAATGATGCGCCTGCTTGATGATCTCGGTCGCGGCGACTGTTTTTCCTGAATTCATGCAGGTACCGCCGATCAGGACGATCGGGGCGGTCTTATTGAGAACATTAGACGGCGCGAGCGCCGCGTCGGCGATGCTCATGATCTTTCCCGATTCGTCCGCCGCGAATCCGAGAACCTCGACCTCGATCGCGTCCGAAAGCGACGAGTGGTGGCCGCTGCAGACGCCGATGACGCCGCCCATGTTCAGCAGATGAAGTCGGTCTCCGGCCGTTGCCGTGTCGGGGACGTCGCCGAAGAATCCCTTGAGAGCACGCCGGCGTCCGAGAACACCGAAGATGACGTCGTTCCGGTAGATCTTCGCGAGCCGCCCGGATGGCAGCTCGAGATTGCCGTATGTCACCGATTCGCTGAGCGCCCTGACGACGACGACGTCGCCGGCCTTTGGTGCGAGATTGACGTCGACGACGGCCACGCTCCGCGGAAGGTCGAGCGGCGATGTCGCGGATCCTATTTTGTCTGCTTCGAACATAGTGGTCAGTGGTCAGTGGTCAGTGGCCGGTGGTCAGTGGTCGGTGGTCAGCGGTCAGTGGTCAGTGGTCAGTGGCCGGTGGTCAGTGGTCAGTGGCCGGTGGTCAGTGGCCGGTGGTCAGTGGTCGGTGGTAAGCGGTCAAACAGGTGAAATTAGTTTTCGAATCTGCACGAGAACGCCTCACAGTTTCTGTTGTCCTCTACTGACCACTGACCACTGACCACTGACCACTGACCACCGACCACGGGCTTGCTCAATCCATTTTCC
>JAKQII010000333.1 GCA_029557535.1 Acidobacteriota bacterium
TGAAAATCGCAAATCGGCCAGTGGTCGGGGGGCGGTGGTCAGAGCGTCAACCGCTATTCGTTATTAGTTTTCAGCCGATTCGGAAAAGGCCTGTATGGGTCGTGGGCAAGAGCCAGCGCGCCCAATCGCAAATCGAAATCGAAAATCGCAAATCGAAATGCCCTTCGTTCCCGGAAGAATCGAGTTTCTCGGAAAGCACACCGACTATTGCGGCGGCGAGAGCATCGTTTGCCCGATCGACCGCGGATTCAGCTACGATTTTGCGGTGCGTGACGACGCGATCGTGTCGATAACGAGCCTTGATTCCGGCGAGAAAATTGCGATCCGGCTCGACGACTCGGATCCGCATTCCGGCCCGGCAAGATATGTCGCCGAGGTGATTCGTCGCTTGCGGGCGAATTTTGGACGCGGGCTGCATCGCGGGATTGACCTCGAATTCCGCAGCGATCTTCCGCAAGCGGCCGGACTTTCGAGTTCAAGCGCGTTGATGATCATGATATTCAACGCATTGAGCGATGCGAACAGGTTGTCGGAATCCGAAGTCTTCCAAAACAATGTTTCCGGCGAACTCGAACTCGCCGAATATCTCGGATGCATAGAGAACGGTCAGACATTTCGCGAATTGACCGGATCGGCGGGCGTCGGCACGTTCGGCGGAAGCCAGGATCACGCGGCGATCGTCGCCGGGCGCCCGGGAATTCTCACACGTTTCGCGTTCGGTCCCCTGCGAAAAAGATCCGAGGTTCAAATACCCGATGAGTACTGCTTCATTGTCGCCTCAAGCGGCGTCGTCGCGGAGAAAACCGGCGCGGCCTTGGAGAAATACAATCGCGCTTCGCGGATGGTGACTGAGGTCGTCCGCGCATTCGGGAATGGCAAGACGCTCGCAAATCTGATCGCCGAAATCGGGATCGCCGAGCTCGAGCAAACGATCCGCAGCCGCCAATTCGACTTCCCGATCGAGGACATGATCAAACGCGTCAGGCAGTTTTACGAAGAGAGTTTCGAGATCATTCCGGCGGTTGCGGAATTGATTTCAGAATGGCGGATCGAGACGATCGGTGAACTTGTCGATCGCTCGCAGAGCAATGCAGAAAGGCTTCTCGGTAACCAAGTCGACGAGACGATCTGTTTACAGCGAACGGCGCGCGAGCTTGGCGCGATCGCGGCATCGGCATTTGGCGCGGGATTCGGAGGCAGCGTTTACGCGCTCGTCCGGAAATCCGAGGCCGAATCGTTTACCTCCGCATGGAGCGACGTTTACCGCGCCAGGTTTCCGAATCTGCGCGCCGAGTTTTTTCCAGCTTTTCCAGACAGTTGACGAATGCGGTTTGGGAAACAAAACGACTATGAAGCTGATTTTTCGACTATCGATTGCGATCCTCGCGTTTGCGTTTGGCGTGTCGTCCACTCTTTTCTGGTTAGACTGGAATCGCTTCCCGCCACAAAAGGCGGAAACCTACGATCCTTCACGATTGCCGATTCTTGCCTTGTGCGAGGTGGTAAATAATCCGGACATCTATGATCGCAAAACTGTTCGCATAAGCGCGAAACTTCGCAGTGACGAAGATGGATTCAGGCTTAGTAATATCAACTGCTATGGTGAGAAAAAGCAGGTTGCGGTTTTATTCGGGAACCAATACACGCGGATAATGGAAAAGATCCGGCATGAATTGGGAATAGACACTTACGATCCATGGGAACCCGTGGAAATCATTGCCGTTGGGGAATTCAGAAAGGTCACACCTTCCGGAAAAAGCGATCAGATTCCGGATAAGGCGTGTTTGCAGTTCGAGATCATGAGTATCGAAACGGCGTCTCCGTTTCGGTAGATGATGAGTTAGCGCGATCATTCGTATGGAGACTTGAACTTCAAACGATTCTGGGCGATTATCACCCTGCCGCGATCATGACAGCCACCTCCGGGCTGTAACCGAATAATCGATAAACGATGTGCAAGGAACCAAACTGCGGTTTAAGAGCGCACGTTGGCAAATCGATTTG
>JAKQII010000201.1 GCA_029557535.1 Acidobacteriota bacterium
TCCCCGGGCTTGCGGCGCGCGCCCGGTGTTACCGCTCCGGCGTCCCTTCGGGACTTGTTGATTGAGATGCGATTCCGTTGCAAGAATGCAGATTTGAACCGCGGAGACACGGAGTCGCGGAGATTGTTGGGCTTGATCCGCTCGGTTCGACGTCGCGTGTTTCACACGCTCAGAGATCGTTCGTCTGGCCACACACCAGGTTCGGCCCGCCCTCACCTGGTGCTATCGGCAAGGCGCGCGCTCCGCACGCTCTAGATACCGACGACGCGGTTCTGTATTCCCTCGACGTACCCGCATCCGCGCGCATGCCCGCTTACTTCGTGCGCGGTTCCGCAATGGTCGTTTATCCGCGAAGGGCACGACGTTTTCACGAAGGCGATTCCTTTTTGCCCGCGAATTCTCGCCAATAGACGCGAATCGGGATTGATTCGTGTTGCTCGAGGTCGAAACGGGTTTTGGTCGCGATGCCCGCATCCGCGGGCATGCACGCTTACTTCGTGCGCGTTTCTGCAATGTGCGTTTCTGCTATGCGCGGTTCGGCATTGGCCCGGAGCCGTTCATTTGCATACGCAATGCGGGCCGCGTCGGACGGGTGCGAGCTTCGGAACAGCATGAAGAAGAGGCCCGGGTCGGGGACGTGGGTCTTCGAACGGGTAGTCCAGCTTGAAGCCATCCGTGCGAACTCCTCGTTCGCGTTCGTCAGTTCAAGGCCGAAACGGTCGGCTTCGAACTCGACGTGCTGCCGGAACATGTTTACCGGCGGCAGCGCGATCACGTACATGACGCTTAGGATAAGGAACAGCAACGGCAAGGCCGCGGGCTGGCCAAGTGAAGTGAATCCGAGCCTTTCGGGAAACTTCTTTATCAGCGCTTGTGAAATTCGGTCCGAAAGCCAGAAGATGACGAGCAGGATCAGCGTCATGACGATCCAGCCCGTCAGATTGTCGTCCTTCACAAAATGCTTCGCCTCGTGCGCGAAGCTCTGGACCGACCATGCGTCGGGGTAATTCTCAAAAAGTCCTTTATTCAGCAATATCACCCGCGTCGGGCCGAGCCCCGAGACATGCGCGATCTCGCATTGGTCGAACGGTTCGCAGTCCTCGAGCGCGACCGACGCGCGCTGCACCCCGACCCGGTCAGCGAGTTCCGCGATCTTCAGCTCGACGGCGGATTGCCCGAGCGGCTTCGTGGCGATCGTCAGCGGCTCGGCCACAAGAAACACCAGAAAGAGGAGCGAAAAGACGCCCGTCGCCCACAGCCACCAACGCCGCGGACTGCGGTTTATCATCCAGAAAACCAACAGCGCCGCGACGACCGAAACGACAATGCCCGGCAGCGATTGGATCAAATGCCCGGTGATCCATTGCAGAACGGGCGCGTCGGGGCTGCCTTCGGCGCGGTTCAGAGCGTTCGTGCGGATCCGATCGAGGGGGAACTGGATCAGGGCATTCAGCGTGAAAAGGATCACGGAAAGGATCAGGAATGCCGCGTATTTGCCGAGTTTCTTGGTAAAAGTCGACCGGCGCGCGAGGACCATCAACAGAACCGGTACCAGAAGCGTCAGCAGTTGGTTCGCCGCCCACGCAAGATCGCGGATGCCCTGGTACCGGACCGCCTCGGCTGACGGTACGGGAACCGCCACGGGTTCCGCAATCACGACGGTTGCCGGAAGCAGGATCAGAATCCCGATTGTCATCATACTGCGCATAGAAAAGCCTTCCGCTTGCTCTATTCCACAGTCCACGTCGTCTATTCCGTCGCGTATGAAATCGCATGTCAACTAAATCCGGCGAACGGCATTATCAAAGATGCGTCGGCGGTTTCAGTTGTTGCAGCAGTCCCTGCCGCACAAGAAAACCCGATAGTTTCTCGAAAGGGGTCTCGTAATGAAAAACCAACGTTTTTTTCGGGTCGCCATCGTTACGGCCGTCCTCGCGGCCCCTGAATCTGTAGTCATCCGATCGTCGGGATTTGGAAGCCGGTGTTCTGGAGTCAGCCCTGGTGAACTTCCTTCTCGCGAATTACGCTAAAGGAAGCGAATCGGGTTTCGTGTTTCTTCGTGTTGCTTCGTGGAAGAAGACCGTGACTCCAAGCTGGGTGTGGTCGAGTTGCACCATCGGCGAAGTTGCTGCGCCCCTCCGGGGCTCGGAGCCGGTGACGGAGATGTACCCCGGCTGGGGTTCTGCATTGTCCGCGAGGATACCCGCTCACTGCGTGCGCGTTTCCGCAAGGCGCGTTTCCGCAAGGATCGGTTCTGCATCTTAAGTCCTTGAGAACCGGAAAAAAATGCCCTCGCGGCTATCGCTTCCGAACGGATTTCTCTTCGTTCCGTTCGACGCAGATCCGGATCATCCGCTCAATTATCGGATCGGGAAGAGGTGCGTCGAGCGGAAACTGGACCGTGCCCGCCGATGTCTTATAGCCCCGCAGCTGGTCGGCGCAATCGGCGATCGGCTGCTTTCCCGGGAAAAAGCTCACGTGGCTTTTGAATCCGGCGTAACTGCACAATATCCCTTTGTATCTGAACGCCGGGATCTGATAGCTGATGCACTCCTCGGCGTCGGGAACGATGGCCTTCACCATTGCGCGGATACGCTCAAGCAACGCCCGATGCCGGTCGGGTTGGGCCGCGAGATATTCGTCGACTTCGTTCATAGCGAGCACCGTAACACGACGAAAGTTTTGAGTCCAGAGTCGAAGAGCACGCGTCCGCCGGATCGACGGACGACGTCGATCTCTACCGGTAATCGCAACGGGGCGGGAAATATCGGTCGAACGATGCGAGAATAGTTCTGGACCTGGCGTTGTCACGATATACGATCTTTCAACCACCGGATCTGCCATCTCACGGCCGAGATGACCGATCGTAGATCTTGATTCCGGATTTTGGATCTGAAGTGAAAACAAAGCTGCTTTTTTTTGACCTTGACGGGACGTTGGTTGATTCGCGTGACGACCTCGCGGATTCCGTGAATCTTACGCTTGCCGACATGGGATTCCCGCTGATCGCTACCGAATCGGTTTGCGGATTCATTGGCGAGGGCGTGTTCAATCTGTTGTTGCGATCGCTCCGGGCGAGTCTCCAACGTGAGCCGGTTGCTGAACTTGTTGAGCGTGCGGTCGACGTTTTTCGAAAGCATTACGACCGAAATTGCTTGAACAAGACCACGCTTTATGAGGGCGTCGCGGAAACGCTCGCGGCGCTTGGCGGGTTCAAAAAGGCCGTGATCACCAACAAGCCGCGCGATTTCAGCGTCAAGATCCTCGAGGCCTTCGGGATCGCCGGACAGTTCGACGCGGTCGCGGGCGGCGACACGTTTCCGCACCGAAAACCCGATCCGGCGCCGCTCGTCGAAACTGCCCGTTCGCTCGGGATCGTCATCGACGAGTGCGTGATGATCGGCGACAGCCGTGTCGATATCGAGGCCGGAAAGAACGCCGGTATCAAGACGATCGGCTGTGTTTACGGCTTTCGAGGCCGGGAGGAACTGGTCGCAGCCGGAGCGGATCTTCTTGTTGAACGATTTCGGGAATTGTCTTCGCTGCGCGAAGTTGCAAGCGGGACGCTTACGCTCCCGTCTGGACTTTAGGCCGCCGCCGGCGCTCAGTGGGCGATGTTTCGGATCAATGAGGTGGAATCCTCAAATACATCGCCGTATTCACTCAACCGAAAACGACGTCGCGACGCGCGGCGCGAAAATCGCAAATGACCCTAGAGCCGGTTGAAGGCGTCATCGGTGAACTTGAAGTGAAGGTCGTCGGCGTCGCAAACCGCGCCGCGCTTCCGATAAAAGCGCATCGCACCTTCGTTCCAGTCAAGCACCGCGAAGTCGATCCTCTCGAATCCGCGTTCGCGGGCGATCCTCGCGATCTCCGAGAGCATCTTCTCGCCCAATCCGTGTCCGCGGAATTCCTTTCTGACGTAAATATCCTCAAGATAAAACCCGCGCTGGCCGCGGAACGAGGCGAAACTCGGATAGAAGATCGCGTAACCCGCGAATTTATCGCCATCCATTGCAACCAGCGCCTCGGCTACTTTCGTCTCGCCAAACAACGCCGTCGAAAGCCGTTGTTCGGTGACCTCGAAGAATTTGTCGAGTTTTTCGAATTCGGCGAATTCACGAAGCATCTCGACGATCGCCGGTACGTGCTCTTTCTTGGCTTCCAGGATATTCATTCTGACTTCTCCGAAACAGGTGATAGTTGCATACGAATAGGTGAAAACGGGCAGCTATCGGATATCACCCATCAACTGTCAGCTACTCCGAAACTCGCCGCGGCCGCAGCATTTGCAGACGAGCGAATCGAGGTCCAGCTTCGAGAACTCGACATCGTGGGCCGCGCGGATCGGGTCACGGTCGTTTGAGTCAAAATAGTCGTTGATCGCTTCGACCACGGCGAGCTTCTCTTTACCAGTCAGATTAAAAAAGCCATTCAGCACAACGGTTACGGCTTCATTGTTCATATCGGTTCCCCCGAATCGAAAATCCAAAATCCAAAATCACTTGTGTCCAATTAAACTCTGTTTTGCGGCCATAAGTAGCCATTTTCAGGCGGCTTGCAGATCTTTTTCAATTTTTCGATTTCAGCGGACCACCCGGCGATCCGATCGTTCCCGAGAAATTCGTTTTCCCGATCG
>JAKQII010000347.1 GCA_029557535.1 Acidobacteriota bacterium
GTCATCTGTTCGGACAAGACGGGAACACTGACGCGCGACGAGATGACCGTGCGAAAGGTTTGGACGACAGGCACGACATATGAGGTCAGCGGATCGGGCTACGATCCCGCGGGCCGATTTGAGATCAACGGACGTGAGGCCGACCCCGACGGGCTTGCACGCGATGTTCTAACGGCAGCGACCCTGGCGTCCGACGCTGTCGTTGATCGTGATTCGAAAACGGATCTTTGGATGGCGAAAGGCGATCCGACCGAGGCGGCGCTGATCGTTGCGGCAATGAAGGCCGGGATCGTCCCGGAAGATCTGAACGACAGTTTTCCGCGGACCGCGGAAATTCCGTTCACGTCCGAAACGAAGCGGATGACGACGCTTCATGAAGGGACCGAAGGAAAGATCGCCTTCACGAAAGGCGCGCCGGAAGTCGTCGTCGAAG
This sequence comes from Acidobacteriota bacterium, assembly GCA_029557535.1. Taxonomy (GTDB): domain Bacteria; phylum Acidobacteriota; class Blastocatellia; order Pyrinomonadales; family Pyrinomonadaceae; genus JAFDVJ01. The sequence continues at coordinate 434 of JAKQII010000347.1, forward strand.
CTTGCGCGACCATTGCGACCGCCGACGGCGTGCGGCCGATGGAAGCGGGTGATGTTGAAGAAGTGCTTGAGATCGCGCGCTCGTTGGCGGGCGAGGCACTGCGAGTCCTCGCCGTCGCCCGCAAGTCGGCGACCGATCTCTGCGACGCCGAATCAGGGTTGACGTTTCTTGGTTTGCTCGGGATGATCGATCCGCCGCGCCCCGAAGCGCGCGGATCGATCGCGACATGCCGGACGGCGGGGATCCGCCCTGTCCTGATCACCGGCGACCATCCATTAACGGCCGCCGCGGTCGCACGCGAGATCGGATTGCTTAACGCGGGACGGACCGTGACCGGCCGCGAACTCGACCGGATGGACGATTCGCAACTCGAAGACGCGGTCGGGAACATCGATGTTTTTGCACGCGTTTCCCCGGCCCACAAACTGCGCGTCGTGACCGCGCTCCAGGCCGGCAACCGGATCGTGGCGATGACCGGCGACGGCGTCAACGATGCACCGGCGCTGAAAAAGGCGGACATCGGGATCGCGATGGGGATCACCGGCACCGATGTTTCCAAAGAAGCGGCCGCGATGACGCTAACCGACGACAACTTCGCGACGATCGTCGCCGCCGTCGAAGAAGGCCGCGCGATCTTCGGAAACATCAAGAAATATTTGATGTACCTCTTGTCATGCAATATCGGCGAGATCGGGTTGATGGCCGCGACGGCGCTCGCGGGTTTGCCGTTGCCGCTGACGGCCGTTCAATTGCTCTACGTAAATCTCGCGACCGACGGGCTGCCGGCTCTCGCGCTCGCGGTCGATCCGCCAGACGCCGATCTCATGCGGCGCCAACCGCGCGATCCTCGGACCGGAGTTTTCTCCCGACCGGTTGTGACGCTGATGATCGTCGGAGGTATTTGGTCGACGCTCGCGAATCTCGCGGTCTTTGCCTACGCGCTCGGTCATCGGAGCCATTCGGAGGCGATGACGATGACGTTCGCGACGTTGGTCGTCATCCAGTTCGTCAATGCGTACAACTTCCGTTCGGATCGCCGATCGCTGTTCTCGAGACCGTTCGCCAATCACTGGCTGAACGCGGCGATCGCGTGGGAGTTGTTGCTG
>JAKQII010000367.1 GCA_029557535.1 Acidobacteriota bacterium
TTGAGTCTCGAATCTTTGAATCCGAATCGGGCTTCCCGATCTCTTTGTGCTACGATTTTTCTTTATCGTTATGAAAGGCACAGAGATCAGAAACAGTTTCCTTAAGTACTTCGAAAAGAACGGCCACAAGATCGTTCATTCCTCGCCGCTGCTTCCGGCGAACGACCCGACCCTGCTGTTCACGAACGCCGGAATGAACCAGTTCAAGGACGTCTTCACCGGCGCCGAAAAGCGCGACTATACCCGCGCCGTCTCATCCCAAAAGTGCATCCGCGCGGGCGGCAAGCACAACGATCTCGACGAGGTCGGGAAGACTGCGCGGCATCACACCTTTTTCGAGATGCTCGGCAACTTCTCGTTCGGCGATTACTTCAAGCAGGACGCGATCCGCTTCGCGTGGGATTTTCTCGTCAACGAACTGAAACTCGATCCGCAACGCCTGTGGTTCTCCGTCTTCGAAGGCGATTCGGAAGTTCCGGCAGACGACGAGGCACGCGAACTTTGGATCAAGGCCGGCGCTCCGCCCGAACGCGTTCTCGGATTCGGCCGGAAGGACAACTTCTGGCAGATGGGCGACTCGGGCCCGTGCGGGCCGTGTTCCGAGATCCATTACTACATGGGCGACTCGCCCGGCGATCCCGAGCGGAATCACGCGAAGTGGGTCAATGGCGAAGGCGATACGACGATGGAGATCTGGAACCTGGTCTTCATGCAGTTTGAACGAAACGAGGTTGAAAAGGGTGTCTTCGAACTGACGCCGCTGCCCGCTCCGTCGGTCGATACCGGCGCCGGACTCGAACGTCTTTCGGCCGTTCTTCAGGGCGTTTCGACCAATTACGATACTGATCTGATCAAGCCGATCATCGATTTCGCGGCCGATCTCGCGGGCGTCGAATACAGTTACGACACGCCCGAGGGATTCGCGCTGCGCGTCCTTGCGGACCATGCGCGCGCCACCGCATTCGCGATCGCCGACGGCATTCTGCCCGGAAACGAAGGCCGCAACTACGTGCTCCGCAAGATCATGCGCCGCGCCATCTATCACGGCCGCGAACATCTGGGCTTTGAAACGCTGTTTTTCAATCAGGTCTGCAACTTCGTCGTCGGACTGATGGGCGAGGCGTATCCTGAGCTGATCACGCAACGCGACTTTATTGGCAAGATGGTGCGGCTTGAAGAAGAGCGCTTCGGCGCGACTCTGACGGTTGGGCTCAAAAAGCTCGCCGACATTTTCGCCGACAATCCGAACCCGGATTTTGTCGAGTTCGCGAAACTCTACGACACCTTCGGCACGCCGCGCGACCTGATCCGCGTTTCTCTCGAAGAACATGGGATCGCGTTTGAGGAATCCGAATTCGAGGACAAATTCAGCGCCGCTATCGAGGAACTTCAAAAGACCTCTGACATCGGCAAAACAAAGCAGGCTGAAAAGATCAATCCGATCTACGGCGCGCTCGAAGAATCGGGCGTGAAGTCGATCTTCCGCGGCTATGAAACGACCGAAATTGAAAACTCGAAGGTGATCGCGCTGATTCGCGACGACCTGCGCGTCGATTCGCTGAACGAAGGCGACGAAGGCCTGATCATCCTCGACAAGACGCCGTTTTACGCCGAATCCGGCGGGCAGGTCGGGGATGTTGGAGTGATCAGTGGCCAGTGGTCAGTGGCCAGTGATCCGGCCACCTCCGACCACCGACCACCGACCACCGACCACTCGGCGAAAGCCGCCGTCCTTGATACCTTTTCCCCGATCGCGGGCATCATCCTCCACAAATCGAAGGTGGAATCGGGTTCGATCAAGGTCGGTGACGTCGTCACGGCATCGGTCGATGTCGAAAAGCGTGACGCGACGCGGCGCAACCACACGGCGACGCATCTCGTCCACGCCGCGCTCAAGGAAGTTTTGGGATCGCACGTCAAACAAGCGGGATCGGTCGTGGCGCCGAGTTTCCTGCGGTTCGACTTCACGCATTACCAGCCGATCACCGACTCCGAACTGCAGGAGATCGAGAACCTCGTCAACCGCTATATTCTGAAGAACGAGCCGGTCAATACCGATGTGATGGCGATCGAGGACGCGATGCGGACAGGCGCTGTCGCGCTCTTCGGCGAAAAATACGGATCAGCGGTCCGCGTCCTTTCGGTCGGCGGCGGCGAGTTCTCACGCGAGCTTTGCGGCGGAACGCACGTCCGCGCGACCGGCGACATCGGCTCGTTCAAGATCGTGTCCGACGAGGCGATCGCCTCGGGCGTGCGCCGCATCCGCGCGATCACCGGGTTTGACTCGTTCAACCGTTTCCGCGAAGACGAACGCCTGATCGACCGCTCACTGCAAGCACTTAAGACTCAGCGCGATCAGTTGCCGAGCGCAATCGAGCGTCTTCAGGAAGAACTGAAACGGACGCGCAAGGAGATCGACGAACTCAAGATGAAGATCGCGACCGGCGCGATCGGCGGCGCGTCTGACGGCGACGAAGCGCGGGACGTGAACGGCGTCAAGGTCGTCGCAAAGATCGTCGAAGGCCTCGACAAGGGCGGCATGCGCCATCTTTCGGACACTTTGCTGGCGAAACTCAAATCGGGCGTTGTGATCCTCGCCCGGACCGAAGAGGAGAAGGTCGGATTCATCGTCCGCGTCTCAGACGACCTGACGGGCAAGATCAAGGCCGGTGCGATCGTCCAGCAGATCGCCCCGATCGTCGGCGGCCGCGGGGGCGGAAAACCCGACATGGCTGAAGGCGGCGGGACGGAGCCCGGTAAACTTCAGGATGCGATCGACGCGAGCTACGGCGTGATCGAATCGATGTCGTAAGCACTCAGAAACATGGTCAAAAAATTGGCGTTACTTTTGGTCCTCGCCGGGGTTTCGGTGACTCTTGCGCCCGGACAGACCGAGTCTGTTCGGCCATATCTCGAAGGCTCGATCAAACACTTACGCGAACGTGCTCTACTTCGCGCGAAGGTCGATTGGCCGGTCGCCGAGGCCGAGGCCTTTCGGCTTGCGAAAGACGCTGATTCGGTTGAAAAGCTCGCGCCTTCGCTAAAATACCTCCTTTCGCTTCTTGAAGACTCGCACGGCCGATTTTTCCATAAAGGACAAACGATTGCGTATTGGTTCGGCGAGCCGACGCCGGCCCAACAACGCATCGACCGCGAGATATGGAAGACGATCCAAAATCGGCAGTATCCGCTAAAGTCCGAGATGATCAAGAAGAAGATCGGCTACATTCGCGTACCTGGTCTTCCAACGGGCGATAACAATAAAATGTCGAGGGATATCCGCGGCGCCGTGTGCGATCTCGCCCGCCGAGGCGCCGAGCGTTGGATCATCGACCTGCGATTTAATGGCGGCGGTAACATGTACCCGATGATGGAAGGGCTCTCGCCGTTGCTCGGTGAAGGCGTCATCGGCGGCGTAACTGACGCCGGCGGTCGGCAGATTTCGACCTGGAAGATCAAAGACGAGGATTTCTATTACGATGATTATCAGCCGGTCGATCTCGAAAACGACTGCAAGCTGTCGAAACCGCCAAAGATCGCGATCCTCATCAGCCAATACACGGCCAGTTCAGGCGAAGCTGTAGCCGTCGCTTTCAAGCAACGCTCGAAAACCCGGTTCTTCGGTTTGCAAACCTCCGGACTCGTGACCGTGACGGATTGGACGCCGATCGGAACCGATTTTGTCGCTTCGATCTCGATCGGATATTACGCTGACCGAAAAGGCAAGGAATATCGGGATTCGATCGATCCGGACGAGGTCATCGACTTCAATCCGGCCGACGATCTTGCGACCGACAAGTCGATAATCGCGGCGATCAAATGGCTGAAGTAGTTCAAAGCGTTGGAGTGACGCAATCAGGCCGCGGCGGAACGATCTACCACGCCGAAGGCGGTTCGCGGCTCTCGTTCGACTGGGAATTCTCGATGACAGGCGCGACGATCTTCGTGCCGACTCCCGAACAATGGGACGGATGGTGCGAGTCGAGTGGCGTTCCCGAAGCGAAAGGCCGGCGGGACGAGATCCTGTCGTTTGTGGCCGTTGAAACGATCCGCCAGAAAACATCCGGCGCGAAGTTTGAGGTCAGCGACAACTGGATCGAGATTCTGTTTTGATATCGGAGCAACTGATAACTGATAACGGTGATCTGACAGGCATCTCCGCTGTCCGCTTACAGATGTCAGCTTTCAGCTAATCCGAATCGCACCGAGTGCGAGAATGCATCTCCGCTATTCAGGCATGGACATACTGTCTACCGTCTACTGTCTACTGACTATTTGCAATCCTTTTCTTCGCCTGCACGATGAACGAGCGGAACATCTCGGCCTCGTTCGCATCCGGAAAGACCCTTAAGAACTGCTCATACACCCTGATCGCCTCCGGCCATTTGTCGGCGCGCTCGTAGCTGTCGCCGAGGAGTTGGTAGATCGTGATCGCGTCGGGCGCGCCCGCGAGCTGTGTCGCGGCCTTCTGAAGTTCACCGGCGGCGAGCAAATAATTGGCGGTCGCCGAATCCGTGTCGCCGTCCGAGACGGATGATTCGGCCTTCTCGCGATAGATCAATCCAAGGCCGGTATGCGCTTCGGGCTGAAAGCCGCGACCCTCAATGATCGCGCGTTTGAAGCTCGCGACCGCTTGGTCGAGATTTCCCTCGTCCTTCAAGATTCGTGCCTCGACGGTCGATGCGAGTGCGAATCCCGGTTTCAGCTTCCTCGCCGCACGGACCGCCTTCATTGCTTCATCGACGTCGCCGAGCGACGACTGCACGCGCGCCAGTCCAATGAACGCGTCCGGATAATTCGGACGGATTTTGATCGCCTTTTCGTAAAGTGCAGCGGCTTTTTCTTTGTCAGACTCGGCCTCGGCCATCTGGAAAGCGAGTTCCGCTTCGTCGGCCGATCGCACCAATGGCACCTTGATCTCGTTGCCGGCCGGCAGATTTTGCACGACTTCCCTGAAACCCTGCGCGCGAACCCGGAGCTTGTGAACGCCGACAGCGAAGGTGCGGAATCGGATGCGACCGTCGGAATCGGTCGTCCCGTACTCGACATCGTCGATCCAAACCCGCGCGCTAGGTTCGGTCACGATCGTCACCGACCGCACCGACTGCCCGAAAGCGGCGATCGGCATCAAGAGTAGATACAAAACAATGGCGCGAAAAATCATATGCGCTGAGATTATAGAACAGCCCCGGTCGTTGCTCGCACTCGAAGGCGGGGCCGCGGCAAATCCGTGGGGATCCGTTCGCTGATCGATCTGCGTCATCCGCGCAATCCGCCGCGAACGATTCCGCGTTCAATGCGGAAACCCAAACAATGCTTGATTTTTTTGTTTCAGAAACTATAATCAATCATTCGTGGCTGGGTAGCTCAGCTGGTTAGAGCGTGGGATTCATAACCCCAAGGTCGGGAGTTCAAGTCTCCCCCCCGCCACCAAAAGATCACGAAGAAAGGCGAGTTCGAACGGACTCGCCTTTTTTTGATTTGCCTGACTTGGAGAAGATCACCGGTCTGGCTTTTGCTCGATCGCCTGTTTTATCGCTTTGACGAGCCCGGACAACAACTTGCGGCGAGCGTCGTCGGTTTCGGTCACGAGCGCGTTGGTGCAGGCCAAGTAATGCGGATTCGAATCTACGGTCTTTTTCAATTTGGCGGCGACGAGCGCCGCTTCGCACCTGACACCGGTCGCGCCGAAGCTCCCGCCCTGACCGTTTCTGTTGAATATTTCGAGCGCCTCCGAGTAATAACTGCCGGCGAGCGTCAGCTTGTCGGTTGCCGAATCTCGCCGCGCGGCTTGAAAATAGACGGATTGTTCGTCATCCGAACCAACGAAGTGGAGCCGGTTTGCGAACGCGGACAGCATCTCGGGTAGGTTTGGATTTTGCGGATTCGTTTTGCGCATTATCTGAATCGCGTCGTCGAGAAGTCGCGCGTGCGATTCTTCGAATTCGCCGGGCAGGTTCGCCCAAAGATAGAACATGTCTTTGGCGACCAGTTCGTGGTCAGTGCCGAAGACCGATTTGCGCAGATCCAACGCCCGACGGGCGTGAAAGAGCCCTTTCTCTCCGAAAAACCGTTGTTGCTCCGCAGTCTCAGCGAACCGTTCATTCATCGTGTAAACTTCGGCGAACTTGTGATGAAGCTCGGCCTGAATATCGGGCCGGTCGGCGAACTCGCTTTCGATCTTCTCGCTAAGCTCATTCATCACATCAATTACCTTCGCCTGACCGCCGAGCTTCAAACCTTCCGCATACGGTCCGGGATTCGCGTATGAAATGATCTTCTGCATGAACTCGGTGATCTTCCCGGCCCGTTCCTCTTCCTGTTTGGATTTCAGCGCCTCCGTTTCGGCCAGACGACGCGCTTTTTCGGCGATCTCAGCCTGACGATTCGCGCGGTCAGCTTCCCAGAGCGCGACCGTGAGGCCGGTGACCAACGCGATCACCGTCAGGGCCGATGCGAGCAGCGTGATTCTGTGGCGCCCGAAGAATTTTTGAAAGCGATAAACAAGGGTGGCCGGCCGCGCTTCGACCGGGAAGCCGTTGAGGTAGTTCGATATATCCGCCGAAAGGTGTTCGACCGTTTGATACCGGCGCGGCGGTTCGCGGCGAATCGCCTTCAAGATGATGTTGTCCAGATCGCCTTTGAGCAGTGCGGGATTTTGGATCGGTGAGCGGTCTTCGGTCTTCGCAGCGTTGCTCGGCAATGTCGGATCTGCGTCGGTTATCTGCTGGAAAAAGTCGCCGTTGCGGAAGTCGTAGGGAAACGTCCCCGTCAGGATCCGGTAGAGGACGATCCCGAGACTATAAGTGTCGGACGCGGTCGAGATGCTCTCCCCGCGAATCTGTTCGGGCGAAGCATACTGCGGGGTCAATGCCCCGATATTCGTGATCACGTGCGAATGATCGCCTTCCCTGTCGAGAAACTTTGATATCCCGAAATCGAGAAGTTTCGGCTCGCCCGAGTCATTGATCAGGATGTTCGAAGGCTTCAGATCGCGGTGGACTACCAGGTTGCGGTGCGCGAACGCGACCGCCTCGCAGACCTTGAGGAATAATCTAAGGCAGTCGCTGAGCGTAGCGTTTTTTTTTTGCAGTACTCGTCGATCGGGACGCCGTCGACATATTCCATAACGAGGTACGGGATCCCGTCACCGGTGGCGCCGGCGTCGAGCAGCGTCGCGATGTTCGGATGGCTCAATGCCGCGTGAACACGCCGTTCATAGCGGAAATGCTCGCGAAAATTGGCCGTGTTGAATTCCGGTCGGAGCATTTTCACGGCGACCTGCTGCTCGAATCTGCCGTCATCGCGTTCGGCGAGAAAGACCGCGCCCATTCCCCCGAGTCCGATCTCGCGGACGATGCGGTACGCGCCGATCTTTTCTCCCGAATGAACGCCTCCGGACGGGTCCCGCTCGCCGAGGATTCCTGCCGAGAATTTGTCGACGGTCAGCGACATGAACTCCGCCGAATTCTCCTCATCCGCCAGCAACGACTCGACCTCGGCCCGAATCTCGTCATCAATATCCAATCCAGTCAGAAACTCCACCCGTTCACCCGGTTCGAGCCCGAGCACGGCTTCGAGAATCTCCTTGATCTTTTCCCAGGTTTCCGTGGACACAGCGATTGTTGCCTTCTTTTCGGATAATGCGGAATCTTGGCCGAATCAATGACAAAATTATGTTCGATTAAGTTCGCGGTAAAGCCATAGCCGCGCCGCGTTCCAATCACGGATCACCGTGCGTTCCGTAATTTCAAGGCATTCGGCGATCTCGGCATTGCTCAATCCCCCGAAGAATCTCATCTCGACAATGCGCGCCTGCCTTTCATCAAACGCCTCCAAACGATCGAGAACCTGATTCAAAATGACGATCGACGCCGCCCGGTCCTCGACCGGGATCTGGACATCGTCAATGGAGAAATAGATCGGGCGATTCCCGCGTTTGGCCGCCGCTTTCGTCCGCGCGTGATCGACGAGGATCTGCCGCATCAACCGTGACGCGACGCCGTAGAAATGCCGACGATCCTTCCAGTCGATTCCCGACTGGCTCGCAAGTCTCATGAAGGCCTCGTGGACCAATTCGGTCGGCTGAAGCGTGTGGTCGGAACGCTCGTTGGACATCGCGATCCGCGCCTGTTTCCGGAGTTCGTCGTAGACATGCGGCAACAAACGGTCCTTCGCGTTCGCGACGCCGTCGTTCCAATCTTTCAGAATTCGTGTGATCTCCGAATCCTCGTTTCCGTACATACGCCTTGGTTTGCTTGGGATTATACCCTGAAATCCCGTGAAACCACCCGCTTCTTCCGTCGATTTGTCACTTCGCGTTCCCTGTTTCCGCATATCAACATAATCAACAATCGGGCAAAGAAGACATTTGGAGGCTCTGAAATGAAGTCGTATCTCGAAATTTTCGCCGGCAAAGCGATCCGTATCAATCTGTGTTTTGTAATCGTGGCGGTCGTTGCGGTGGCCGCAAGCGCCAGCAATTTCGTCGTTTCAAACACGAACGACAGCGGCGCCGGAAGCCTGCGCGACGCGATCAACCAAGCGAACGCCAACGGCCAGGAAGATCTGATCACGTTCGATCCGGTCGTTTTCAGCTCGCCGCAAACGATCACGCTCACCGGCGGCGAGCTCCGCATCACCCGCGAAGGGACGAATTTTCCCGGTATTCCGGTGACGGTCCAGGGTCCGGGGGCGAATCTGCTGACGATCAGCGGCGGCGGCGCGAGCCGGGTCTTCTATTTCGACAACGAAGCGGTCGTAACGATCAGCGGTCTCACGGTCAGCGGCGGCAATGGTACCGGCTCAACTTCGTCGTTCGACGGCCGAGGCGGCGGAATCTTTGCAAATTCGTCGCACACGATCACGTTGCGCGATCTAAAAATCACCAACAACAACGCAAATCTAGGCGGCGGATTGAATCTTACGAATTCCCGGAACATTCACGTTTCGGGCCTTCAGATCACCAACAACTCGGTCTCCGGGCAGTCCGCCCAGGGCGGCGGATATTACTCGACCGATTCCGGACTGGCGCAGGTCGCGACCATCACCGATACGACAATATCGGGGAACACGACCTCGCAGGACGTCGCCGGAGCATCGTTCAATGCGGTGAATCTGACGATCACGGACCTGACCGTCGACGCCAACAACTATTCAGGCCCGTCCGATCAGTCGGCGGGCGCTGTCGGCGGCATCCGCATGATCTCCGCGAACGGTCTCCTGTCGGATTCACACGTGACAAACAATACCGGACGCAACAGCGCCGGCGGGATCGAAGTTACCACAAGCGGCACTTTATTGATTCGCTCGACGACCGTTTCGGGCAACACGGCGGCAGGCATCACCGGCGGAACGGGCTGCGGGATCAACCGCAATAGCGGCGGCGTCGGCACGGTTACGATCGTCGGTTCGGCGATTCTCGACAATCAGTGCCAGGACACGCTGCCGGCGGTACAGGAGGTCCACAGCGGCGGCGGAATCGCCACGATCGGTTCGAACGCGATGAACATCATCAATTCGACGATCAGCGGAAACTCGACCCACAACGGCGCCTCCGGAAGCGGACGCGGTGGCGGGATCTGGAACAATTCAACGACGATGCGGATCATCAATTCGACGATCACGGGCAATTTTTCGGCATCGAACGGCGGTACGGGCGTCGGTCATCCGCAACTAACGCCGAGCGTTACGACGATCGTCCAAAATACGATCATCGCGAACAACAACAACGGAACAAGTTCGGACGTCAGCGGCGACAACTTCACGTCAAGCGGTCACAATCTCGTCCGCAACAATCCTGCCGGAACCGGGTTCGGCGTTGCCGGAGACATCATCGGTGTCGATCCGCTACTCGCTGCCGGCGGACCGCAGGACAACGGCGGGCCGACAAAAACGGTCGCGCTCCTCGCGGGAAGCCCGGCGATCAACAACGGCAGCAACGCTCTGGCCGTCGATCAGAACGGCTTCCGGCTTCGTTTCGACCAACGCGGCGGGTGTTTCTTCAGGGTTGTCGGAAATACGGTGGACATCGGCGCGTTCGAGACTGACGCCGTTCAGCGCTCGGGCAAGAACGCCGATTTCGACTTCGACGGCGATTGTCGTACCGACGTCTCCATCTTCCGGCCAAGCGTTGGCGAATGGTGGTATCTGAGGAGCTCGGACGGCGGCAACAACGCTTTTCAGTTCGGCACGGGATCCGACGCGCCGGCGGCCGCGGATTTCACCGGCGACGGGATCACCGATGTTGCGTTCTGGCGTCCGTCATCGGGCGAATGGTTCATCCTGAGGAGCGAGGATCATTCGTATTACTCGTTCCCGTTCGGGACCTCCGGCGACATCCCGGTTCCCGGCGATTACGACGGCGACGGCAAGGCCGAAGCCGCCATCTTCCGACCGTCAACGGGTGTTTGGTATCTTTCGACTTCGAGCGGCGCCTCGGTCGTTCCGTTCGGTGCCTTGGGAGATTTGCCGGTCGTCGGCGACTATGACGGTGATGGCCGCGACGATGTCGCCATCTACCGTTCGTCGAATTCGCAATGGTGGATCAATCGCTCGACCGCGGGAGTCATCGTTTATCAATTCGGTGCCAGCGACGACCTGCTCGTTCCGTCCGACTATACCGGCGACGGCAAAACGGACGTCGCGATCTGGCGTCCGTCATCGGGTGTATGGTTCATCCTGCGGAGCGAAGACAGTTCGTACTATTCATTCCCGTTCGGCGCTCCCGGCGACGTTCCGGTCCCCGGCGATTACGACGGCGACGGACAATGCGACGCGGCGATCTTCCGGCCCGCGTCGAACACCTGGTTCCTTAACGGTTCGACCAGCGGCGTTCAGATCTTTGGATTCGGGTCGAGCGGCGACGCTCCGTTGCCGGGTGTGATCCCCCAACCGTGATCCGGTGTCCGGGACGATCGTCGCGAATCGGTCCTCGATCGTTCCGGATATTTTCTCGCATCAACAAAAATGTCAGTTCCGAATGGTTCTTTCCGCATTCTTCAACAAGTCCTAACTTGTCAGATAAAGGAGAATTTGGAGAATGCTTTCGGTTACGCAACTCTCGAAATGCCGCTACGTTGTCATCGCCGCAGCGATTGCCGCGCTCGTGACTTTCGCCTTTTCTGAAAGGGCTGTCGTCTTCTTACAGGCAGCAAACGGCGAGTCGCGATCTGAGGCAAACAAAGATTCTCACCGCGATCAAAACAAGCCCTCGCATGAACGCCGTCGGTCGGCGTACAATGTCGGACCGGGCATCACCGGAAAGGTCCTTTTCGGGGAGGCTCTCAACCTCGGTTTCAACAACGCACCCACCGCAACCTATGAACTCGATCCGAGCGGCAGCCTGCAGAGATCGACGATCGCGAACATCGACGACATGGAAGGGTCTTATTCGCCCGATTATTCGAAGATCGTCTTCGTCAGCCGCCGCGATGGCAAAGACGACCAGAACCCCGTCGATATCAACAACCGCGAGATCTACATCATGAACGCCGACGGGACCGACCAACGGCGACTGACGTTCAACAACCTGCCCGAAGCTCAGCCCGCGTTCTCGCCGGATGGCACTAAGATCGTCTATGTCAGCTATGATGAATTCGGCAATTCCGGGATCTATTCGATGGATGCCGACGGCAGCGATCAAATGCTGCTCAACGACGGCGGCAGCTGCCTTTTTTCGGGAGCCAAAAAGGCGCGCCCGAAGCGAGTAAGGACGCCCAGAGACGGCTATTACCCCGGGATCATCGGATTTGATACGCCCGACTATTCGCCCGACGGCTCGAGGATAATCTTTGGAAATGGAGGGACGGTTTACGTCATGAATCCGGACGGAACCGGCTGCTCGACGCTGTTCACATCGAACGAAAGTTACATTCCGCCCGAGGCCCGATTCTCGCCGGACGGTACAAAGATCGCCATTTCCGATCTTGAAACGCAGATAGATCCGAACACCAATCAAGAGATCCAGGTTCGGTTCATCCGGATTCTCGATGCGGCCGGCAATTCGATCGGTACGATTTATCCGTTTCAGTTTTGGCAAAGCCCGGTCTGGTCGCCCGACGGAACGCGGCTCGCATTTTTCGGCGGCGACGATTCCTACGGCGGTGCGTACCAGATCTCGAGGATCGACGCCGACGGATTCAATCAACAGCAGATCTACTTCGCGACCCAAACCGGAATCCTTTTTGGGATCGCGTGGGGAATTCCACCGGCGCAGCATCCGCCGCTCACGCTCAGGATCAACCAGCCGCATCCGTTTCACGCCGGCACATCGGGACATGGAACGGTCCGGCTCGACCCGGCCCTCGTTCCGACGGGAGGCGCGAACGTAACGCTTTCGATCGCCGACGGCTCTACGGCGATCTCGCTGCCGAACACCAACATCTTCATTCCCGAAGGATCGTCAGAAGCCGTATTTCAGATCGATTCGGCCGTCAACCCAAACTACGGAAGCGCCGACATCATCGCTCAGTTCGGAGCCAATTCGGCGCGTGCGACCGTCTCATTCAAACCTTCGCGACCGGATCTTGAGGTCAGCAATTTCAGCGCGCCGGCAAGCGTCGGCACCGATCAGACCTTCGATATTTCGTACACCGTGACGAACATCGGCGCGGTCTCGACCGGACAGGGATTCGGCGAATCCGTATTCCTCTCGACCGACGATCAGCTGAACGTCAATCAAGACACGTTCATCGTCGACAATTTCACCGCGACCCCGCTTGGTCCAGGCGCAGCGGTCAGTCCCGTCAAGACAGTTTCGTTCCCGACGTCGATAATCCCCAGCAACGGCCAGTATTACCTCTTCGTGATCAGCAACCGCAATCACGCGATCGATGAAGGCGACAACTACGCAAACAACGTCGCGGTGCGCACCATCGACGTCGCGCTTCCGGATCTCGTCGCGCAAAATCTCTCGGTTCCGTCTTCGACCGAGCCCGGAGTGACTTACCTGATCTCGTACGACGTAACGAATCAGGGAGGCGCCGTCACCAACGCGACGTCGCGGTCGCAGGTCTATTTTTCGCCCGACGGCGTCGCCGGTAACGCGGACGACATCCTCCTTCTCACGGGCCTGCAGTCTCCGGTCCTGAATCCCGGTCAGACCGATTCCAAGTCGGTCAACGTAACGATCCCGACGACGCCTGTCACGCCGACCGGGAACGCGTTCTTCTACGTTCGGGTCGACTACGATGACTCAGTTCACGAGGGACAGCCGGCCGGCACGGGCGAGACCAACAACACGACGTTCGGTTTGACGGGGTTCGAGTATCGCGTTCCGGATCTTCAGGTGACGTCGACGTCGTCGCCGCCGCAGGTCGAGACCGACACGCCGTTCGCGCTCGGTTGGACCGACACCAACGCCGGCAACCGCAACGCCGGTGCTTTCGTCGACCGTGTCTATTTCTCGCTCGATGATCAGGTCGGAAACGACGTTCTGATCGGAACATTCGCGTTGGCCGGCGGCCTTGCCCCGGCGACGTCGGTGAACCGGATCCAAAACGTCGCGATCCCGACGGATTCGATCACGCAGACCGGCAATTACTTCATTTACGTCAAGACCGATGATCCGCCGCAAATCGATGAAGGCGTCAACGAAGACAACAACGTTCGCTTCCATCCGGTCACGGTGACGCGTCTCCAGAGGCCGGATCTCGAGGTCACGAACATCACCGCGCCGGCGACCGCGTTCTTCAACCAGACGGTGACCGTTCAGTGGACCGTCACGAACAACGGTCAGGGTCCGACGAACACGCCGCAGTGGAAAGACCGCGTTTTCGTAGGCACGAGCCCGACAAGCATCGGCGGCGCGATCTTCCTTGCCGATTCGACAAGCGTCAGCGCGCTCAATAGCGGCGAGAGCTATATCGCATCGGTCAACGTCAAGATCCCTGCCGGGCTGACGGGAGCGTACTACTTCCACGTCGTCACCGACCAATTCAACAACGTCAACGAGGAGAACGAAACCAACAATCTCTTCTCGAAGGCCGTCACGCTCAACGTGCCGCCGCTGCCGGACTACGTCGTCGAGAGCGTTCAGGCACCCGCACAGGCGTTCGCGGGCACGCCCATCCAGATCGACTGGACAGTTAGGAATCAGGGAAACCGAAGCAACGAACGCAACAGCGACGGGAATTTCAAAGGTTGGCGCGACCGCGTTTATCTCTCGCGTGACACGACCCTCGACCCAAACAACGATCGTCTGTTATTCACCGCGGGCCACGGCGGCGAGTTGGCGCCGAACCAGACTTACAGCGCAAACACGCTCGACACAACACGCCAAGTCCCGCAGTTCGTCACATTGCCGTATGACATCGAAGGCGAATGGTACGTCTTTGTCGTCACCGACGCATTCAACGACATTTACGAGTTCACGAACGAAACGAACAACGCGGGCTACGACGAGACGCAGCCGGGATCGCCGATGAACGTGCTCGTCGCGCCGCCCGACCTGATCGTTGTCGGCGAAGCGAACGCACCCGCGAACGCCGAGAGCGGTAAATTCATTACCGTCAATTACACTTCGAAGAACCAGGGCGCGTTCGGAGTTCCGGGAAGTTTCTACGATGCGATCTATCTTTCGGCCGATCAGACATTTGATCCGAGCGACACATTTCTCGGACGAACGCCCATCAGAAACGGGATGCCCGCGGGGAACGAGTCCCTGATCGAATTGAACGTCCGGATTCCCGATTGTCTGAGCGGCACTTTTTACATTTTCGCGGTCACGGATTACACGAATCTGATCTTTGAGTTCGATCCGAACGTGAACGCCGAAGCGAACAACGCGAGTGCTCCGCGGCAGATCGAGCTCGCGTCGAATCCTCCGGATCTTCAGGTCACGGACTTTCAAATGCCGGCGGTCACACAACCCGGTCAACAGATCCCGATCAGCTTCACGGTCACGAACACGGGAAGCAATCCGGCAAACGGAACATGGTTCGACCGGATCTATCTCGTTTCAAACTCCGGTTTGCCGACGCAGTATCTGTACCAAGTCACGCACGAGAACGGACTTGCGGCGGGCGCGAGTTACACGATCAACCAAACACTCGGTCTCCCCGCATTCATGAACGGCGAGTACTACCTTACAATCCAGACCGACGCCGGCAACGCCGTCCCCGAGTGCGGCTTTGAAGGCAACAACACGAGCAATTCGACGCCGTTTACGGTATCGAACAATCTTCCGGATCTCATCATCGACAACGTTACCGTACCGCCGACTGCCCAGATCGGTACCATGATCAACGTCCAGTGGACCGGACACAATATCGGCCAGGCGATGAATCCGAATTCGGCCGGCTGGCAGGACCGGATCTTCATTTCAACGGATTCGGTTCTGAATACGGGCGATCTACCGATCGGGCAGGAACTGATCGCACAGGTCCTCGCCCCCGGCGAGACATACCAGCGGCAAAAGCAGGTTTTCGTACCGAACAAACCTGCGGGATCCTACTTCATACTCGTCGCGGCCGACGCGTACAACAACATCGCCGAGGGCCTGCCCGGCGATCAGTTTGAATCGAACAACGTCAAGGCCTCGATCCCGATCAGCATCACCGCTCCCGGGGTCGATCTACAGACCTCGAACGTGACCGTTTCGACGCCTGTCTATTCGGGCCGCGCGGTCAGCGTCTCATGGACGGTAACGAACACCGGCGCGAGCACGACGCTCTCGACGCTTTGGACGGATTACGTCTATTTGTCTCGCGACACCGTCCTTGACGCGAACGATTCGCAGCTTGGATTCCTGAACTGGACGGCCGGATTGAGTGGCGGAGCAAACTATCAGCAAACGAAGTCGTTCGCGATCCCAAACGGACTGACCGGCGATTATTACGTCTTGGTTTACGCGGACCGCAGCAACCTCGTCGCCGAAAGCGACGAGACGAATAACATCGCCGCACCGTTCCCCGTCAATGTCCAGCTTCCGCCGCCGGCCGATCTCAACATCACGAACATCACCGCGCCGGCGACGATCAATCTCGACAACCCGGCGATGATCTCGTGGACGGTCCAAAACGCCGGTCCGGACGTCGCGATCGGCGCGTGGCGCGATTCGGTCTATTTTTCGCGCGATCAGTTTTGGGATTCGGGCGACACGCTTGTCGGCATCCGGGACCGCGGACCGTCGACCGTGAACGTCGGCGAAACCTACACCGAGTTTCTAAACGCGTTCAACATTTTCGTCGAGGAAGGCGACTATTACGTAATTGTCCGAACGGACGCGCGGAACGTCGTGCGCGAGGCCAACGAGGCGAACAACGTCTCGACCTCGGTCGCGCCGACGACGGTCGCGATCACCCAACTGACGATGAACGCACCGCTCAACACAACGATCGTCGGGAACGGCAGAAAGGTCTTCAAATTCGGACCGCCGCCGGGTGAGACGCTTCTGGTTTCGCTGTTCGGCGAGCAGGGATCGTCGAACGAGCTTTTCACAAAGTTCAATTCGATCGTCAGCCGAGCCGATTACGATTTCCAGGGCACGCGTCCCGGCGAGGCGGATCAGGAAAACGTCGTCCCCGAATCCGGCGACGGTCAGTACTATTCTCTCGTCACGAACGATTTCATACCGAGTTCGTTCGGCAACGACTTCAGGAAGGCGCCGGACAAGACAAAGCAAGTCCCTGATGCGAAACCGGATGAGACGAGCCTCGGTTCGGGCCAGAACATAACGATCAAGGCCGAAGTCCTGCCTTTCTCGGTGAGGAGCGTCTCGCCCGACCGGGCCGGTAACGAAGGATTCACGGCGCTTGAGATCTCGGGCGCGAAATTCCAACAGGGTGCGACCGTCGTTCTCCGCGCACAGGACGACTCGGTCGTGTCGACGTACCGAACCGCCGTCACGACGAACACGATAGCCGCGATCTTCGATTTGCGTGGCGCCGCGGTCGGGTTTTACGACGTCGTAGTCACGAATCCTGACAGCCAGTCTGCCGAACTGCAGAACGCCTTCGAGGTTATTCAAGGCGGCGGCGGATACAACCTGCGGACTTCGGTCATCGATCCGGGAACCCAGCGTTCGGGCGCCCCGCGTCGAATCAGACTGAACATCGCAGCGAACAACGACGGAATGAACGATGCCTTCAATGTTCCGGTTTTCATCGTCGTTCCCGCCAACACTCCGTACGAGCTGGACCGCTCGAACTACATCGAACCGACTCCGGATTCCCTTCCCAGCCCCTACACGCCGGAGACCATACCGTTCCATATCGATCGTGACGGATTCAGGTTTATCGCGCTTTACTGCCCTGCAATTAAAGCCGGCGGAAACGTCAGGATCGGAATCGAGCTGACGCTTACATCAACGACGCTAGTGCAAACGTATGTTTTGCCGCCAATGTTTGCGCCGGATCTTGTGCGTCAAGGAAACGGTAATTCGTTTGCGGGAACGATCTCGAGGAACGCCAGTTACTGCTGGGCCGAATTCCTCCGTCGAATTTTGTTTGAGATTCTTGCCCGAAGACTTGGCGCGGATTGCGCCGCGGCGATGGGAAAGGTCTTGCTCGAAGGGGGCAACATCGCTTCTGATTACCTTCAAAGAAGCTTCACGGGACGGGGCGGTTTCGACGGTTGGTCGGCCTTCGCCGGACTTGCTTTGAAAGCCGCGAATGCCTCAATCGAATGCGCAAATGCGGCTTTTCCTGAATTCGGTCTCGTCAGTGACATTTGGGACATATTTCAGGCCATTCAGTACCTTCAGGAGTGCCTGAACTTCTATCCGCACCAATTGATTGTCAGGTTCGCAGGCGCGTTCGACCCGAACGAGAAGATCGGACCTGACGGCTGGGGTCCGGAGAAATTCGTCCCCGTAAATCAACCGCTGCTCTACCGAATAAACTTTGAGAACTTATCGACCGCGACCGCTCCGGCACAGCGGATCGCGATCACCGACACACTGCCGGCGACGCTCGATCCGCGTACCGTCCGTATTCGCGAGATCGGTTTCAAGCAGTATCGCTACGTCGTCCCCGACAACCAGGCATTCTATCAGCAGCGCGTCCAGCTCGACGACGACGTCGGCAATCTGAAGGCCGACATCACCGCGGGTCTCGATCTCGTCAACCGGCGGATCTTCTGGGTCATCCAGGCGATCGATCCGTCGACCGGCGAGGCGCCGCTCGGTGCCGAGGCAGGGATTCTCCCGCCGAACAACCAGAACGGCGACGGCGAGGGTTACGTGACGTTCACGATCGAACCGACCGCCGGACAGCCGAGCCGGACCGAGATCAGTAATCTCGCGTCGATCGTCTTCGACGAAAACGAAGCGATCGCGACGAACGCGGCGACGAACCTGCTCGACAGCGGTATTCCGACGAGCGCGGTCAGTCCGCTTCCGCCGACGACCGTCGATCCGGACATTGCTTTGCAGCTGTCCGGACAGGACGATCCGACGGGTACCGGGCTAAAGGGAGTTGATATCTACGTCTCCGTGGACGGTGGTCCCTTCACTCTGTTTCGTGCCGAAACCACCGGGACAAGCGTGCTTTACAGCGGAAACTGGGGAACGAACTACAGGTTCTATTCGATCGCCCGCGACAACGCCGGAAACGTCGAATCGCCGCCTTCGGTTCCGGACGCGGAAATCACAACACTCGGCGGAAATACCGAATCGGACCTGTCGCCGCGGCCGAACGGTAGCGACGGCACTGTCGATGCAAATGATGTCGGGCAGTCCCGGCGGTTCGCCGCGAAGCTCGACACCGATCTTCAGTACAACGAATTTCAGCGGGCCGACACGGCACCGCTAGCCGTCGGCGGCGATGGTTCGCTATCCATTTCCGACGTCATCCAGACGCGGCGCTTCGCCGACGGCCTCGATCCGCTCGCCCCGGCGCTTGGCCCCAACACGGCCACATTGTCGTCAGCGAAACTAAAGGACGGCTTGCGTTCGAATCTGCTTCCGCGCGAGATCCGGCCCGTTCGGATCGACAGGATCGCGGACAAGCTTTTCGTCGGAATCGAACTCGAGTCGCAGGGTGACGAAGTCGGCGCCGGGTTCACCCTGACGTTCGATCCGACCATACTCAGCAATCCGGCGAATATCAGTGCAGGAACCGATGCTTCCGGCGCAGCGGTCACCTTCAACGACAGCCAGGCGAACGTCGGCAAGCTCGGCGTGCTGATCGACAAGGCGCCGAACGCGCCGTTTGCGGCCGGAACCCGACAGATCCTGACGATCGAATTCGATATTGCGGACGGGGCGCCGCCAATGACGGTGATCGGTTTCGACGACAGCATCGTCAAATCCGAGACAGCCGACGCAACCGCGTCACCCCTGAACATGACTTTTACGAGCAGCATGCTATCATTGCTGACGCCGACGGCGGCGTCGGTTTCGGTAGGCGGGGCCGTTTCGTCAGCGCAGGGAGCGCGCGTTGCCCGCGCGAAGGTGACGATCACCGACCCTGACGGTGTCGAGCGATCGACACTCACAAACCAGTTCGGGAAGTACCGTTTCTATTCGGTCGCGGTCGGGCGCAGTTATACCGTAACCGTTGAATCGAAGAAGTTTGCACCCCAGACGCGACTCGTCCATGTGACTGATGCAATAATGGATCTGAATTTCCTGCTGGAGTGATTCAAATCATCTGAAATGACCAAACTTGTCCCCCTGTTCGCGCTCGTTTTGTTTCTTCTCCCGCTCGCCACGACCA
Source organism: Acidobacteriota bacterium (assembly GCA_029557535.1). Taxonomy (GTDB): domain Bacteria; phylum Acidobacteriota; class Blastocatellia; order Pyrinomonadales; family Pyrinomonadaceae; genus JAFDVJ01. Next base: position 19,659 of record JAKQII010000367.1, read on the forward strand.
GAGCGCAGACACCGGAGGATTTCGCCGAAATGTGGGAAAAATCGCATGTTTCGAATATTTTTCCGTCGAACGTGCGGCACGCCGACGTAAAGCAATACCTCGAGAAGATGAAGTCGCTCGGGATCAAGATCGAGCAGGTCGGACTGAGCTACGGAAACCGCGAGATCTATCAAATGGAATGGGGGAACGGCCCGTTGCGGGTGTTCATGTGGTCGCAGATGCATGGCGACGAGCCGACGGCGACAAGTGCGCTGTTCGACATGTTCGCCTACCTCAAAACGCACGAGGACGATGAGTGGGTCAAGAACTTCGCGGCGAAATTCACGATCCGCGCGATCCCGATGCTCAATCCGGACGGATCGGAACTATACCAGCGTTACAATCTGCAGGGCATCGATATCAACCGTGACGCGGTCGCGCTCAAAACCCCGGAAGGCCAGCTTCTCAAAAAGCTCCGCGACGATTGGGCCCCGAACATCGGGTTCAATCTGCACAATCAGCAGGAACTGACGGCCGCCGGTCCCTTCGCGCGTCAGGCGGCGATCTCGTTTCTTGCCGTCCGCGGGAATAAAGAAGGGATCACGAGCGCCGGTCACGAGCGCAACAAGCGAATCTGCGCGGCGATGGTCCTGGCGCTGAACAGGTTCATTCGAGGCAACATCGGCCGTTACGACGAGGATTACAACGGACGCGCTTTCGGCGACAATTTCTCGGCCTGGGGAACGCCGGTGATCCTGATCGAGACCGGCGCGCTCAGCGGCAAGGACGAAATGTTTCTCGTCAAGCTGAATTTCGTCGCGTTTTTTGCGGGTCTGCAGTCGATCGTCGACGGGACGGAACAATCACTGAGTCCGTCGAATTACGAACTGCTTCCGCTGAACACCTCGGGTCGACTTGTCTGGTGGATGTTTCGCGGCGTCTCGATCGTCAACCCGGGACCGGGCAACCGGCCTTTCAACACCGACATCGCGGTCAATAAGCTCCGGCGACGTGAAAGTCAGCCGGTGATCGCATCAGTGGCGGCGATCGGCTCCCTCGGCGGACTGACCGGGCTCGAAGAATACGACGCGTCTGACTTCTACGTCTTCCCGCGCCTCGACCGGATCAGAATCGGCTCGCCGGCCGAGCTGCTGTTTTACCGCAAATCGAGAACCGTCGACTGGAACTCCGATAATCTCGAAACTGCATTCCCACCCGACGCGGTTTTCAGCGAGGGCAAGTGGACCGTTGGCGAGAATGCGGTGCCGAAGAAGAAGTAGACCGTTGCAATTGCCGGTCTCACGAACGATAATTTCACAACCGACGATATTGTTTCGCGTCCTTCTGAATTCACGATCCGGATTTCAAACGTGCTGTCCTTGCTCAAAATCCGAAACATCGCCCTGATCGACGAACTGGGAATCGAGTTCGCTGCAGGGCTGAACCTGCTCACCGGCGAGACCGGCTCGGGAAAGTCGATCATCGTCGACAGTCTCGGCGCGCTGACCGGCGACCGGGTCTCATCGGACCTCGTCAAAGAAGGCGAATCGTCGGCGCGGATCGAAGGGATCTTTCAGGTCAGTGCGACGCCCGAGTTGGTTGCGATCTTCGACGAAAGCGGTGTCGAGTTGGAGGGCAGCGGCGACGTCGAACTGATCGTCCGGCGCGAACTCTCTTTGACCGGAAGGAACCGTATCATCGTTAACGACCAGATCGTCACGCAGGCGTTTCTGAAAAAGATCGGGCCGTTTCTCGTCGACATTCACGGACAGGGCGACCAGGCGTCGCTGACCGACCCGACTAATTATCTCGAAATGCTCGACGCGTACGCCGGACTTTCTCTTCTGCGCGAGAAAACCGCGGTCAGTTTCGGCAAACTGCGCGAGATCCGGCGCGAACTCGACGCGCTCCGCAGTGATGAAGCGCAAAAGTTGCAACTCCTGGATCTTCTTCGGTTTCAACTCGAAGAGTTGGAATCGGCCAAGCTGACTGCCGGCGAGGACGAGGCGCTCGAGGAAGAGAAGCGCCGTCTCAATAATGCCGAAAAGCTCGCCGCGCTGAGCGAAGAATCGTACCTTCTTCTCTACGAAAATCCGGAATCGACTGTTACGACGCTTGACAAGGTCGCGCGCAAGATCGAAGAACTTGCGCAATACGACTCGGGATTTGCGGCCTTTAACGAAGGCCTCGCAGATGCGCGTGCGCTGCTCGAGGATCTTGCCTTCGCGGTTCGCGATTTCAGCGGAAAGCTTGATTTTTCGCCCGACCGCCTGGATGAGATCGAAAACCGGCTGGCCGAGATCGGACGTCTCAAACGCAAGTACGGCGGCACGATCGAAAGCGCGATCGCGCATTTTGAAGAGGTTTCATCGCGGCTTCGGAACATCGAGACGGCCGACCTCCGCGAGAAGGAACTCGAAGCCGAATTGGCCGTGGCGCGGACGGCCTTTCTCGAGGATGCGGTCCGATTGCACGATCAACGGCTGAAGGACGCGACCAAGATGGCGCGTCAGATTGAGGAAAGTCTGAAAGCGGTCGCACTCGAAAAGGCGCGCTTCGAGATTCGGGTGATCGGAGATCCGGAGGACGACGATTCATTTGGGCCGGAAGGGATGGATCGGGTCGAATTTCTCTTCTCGGCGAATCCCGGCGAGAGCGTCAGGCCGATCGCAAGAGTTGCGTCGGGCGGCGAACTCTCGCGATTGATGCTCGTTCTCCGTACGATCGCGATCCCGGCGGAACATGGGAAGACGATGGTCTTCGACGAGATCGATACGGGAATCGGCGGTCGGGTCGCCGAGGCCGTCGGGCTGAAACTGAAACATCTCGCCGGGTCGCAACAGGTGCTGTGCGTCACGCATCAGCCGCAGGTCGCGTCGCTCGCCGATCACCATTTCGTCGTTTCGAAATCAACCGCGAACGGCCGGACTCGGGTCGCGGCGCGCGAACTTGCACCGATCGAAAGGGTTGAGGAATTGGCGCGGATGCTCGCCGGCGAGACGATCAGCGACACGGCGCGGCAGCACGCCCGCGAAATGCTGGGAGGACGGTGAACCGTTCAGCGGCGTTCAGCGGCGCGCTACTGCGCAGCGGAATGAGCAGATCAGAAATCGATGATAACGAGTAGTAAACCGCTGACGACAACCGCGCAACCGGCTTGAATTCTTGTTGCTGACCGCTTACTGCTCACGGCTTACGGCTTACTGCTAACGGCTTACTGCTAACAGCTTACTGCGTACAGCTTACTGCTTACTGCTCGCTGTCAAAAGATATGTCAAACGTTCTTGCAAGAGTAATCCGCGGTGAAACGGTTGAATCAATCCATCGTGGCCATTTGCTGATCGTCGACGGCGCCGGCACGGAGATCGAAACGATCGGCGAACCGGAGACGCTCGCGTTCATCCGTTCGTCAGCCAAACCGTTTCAGCTGATGCCGTTCTTGCTGGCCGGCGGCGCGGAGAGATTCGGATATGACGAACGAGCGGTCGCGCTTGCCTGCGCGTCGCATTCGGGCGAACGAAAGCACGTCGAACTTGCGGCGGAGATGCTCGGCAAGGCCGGACTGACAGAGTCTGATCTGCGATGCGGATCGCACTTGCCGTTTGATGAGAAGCGCGCGGCGGAAATGATCCGCGCCGGAGAGATTCCGACTCAACTGCACAATAATTGCTCCGGCAAACACGCGGCGATGGTTGCCTACTCGAAGTTGCTTGGGGCGGATTTGGCAACATACGAGGACTTCGACCATCCGATCCAGGTTGAGATCTTGAAAACGATCAGCCGGTTCACTGAAACTCCGGTCGAACGCATCCCGCTCGCCGGCGATGGCTGTGCCGCGCCGAACTTCGCATTGAGCGTCCGAGCGATGGCAACGGCCGCGGCAAAGCTCGTAGCGCCGCCGAAGGAGTTTGAGCCGGAATTGAGCGCGGTTTGCGGGCGCGTTGCCGCCGCGATGATGAAATATCCGGATCTTGTCGGCGGCACCGGCCGGCTCGACACAATGCTGATGGACGCCGCGCCCGGGCGCCTCGTCTCAAAGATCGGAGCGGAAGGCGTTTGGCTTTGCGGAGTGATGCCGTGCGAAAACTGGCCGAAAGGGCTCGGGATCGCGATGAAGATCGAGGACGGCGACGACAAGCGCGCCCGTGCCGTGATCTCGGTCGCGGTTCTCCGAAGACTTGGCATTTTCGAGGACGGGACGCTCGCAAATCTCTCGCCGTTGCCGATCACGAACCGGAAAGGCGAGATTGTTGGACGAACCGAATGCGCGTTATTCCAAATTCCAAATTCCAAGATTCCATCCATTAAGTCGACTTGAGATTTGGAATCTTGGAATCTTGGAATCTTGAAATCATGAAATCTTGAAAATGATGGACTTAACCCCGCCAAAACTGCGGAAAACGCCCGACGGCAATACCGACATTGGCTCGCTTGCCGATCTCTTGGAATGGTTTTTGAACAACGATCAGCGCGTCGCGCTGGTCCGGCATCCGCAGGTCGAGGAATTGTTTCAATGGAAACAAGCGGATGACGAGGCCAACGACGCAAGGCGATATCACTTCGAGAATGCCGAATCGCGGCTCGCGATCGGCGTCTTTCAGGCGCTCGGCGAAAACGATTCGGAGGAGAAACTGCGCGACTGGATCAGCGAGGTCCTGCAGACGCTCGGCGAGGTACGGCAAATATCGGAAGACATCTCGGGCGACTACAAACTCGACACGTCGAAGTCGCATGTCGCCGAGGCGGCGAAACTGCCCACCGAGAACGAGCGGCGGATGTATCTCACAAGCTCCTGGCTCGAAGCGCTCTGCACCGCCGAAGTGCGTTTCCTCGGCTGGGTCTATCAGGAATTGTACGGACGGAGTTTCCAGCCAGATGTGAAATAAACCAGATTCCAAAATTCCAAAGAGGCAAGTATTTGGAATCTGGAATCCTTGGAATTTTGGAATCACATTCGGCCTTAGCGGAATGTGTTGCACTGCCTCATATCGCCGGACTTGACGCCCCGGGCAAACCAATCCATGCGCTGACGCGATGATCCGTGAGTGAACGAATCCGGAACGACATACCCTTGCGTCCGTCGCTGGATCGTGTCGTCGCCGACCGCCGACGCGGCGCGCAGTGCTTCCTCAAAATCGCCGGCCTCGATCAATCCCTGTTTGTTGGCATAATAGGCCCAAACTCCGGCGTAGCAATCGGCCTGGAGCTCGAGCGCGACCGAAAGTTCCTGACGTCCGCCCGCGCGTTCCATCGTGCCAACCAGGTTCTGGACGTGATGTCCGACCTCGTGCGCGACGACGTACGCCTGCGCAAAATCGCCGGGAGCCTTGAACTCGCGTTTGAGTTCGTTGAAAAAAGCGAAGTCGAGGTAAAGCTTCTGGTCGCCCGGACAATAGAACGGTCCCATCGCGGCGCTCGCATAACCGCATGCCGAAGAGGTCTGACCGGTGAACAGAACGAGCTTCGGATCGCGGTACTGGCGTCCGGCCTGCGCCGGCAGGATCTTGCGCCAGACATCCTCGGTGCTGCCGAGCACCGATGCGATGAACTTCTTCTGATCGTCTTGCTGCTGAGGATTCTGCTGCTGTTGGATCTGCGGCTGCTGAACTTGCGACTGATCCGGCATGTTCTCGATCAATTGGCGCGGATCGACACCGCAAACCAGTGCCAGAATCAGCACGACCAGCACGCCCAGACCGCCGCCGCCCAACGCGACGACGCGGCCGCCCCCGATTCCGCGCTGATCCTCGATATTCGAACTTTCCCTTCCACGTAACATTTCGCTCTTTTTCCTTTTGAGTTAAATTGAATGCCTGGATTTTAACATAGCTCGGTGCGGGCTTGAACCCGCGGAATGGTACGCCGATGAACTACGAAATGTGGCAGCAGAGCGGAGAGACGGTCAGGATCGGCGGTCTCGATGTCTTTCGGATACGGGCCGGCGAGGGCGGCGTTCCGGTACTGTGCCTGCATGGATTTCCAACGTCATCATTCGATTATCACAAGGTCTGGGCGGCACTTGCAGGACAATTTCCGCTTGTCGCTTTCGACATGATCGGCTACGGGTTTTCGTCGAAGCCGATCGATTTCAACTATACGACGTTTCGTCAGGCGGACATTCTCGAGAACGCACTCGCCGAATCGGGCATCACCCGCGTACACATCCTCGCCCATGATTACGGGAATACGATCACGCAGGAATTTCTGGCGCGCCGCGACTTGGGCCGGCTCGGATTCGCGATCGAGTCGATCTGCTTCATGAACGGCGCGCTCTTCCCGGAAACTCACCGACCGATTCTTGCCCAGAAGCTTCTCATCAGCCCGGTCGGTCGTCTGTTCGCGAAATTTCTTACCGACGGACGCTTCAAGGCGAGCCTCGCGTCGGTTTTCGGCCGCAGTACGCAGCCTTCCGATCAGGAACTCGACGAAATTCTCGCGATCTTCAAACACAACGACGGAAAACGGGTCGCCCACTTGTTGATACGCTACATGACCGAACGCGCGACGAACCGCGATCGTTGGGTCGGCGCGCTTCAGAAGATCGGCGTCCCGTTCCGGTTCATCAATGGCCTCGACGATCCGGTCTCGGGCGGCCATCTTGTTGCCCGTTTTCGTGAGGTTGTTCCGCACGAGACCGATATCGTCGAGATGGAAAAGATCGGCCATTTCCCTCACCTTGAAGCACCCGGGAAAGTAATCGAAACCTACCTCGCGTTCCGCCGCCGCGCCAAAGCCTGAATTTTCAGCCGAAATCGCTACGAGAACTTTCGTAAAATTGGAAATTACTGGATTTAGCGTGCGCGTGCCGAGAAAAAACATTGACAGGGCAAAGGTTCAGGCATATTATCGAGGAAATCAAATAAGACCAAACCTCTCAACTATTTCGAGAAAAGGAGGCGATTATGATCAAACTTGACATCGTCAACTGTGTTGCCGACAAAACCGGCGTTCCGAAACAGAAGGCGGAACAGGTGGTCGATTCACTTTTCAACGCAATGAAAGACGCTCTCGCGGATGGAAAGCGGATCGAGCTAAGAGGGTTCGGGGTTTTCGTTGTCAAGGCGCGCAAACGCGGCGTCGGTCGCAATCCTCGAACAGGTAAAGAGGTCCCGATCCCATCCGGGAAAACCATCCGGTTCAAGCCCGGCAAGGAGCTTCAGGCAAAGGCGGTCAAGGACTAATCCGCCGGTTTTGCAGAGTACAACTACGAATCGTAAGTCGCAGGATGCTAAGATTTCATTTGCGATTTACGATTTTTTGTTTTTCAAATGTCCGATTTTGATCTTCGCGAATTCCAGATCTTCATGACGGCACCCAAGCCGGCCCTCAGGGATTATGTTCGCCATTTCGTCTTCTTCCTGATCGCGTTCGTGACGGTGACGATCGCCGGGACGCTTTATCCGTTTGGAATCTTGCCGATCTTTGCCAACGTCGGACCCGAGGTATCTGCAACGGATTTCGCCCTGCATTTCCCGGCCTATTACGCTCAAATGATCGGACAGACCGTGATGCTGATGTTCCGCGAACCTGAAGTGCTCGCCTACGGCCTGAAGTTCAGCATTTCATTGCTGTTTGTTCTCTTGTGCCACGAATTCGGGCATTATTTTGCCTGCCGGCGCTACGGTGTCGACTCGACGCTTCCGTATTTCATCCCGACACCGCCGTTGCTCGGACCGGCCGGGACGTTCGGCGCGTTCATCAAGATCAGATCGCCGCTGCCGTCCCGCCGGGCGACGTTCGATATCGGCGTTGCGGGTCCGATCGCCGGATTTGTGGCGCTTCTCCCGATCGCGGTCACGGCGTTCGCGACGTTTCAAAGTTCACCTGAGCCGCTTCCCGCCGAGATGCCGGAGGGCCTGCTGGTCTTTTCCGATCCGCTTATTTTTCATGGTCTTGCTTTCTTGTTCGGCATCGATCTTTCGGTTCCCATGCTTCCGAACCCGTTCTACTCGGCGGCGTGGCTCGGACTTCTGATCACGGCCCTTAACCTGATCCCTTCCGGGCAACTCGACGGCGGACACGCGGTATTCGCGGTCTTTGGGCCGCAATTCCATCACTGGCTCGGGCGCGCGGCGTTCATCGCGATGCTTGCGCTGTCGCTGGCCGGGCTGTTCTTCTTCAATAGTCCCGCGGGAATTCTGTTCGCGGTCCTGATGGGCTTCCTGCTCCGCTTCAAGCATCCGGTACCGCTTGAGAACGAACCGCTTGGAAATGTGCGGATCGCAGTCGCGGTCCTGACCCTGATCATTTTTGTACTCAGTTTCGTTCCGTTTCCGATCCGAATCACCTAAGGTCCAGAACCAAACGGCCGCCGGATACGTAGGAAAATCGAGAACAATCGAACGGATTTGCGAACTGAAACGATTGCCCCGAGCTTGCGAATGTCGCACGGGGCCGGAAATTGAGCCGCTTCGTCGCCGATTCGCCCTTTCAAATGCGCAAATCGGGTTCAGATCTTTTGTGGAGAAATCAATGAAAAAGCTATTAATTTGCATGTTTTTGCTGGTCGGAGCGCTGTCGGTCGCCGGTCAGCAACCGGCGCTGCTTGATCGGGAGATATTTTTCGGAAATCCGGAGATTTCCGGATCGCAGCTTTCGCCCGACGGCAAGTTCGTCTCGTTCATGAAGCCGCTTGACGGAGTCAGAAACGTTTTCGTGAAGGGCATCGACGAGCAGTTTTCCGCCGCACGGCCGGTCACCTTCGAAACGAAGCGACCGATCCCCGGTTATTTCTGGAGCCAGGACGGAAAGTACATTCTTTTCGTCAAGGACAACGACGG
>JAKQII010000029.1 GCA_029557535.1 Acidobacteriota bacterium
CATGTTCGCGCCGCAGTTCGGGCACAAGAACCGGTTCACGTCTTCCTTGTTTATCTGGGGGTCGTTCTGCATTTGTTCAAATTCTCTCTTTCGCCCGCGAATCGCGCGAATTTTCCATGAATCAAGTCTGATCCCGAGAAAACTACCCGGGTCTGAATGCTCCAAATCGTTCGCGTTGATTCGCGAGGATTCGCAAGCAAAATTACCGCGTCCAGACGCCAAATTCCTATTTCTGCTCGCGGAATTCGGAAATATCCATGCCGTACTTTTCACGGACATAGTCTTCCTGTGCGACGTTCAGGTTCTTGAGATTCTCGAGCCGTCGCTGCGATTTGCGGATGAACGTCTTCGTCCGCTCGGCCATCTGTTTGAGCAGATCGCGCCCCTCGCGCATCTCGGCATCGGCCTTCTGCTGCAGGACATAGAGCTCTGACAATTCCGCGACTTCCTTCTCGGAACGAATTTCGATGAGCCGTTTCTTGATCTGGTAGATCTGACGGATCGCGCGGACGAGTTCGTCGCCCGGGGTGTCGCCTTTGACGAGATCGGGCGAATCGCGAAAGTCCTCGACAAGCTTGTTCAGGCGCTTCTGATCGCCGGCCGAATATGCCTCGTTGAGTTTCGCCATCAGGTCGTGACGGCGTTCCTTTTCCTGGGCATCGAGCGCGAGATCGGGATGGATGATCCGCGCGAGATTATGGTAGGCCTTCTTCGCTTCGACGGTCGGTCGCCATTTCTGACCGCAATGGGCTTCGGATTCGTCGACCGCCGACTCTTCTGCGCGCCGCCGGAGTTCCTCTGCGCGCTTCTTGATCTCCTCGTCGTCGGGTACAAGCTTCGCTTCTTCTTCGGCGATCTCGGCCTCGATCTCATCGAGTTCATGATAATAGCGGGCGACCTCGATCTTGTAGCGGCCCTCGAAAAGATCGAGTTCGGTCCGCAGATCGGCCATTTCCTCTTCGGCGTCAGCGAGTTTGTCCTTCAGCCGGTCGAGGACCTTCTTCTTTTTGTTGAGCTCGATTTCTTCGGGAGCCAGCGTTGATCTCATCCGACGCTAATTTTCGACGATTTTTAGTTGCGGTGCAATCGGGGAAGCAGACATGAGACGGTAGCCCGAAGCCGGAGGTCGGCGGTCGGTGGTCGGGGTTTGGAGTTCCGCGATTACGCAGCCGTCCGGCAGTCACCGGAAATCGCGACGGCGATCCGAAATCCCGGATCCGAAATCCTGCCTCGCAAAAGCCTACCAATCAAGATCTGGCCGGGTCGGAACGGGAACCGGAATTACGAGCAACAGAATCGCGAACTCATTCATATTCAGCTTGATTCGACGATCTCAAACGTCGTTGTTATCTCGGCAGTCGGGCGCACGGTCGCCGCGACCGAACAGTACTTCGTCTCAGACAATTCGATCGATCGTTCAACGGCCTGCGCGGAAACGTCCGTTCCGTACACGATATGGTGGACTCGGAACTTCGTGAAATAACGGGGATGATCGTCCATCCGGTCGCCCGAGATCTCGACCTTGTAGTTCGAAACCCTCTGGCGCTTTTTCAAGAGGACGGAGATGACGTCCGCTGCCGTGCAGCCGGCGACGGCGATCATCAACAATTCGACCGGTGACGGCGCGGTCTTGTTTTCTGCTTTAGTGTCAACAGTTATCGAATGTCCGCTCGGCGAAGTCGCGACGAACATTTCTTCTCCGGCCCACCGGACCGTTGCTTTTACATCGTTGTCGGGCATCTTTATGCTCTCCGGATAATAAACGTGGATCAAGGTACTTCTTGCGTATTCAATTATAGAATTTTCGCCCGCGGACCGCATCCGGATCAACTGACAACGCTTTGGCACGTAATCTGCTTCAAACAGGTTGCGCGGGCGTGCGGTTCACGATTTCTCGCGAGAGGAGCATAAAAAACGATGACACAATTCATGAAAGCGCTGACGTTTTCACTGTCGATTTTCGTCGCCATCGCCGGTTTGGCGGCGAGTTCGTTCGCACAAAAAAAACCGAATCAACGTGAAGTTCACACGATCCTGAGAAGCCTGAATTCGAAGGTCGACGATCTTCGCTACAGTCTTCGATTCGGTTTGCGCGGGTCGGCCGGCAACGATTCCGCGGAGAATGACGTGGTCGAGTTGGACCGACAGATCAAGGCCTTCGAATCGAACTTCGACGCCCAGCGCGAGAACGCGGACGACGTCCTCGATGTCCTGAACACCGCAAAGGTCGTTTCCGACTTCCTGAGGTCGAACAACGTCAACAACACCGTGCAGAAAGACTGGACCGAGGTCCGGACGCTGCTTGACCGGCTCGCGTCTAACTATTCCGTGAACTGGAACTGGAACACCGGCGGAAACACGGCGTACCGGTCGGTTTCGAAGGTCTCAGGTACGCTTAACGGCACCTACCGGCTTGATTCAAATCGCAGCGACCAGAATATCGACGTCGTCTCGAACGCGAATCTTTCGGATTCCGACCGCCGCGACCTCGAAGAGAAATTGAACGCGCCCGAACAGATCGCGATCGAGATCCGCGGCAATCAGGTGACGCTCGCCTCGAGTACCGCATCGGCGGTGACGTTTAGCGCCGACGGCCGTACGCGCACCGAAAACGCGAGCGGCAAAACGATCCGCGTGCGCGCGTTGATGGCGAACAACCAACTGACGGTCTCGAGCACGGGCGGCGAGAGCGATTACACGATCATTTTTGCGGCCGAGGACGACGGACAGTCGATGAAGGTCACGCGAAGAGTCACGACCGGATATCTTAATCAGACTGTTTTCGCGGACAGTTATTACTCGAAGACCGATTCGGTCGCGCGGCTCGGGATCGACACCGATCCGGATATGACGACCGTCAGCACGAACAACGACCCCGAGCCGAACGATTCCGACAGCCAGGTCTATTCGACGAACGATCCGACCGATGTTCCGAATTCGACGCAAAACACGTCCACCAATACGCCGACGACCCGCAATGTCCGTACCGGCGACTTCATCGTCCCGAACGGCACGATGGTGACGGGCGTGCTTGAGAACGACCTGACGACGAAGGTCTCGCAGAACAACGACCGGTTCCGAATGACCGTGCAGTCGCCGGACAACTTCCGCGGCGCGGTGATCGAAGGCTACATCTCCGGAGTCAACCGTTCGGGAAAGGTCAGCGGCCGGTCGCAGATCACGCTCAACTTCGAGAAGATCACGCTGCGGACCGGCGAAACCTACGATTTCGCGGGATTTCTGCAGTCGATAACCGGTGTTGACGGCAAGATGATCAAGGTCGATACCGAGGGCACCGCCAAGGGCGACAGCCAGACGAAGGAAACCGTCAAACGCGGCGGCATCGGCGCCGGTGCCGGAGCGCTGATCGGGGCGATCCTTGGCGGCGGTAAGGGCGCGGCGATCGGGGCGATCATCGGGGGCAGCGCCGGCGCCGGATCGGTCGTGGTCCAGGGCAAGGACGATCTCGAGATCGGCAAAGGCTCGCTGATCACCGTTCAGTCGTCGGCACCCAAGCAGTAAGCGGTGAGCGGCGAACGGTGAGCAGTTAGTGTAAGCAGTGAGCAGCAAGCTGGGGGCGGCACGACTAAGTCGGTTCGCCCTGCACTCAGTTCCCAGCTATCCGATCGCAGCTACTCCGGAGAGCAGAACCCATACATATCGGCCACGGGACGCGCGAACGCGGAACTCCAAACACCGCTCACTGCTCATTGCTCATTGCTCACTGCTTACTGCTCACTGCTCACTGCTTACTGCTCACTGCTCACTGCTCACTGCTCACTGCTCACTGCTCACTGCTCACTGTGCTATTGTTTCCCCATGAAATCGCTCCCGGAGGAAGTCGAACTCTATCGCGACAGGAAATGGAGGCGTGAAGAGGTCCTTAAGATTGAAACCGCCGTGCAGGTCGAGCAAATGGTCGAAGATGTCGGATTCTGCCTCGGCCTTACCGATTCGCGAACCAACCTTCCCAGCGTTTACGTCGCCGTCTGCGGACGCCGCGACGTCCACGCGCCGCGAAATGTGCAGAAAGACCCCGAAACAAGCCTTGCCTGGATTCTGAAAGACGAAGTGATGCGGCGCGGAAACGTCTTCTATTCAAAACTCGTGAAAGGCCGGTCGATGTTCGTCGCGCCGCGATTGATCCCGCATTTCAACGCCATCTGGGGAATTCCAAAAAAAGATGAAACGGAACGTCTCTCGCCGACCGCCCGGCGGATCCTGAAAGTGCTGCGCAAAGAATGGGAAATGGCGAGCGCCGATCTTCGCTCGGAAGCCGGGATCGAAGATCGCAAGGAGATGACCAAGGCGCTCGACCAGCTCCAGATGTGCCTCAAAGTCGTTCCGCAGGAAGTCGTGTACGAACCGAAGTTCACCTATATCTGGACGCTTGCTGAAGCCAGGTTCCCGAAGGAATTGGCAAAACGCGCCACACGCGACGACGCCGTTGCCGAACTTGCGCGGACCTATTTGGCAATGTGCGGGACCACGCTTTGCGGCGATCTATCGCGCGCCATCGGACTGCCCCGTTGGGAAACCGGACGTGCGAATCATCAACTAGTGGATGAGGGGTTCGCCGAACGCCTTGAGCGCGGTGTCTATCGTCTTATCCTTACCAAACATTGATCGAAATCGACCGTTTATTGAAAACTTTTCGCGACGGGTCGGAGCGGATCTAACCTTAACGCGGGCTCGCGCATTTTGCGGCCCGTCCTTTAGGTCACAAAGGAAGGGAGCTGTTGGGAAGCAGCTCCCTTTAAGCGGGATTACGCAATAGGATTTGCTTCCCGCTAAACACGCGAAAAATGACCGTCCTTCAAGACCTCGGTCGGTTGTTTGATGTTTTGATCGCTCGCGACCGTAAACCGCTTCTTTGCAATGCTTGTGATCCGGAATCGCAGCCGGAACGCCTTTGCGAACCGCCAAACAACCAAAGAGACGTTCGCGCTTTTCGCTTATTTCGCGGGCAAAAATCGTTAACGCGTAATCTGGGTTTAATACGAAAAAGCCCGCGGACAAAATCCGCGGGCCCTTTTTGGGAAGAAAAACAGGTCACAAGGTCCGGAATCAATAGCCGAAAATGTCCATGATAAACTCTTCGATCTGATGGAAGAGACATCCGCAGGCAGCGGGATCGCAACTCTTGCTTTGCGGATTCCACTTGCCGGATTCATCGTGGCACATTGCATACGTCTTCGGATTGTTGATGGCACCATCCGGTCCGGCGGTCTTTCCGGCGAATGCGACGGAAACCATCAACAGCAGCATCATTGATGCGATGAATTTTTTCATAGGCCAATTCTCCTGTCGTTCTTATTGTTGTGGACGCCTTACAAGTTGCCGTCGCGGCATCCGGAATAAAGACGGCCATTTGGACTATAAACCCGTATCCTTCGCAACTCAAGCAAAAAAATCGATTCTCCGGCCGCCGGACATACCGGGCCACGATTCGATCTCCAAAGCCGGCACCAACCTCCTGTTCGGCGTAATCATCTGAAAACACGGCTTTTATCGATTTGACAGAAGTTCGTCGGTAACCCTGCGGTGTGTCGAAATATCGAATACGCGAACACGGTCGCCGCATTTTTCCCGTGAATGACGAATCCGCCGCGATTAGCTATACTTACGCATCGACTGATTGCCGCATGAAACCGGAAGAAAATAAGGAAGCCAGTCCGGCGGATCCTGCGAAAGAATCCGAAACACCCGGGTACGACCGTTCGATCGTCGAAGGGCCGCTCGGTCCGGCCGTTTGGAAGCTCGCCTGGCCGACCATGCTGACCAACGCCGTCGGCGGCCTGCAGGGAATCGTCGACCATATCCTCGTCGGCAATCTCGTCGGTTACCAGGGAAATGCCGCGATCGGCGTCAGTTTTCAGATCTTTCTCGTCGTCGTCGTGTTCGTCTCGTCGATCTTTATCGGGATGAACATCATGATCTCGCGCTTCACGGGCGCGGGCGAGCGTGAAAAGGTCGATCGGACGTTCTATCAGGGATTTCTGACGGCGATCCTGATCACCGTCGGATTCATCGCTCCGGTCGGATATTTCGCTTCGCCGTACCTGCTGAATCTCGTCAATGCCAGCGCCGCGGTCCAAGCGGAGGCGCTTCCGTTCCTGCGCATCATGTTCCTGTTCAGCATCGGCATGATGATGTTCTTTATGATCGGCGGCGCGCTGCGTTCGGCCGGGGACGCGAAAACCCCGATGCGGATCGCGATCATGCTGACCGTGCTGAATCTGACCTGTAACGTGATCCTGATCCGCGGCCTCGGGCCGATCCCGGCATTCGGAACGAAAGGCGCCGCGATGGGCACGAGCATCGCCTCGGGGCTCGTCGCCGTCTATTCTCTCTGGAACCTGATCCGCGGCAACTGGGTGCTCTCGCTCAGGCACCCGCACGGCTATGCGCCCGATCTTTCGGTGATCAGGAAGCTGTTCAAGTTCGGTCTTCCCGCGGGATTTCAGGGAATCGCGATGAACGTCGGCGGCGTGCTGATGCTCGCCTTCATCGGGTCGCTCGCGGAGAGCGCGGCGGCGCAGGCGGCCTATGCGGTCTCGTACACCCAGCTGTTCTCGCTCATCACCTGGACATCGTTCGGACTGCTCGGAGCGGCGGCCGCGGTGGCCGGGCAGAACCTCGGCGCGAAACAACCCGACCGAGCGAACGCGGCGGTTCATGTTGCGGCTAAATTCGGGTTGCTGGTGGCGATCTTCGTTGGGTTTTTCTTCTTCTTCTTCCCGTCGCAATTGCTCGGTCTGTTCGGCATGTCCGATCCGTTGGTGCTCGAAATCGGCACTCAACTACTCCGATTCCTCAGTGTCTCGGGATTGTTCGTCTCGGTCGCGCTGACTTACACGGGCGGACTACAGGGTACGGGCGACACGAAAGGCCCGCTCTACATCTCGATCATCTCGCAGGTCGCGATCCCGCTCGGGATCTGCTTCGTCATCCGCGAGACCTCGACGCTCGAGCCGTGGCACATCTGGTTCGCGATCCTCTGCGGTCACTTTTCACGTTGCGTGCTTTCGATGCTCCGTTTCCGCCAAGGCAAGTGGCGCTCGATCAAGGTCGATATCTCGACGACGAAAGGGTAAGCAGTGAGCAGTGAGCAGTGGGCAGTTATTCGGATCATTGTCCGCTATCGCGCGTTGGCAGGGCCGCCTTCAGGCGCCCTCTCAATTGCGATTTTCAATTTTCGTCTTGCGATCTTCGACTGTTAACCGAAGGGTTGTAAGTTCGAGTCTTACCTGCGGAGCCAATTTATTAAATACGTTACGGGCACCGGTTGGTGCCCGTTTCAGGTTCCCACCCAAAATCCCGCCAAAAACTCCGACAAATGTCCGATTTACAATGATTAACAGAAACGCCGTCGAAGTCAGAAGGCGAAGCAAACAGGAAAGAAGACGCTCGTACAAGAATTAACTCCGGCGCCAAAGCGTTCGCGAGACACACGGACGGTCGAAGATAGTTGCTTCCTGGGTCTTTCCATATTGTTTGAGTCAGCCGGATAGTATAATCTGCCTTCATCTTCGACGCTTTTTAGGCCCCGTCAATGATCTAAGAGGTAACGTGATGGCGCAACGTCAGAAAAACACAGACTCTCAACCGGAATCGGATCAAATTTCGCTGCACGCGACCTTCGATTGCCTACCGGCTTTCATACAGACCGCCGACCCAGACGGAAACTATTATTACTTCAATCAGCAATGGATCGACTACACAGGCCGCAGACTCGCTGAATTAATGGGCACGGGCTGGGTCTCGGCAATTCACCCTGATGATATAGCGGAGGTAGCTGAAGACTGGAATCATGCCGTTTCAACCGGGACACCTGTTTACCACGAATCGAGAGTGAGGCGATTTGATGGCGAGTACCGATGGTTTCTGCATCGGGTCGTTCCGATACTAGATCAGAGCGAGAAGATTGTAAGGTGGTGCGGGTCGAGCATTGACATCGAGGAACGAAAGCAGGCGGAACAAAGAGTGATCGAGAGCGAAAAAGATTTTCGCAGATCGATCGATACGATCACGGCCCATATTTTTACATTGACGCCTGACGGCGAGGTAGATTTCTGCAATCTCCGTGCTTTGGAATATTCCGGAACCACTCTAGAGGATTTCAGGGAATGGCGTTGGACAAGAACGGACTTTATACACCTCGACGATGTGCCAAGAATGCTTGATACGTTGCGCGAGGCGATCCCGTCCAAGGAACCTTTTGATAGTGAGGTGCGAGTTCGCCGTTCTGACGGTCAGTATCGCTGGTTTACGATAGGTTTTGCGCCGCTGCTCGACGAATCGGGAGAAGTCGTCAGGTGGTGCGGAGCCGCTATAGACATTGATGACAAGAAACGGGCCGAGGCCAACATCCGTCGCAACGAAGAGGAGATGCGGCAGGTAATTGATCTGATCCCTCAGCAGGTCTTTGTTCTCTCGCCGGATGGGCATGTGGTCTATTGCAATCGAGTCATGCTCGAATACACCGGACTGACCCTGGAAGAGAGTTTGTCGGAGGAACTTCCGAAACTGATTTTTCACCCAGACGAGGCGGAGAACATGGTCGAAGAACGCAAACGGAAGATCGATCTAGGTGAGCCGTTTGAGATCGAAGCCCGGATACGCCAGCACGACGGTGAATACTACTGGTTTTTGATCCGGCTTAACCCGCTTCGTGACGAAAAAGGACGGATCATACATTGGTACGGAACGCGCACCAATATTGAAGAGAGAAAGCAGGCCGAAGAAGCGATTCAAATGGAAAACATCGTCCTGCGTGAGGAGATCGACAAGACTTCGATGTTCGAAGAGATCATCGGCACTTCGCCGGCGATCAAGACCGTATTGAGGAGCGTTTCAAAAGTTGCTCCGACCGATTCAACAGTTCTTATAATGGGCGAAACGGGAACTGGTAAGGAACTTATCGCAAGAGCCATCCACAAGCGTTCCAAGCGCCGCGACAGAGCTTTTGTAAGCGTCAACTGCGCTGCCATTCCAGAATCGCTGATCGCTTCGGAACTCTTCGGTCACGAAAAGGGCGCGTTTACGGGAGCTATCGGGCGTCGACTCGGTCGTTTTGAATTGGCAAACCGCGGCACGATCTTTCTGGATGAGGTCGGCGAACTGCCGCTGGAAGCCCAGGGTGTGCTACTTCGTGTTCTTCAGGAAAAAGAGTTTGAAAGGGTGGGTGGAACCCATCCGATCCCGGCGGACGTGCGAGTTGTTGCCGCAACGAACCGCGATCTGGAAGCCGAAATGGCCGAGGGCACGTTTCGTAGCGATCTGTATTACCGGCTCAACGTATTCCCGATCGAATTGCCGCCATTGCGCGACCGTAAAGAAGACATCCCGCTCTTGCTCGAATATTTCATTGACCGCTTCGCAACCATGGCGGGCAGAAGGATGCGTGGGCCGGACCAGAAAACGCTGAGGCTCTTTGAATCATATCCGTGGCAAGGGAATATTCGCGAGCTGCAGAACGTTGTCCAAAGGTCTCTTATCGTCTGTGAAACTGAGAACTTCACGGTTGATGAGAGCTGGCTCGCAACAGAAACGAAAACTCAGTTTCAGGATAAAGGCGGTTCGCTGACAGACAGACTCGCCAATCAGGAAAAGGAAATGATCGAGGCCGCTCTGGCGGAATGCGGCGGGCGCGTATCCGGTCATTCGGGCGCGGCAACCAAACTCGGGCTTCCGGTTTCAACCCTTGAATCCAAGATCCGATCGCTCAAGATAAATAAACACCAATATAAGGCATCCGCTCACTAATCAACGGTCCCAAAAACGAATATGAAATAACGGGATCTCGTTAATTATCGAGATCCCGTTTCTCTCTCTCGCTCCCACTCCATTTATTTTCAACAACTTACGGATGGCACACGCCTTGCGCTTATGGATGGCGGCTACTTGAGGATTAGAAAAACCCAATGACGTTGAGAATTGAAGCATCGGAAAACGGGAGGTCTGAGACCTTCGCCCTGAGCGGTCGGCTCAATGCCCTTGGACTCGTCGAGCTGCAGAGGCTTTGTGATGACCACAAAGAGGGTAAGCACTTGATTTTGGATCTAACTGATGTGCGGTTGGTGGATCGCTCGGCAATAAAGTTTCTAGCCTTTTGCGAATCCGGCGGCATTCAACTTGAAAATTGCCCTGCTTACATTCGCGACTGGATTTCGAGAGAGCAACTTCGGAGCGATTGAAGCCGAGAAACTCGACCTCAACATGTATGAAGAATAGAAGGAGATAAGAAAATGAACGAACAAAACACTACACAAACGGGCCTGGCGGAAGATCTGAAAAGATCGGCAGGCATATCAATTGGAATGGCGGTACTGATGATCGTGGCCGGACTCCTGGCTATCTTCAATCCTTTTGCCGCGGGTTTGGGTATCTCGATGGTGATCGGCTGGCTGATCGTCTTTAGCGGCGTCACCCACTTGATCTACGCATTCGGGGCCGGAGG
Source organism: Acidobacteriota bacterium (assembly GCA_029557535.1). GTDB lineage: Bacteria > Acidobacteriota > Blastocatellia > Pyrinomonadales > Pyrinomonadaceae > JAFDVJ01. The sequence goes on from JAKQII010000029.1 coordinate 10,463, forward strand.
CCCAGGAGGCTTTCTCTGGCGCACGCTTGTCGGGGTCGTCTACGTAATTGCCGGGTTCTTTCTGGTATTGAATCCGCCGATCGCATTGGCATCGCTGACGTTGACTGTCGGCATCGTGCTGATCGCTGAGAGCGTGCTGCAGTTTGTGGGTTTCTATCAGCTTCGCGAACTCCCGGGATCAGGCTGGATCCTCTTTGACGGCATTGCAACGCTCGGCTTGGGCATCCTGATCTTGTATCCGTTTCCCACGAATTCAGATTGGGTCGTCGGCACGATCTTCGGGATCAATATGCTGTTTAGCGGTGTCACCCGTCTGCTGTATTCGGTCGCGGCTAAGAAGGAACTTAGCGCAACGGCGGCACAGCATTGAGCAATTTGCCTAAGGGCAGCAAACAAGATCTTTCGGTATGGAAGGTAAACAAAAACAACGGTAAGGAGAAAAACAATGGAAAAGGTAATCGTAGCGATTTTTGACAATGAAGAAGGTGCCTATAAAGGCGTACGGGAATTAGAGGCATTAAATAACGACGGCACTATCACGCTCTATGCGAGCGGGATCGTCAAACGTCAACCGGATGGAACCATCACGGTGCTGCAAGAGGCTCCGGACGGTCCGCTCGGAACGGTGGTGGGACTCGCGACCGGAGCAATGGTTGGCTTGCTGGGCGGCCCGGTGGGTGTTGCCGTCGGTGGATTTGTCGGTGCAGGCGGCGGAATGTTCGCCACGCCGGCTTTCTCCGTCACCAGCTTCGCAAGCTCACGCCAAGCCGGAAAATCGTCCTCGCCGCGCCAGCCCGTGAGGTTCACAACCTTATCGCTG
>JAKQII010000056.1 GCA_029557535.1 Acidobacteriota bacterium
TTCCTGTTCCGCGTAATCGAGATGGGCGATCGCCTCAGAGATCGCGAGAAACCGGTGGACGTCCTCACCGGCATTCGGAAATAGTTTCAGCGCGACTTCGAAGGCGGTGACGCCGTCCTTCGGGACGAGCGAGATCGTGCGCCGCTGACGCTCGTCGATCGCTTTCACGTACCGATTGAAGATCTCCTCAAAGTCCGTGATCGGCTCGCCGTGACCGCCGTAAACCATCGTCGGGTGGTAACTTCTCACTTTTGCGAGCGAAACCAGATATTCCGCAAGCGACCTGAATCGCTTCTCCGGATCGATCGGGTCGGGCGAAACGATCGGGTTCGGCGTGATTCGTTTGAGCACGCAGTCACCGCAAATCAGCGTCCGGTTCGACTCGCGGACAAAACTGCACGATCCGGGCGTATGTCCTGGCGTGTGGATCACCTTCAGCGATCCTCGTTCGAAGGCGATCTCCTGCTCGTCCGAAAGCGTCGAGAACTCGCCGTCGTCGAGCGCGTCGGTGAGAAGCGAGATCTCCGAATAGAGCGACTGCATTTCACGGAAAGTCTCGTCCGGTACACCCGCTCGTGTCATCAGCGCGTGATGCTCCTCGCGTGCGAGCCGCCCGAACAAGTGTCCCGTTTCCCACTCGTGAACAAGGATCTCCGCGTTTTTCGCTTCGTCGCGCACTTTCTTCGCGAGTCCGCAATGGTCTTCGTGCGCATGGGTCAGGACGATGCGCCGGACGTCCTTGAAATCGACGCCGTTCCGGTTCAATTTTTCACGCAGGACCTTCGCCGCTTCGGCCGTCTTCGGGCCGACATCGATCAGCGTCACCGGATCCTCGCGGATCAGGTAAACATTGACTGCGCCTACATAGAACGGCGTCGGTAATGAAAGCGGAATGATCTTCATTTTCGAATTTCGTCCGGCGATCGTTTCGATCGCGGTTCGTCACGAAGTTATAATACGCAGGCGTTGGAGTTTTTAGAAATTGCCCGATCGCGAATCGCAAATCGAACATCGAAAATCCAGGGTCGTCATTGCCGGCGCCGGTCCGGCGGGCTCGAGCCTCGCGATCCGCCTCGCGAAAGCAGGTTTTGAGGTCGTGCTGATCGAGCGCGAAAAATTTCCCCGGCACAAGCTTTGCGGCGAGTTCGTTTCGCCCGAATGTATTCGGCACTTCAACGATTTAGGCGTGGGCGGCCAGATGTTGGACGCCGCCGGCGACCGGATCGTCGCGACCAACTTCTATTCTCAATCGGGCCGGTCCGTCAGCGTCCCGAGCGAGTGGTTAGGCGGAGATTCCGCGCTTGGGATCAGTCGCGACGTGATGGACGCGACGCTGATCGAGGAAGCTCGCCGTGCCGGAGCCGAGGTTTTCGAAGAGACCAGTTTGGTCGAGGTCGAACGGGACGGAGATCGCGTCGGACAACTCAGCGTACGCACTGCGGACGGAAGCCGCCGGACGATCGGCGGCGATTTGTTCGTCGACGCAACAGGCCGTTCCTGCGTGTTGGCGAACCTCGTTCGGCGGAAGATTTCGGGGCGATCGGGCACGGTCCATCCCGAACGGCGATACATCGGTTTCAAGGCACACCTCGAGAACGTCGATCTTGAGCCCGGCGTGTGCGAGATCTACCTGTTCGACGGCGGATACGGCGGACTCAATTTTGTCGGCAACGGAGTCGCGAACCATTGCTTTTTGGTTACGTCCGAGACATTCAAAGCAGCGGGAAGCGTATCGTGTTTGCTCGACGAGGTCGTTTACAGAAACCCGCGCGCGAGGAAGGCGATGGAGAATTCGCGTCCGCTGTTCGATTGGCTCGCCGTCTCGGTCGGACGATTCGGGCGCAAGGAACTCACGCCGACGGCGAATCTGTTCACGGTTGGCGACTCCGCCGCGTTCATCGATCCGTTCACCGGCAGCGGAATGCTGTTGGCCCTTGAGAGCGCGGAGTTGCTGGCCGATGCGATCGTCGGCGGGCACGATATCGGTGCCGTTTACACGCGGACCTATGAGGCGCGATTCGCCGGACGATTGCGCGTTTCAGGACTTCTTCGCGGCGCCGCTTCATGGCCGCGGGCGGCCTCCGGATTGATCGCATCGCTGAGCGCGAGCCGTTCGATCTTGCGCCGGATCGCGCGCGCCACCCGAGGCGAACGAAGGCGGACGTCCCGAACGACCTGAAACCACTGAAAATGAAGCTTTTTTCACAAACTCCGATTTCGGGCCGAAGTTACAAAAGCGTTTACTTTTTGCTTGCCTTTCAAGGGGTTTTAGGATAAAAACGACAAAGCATAACTGTCGGTTAATAATTCGGTTTCGCGTAACGCATCGCAAATTTGCCAGGCGCAAATTTAGTAAATATCGCATCGTAATTGCTCCCGCCGACAGCGCAACGAAAAAGAATCTGAAAGGAGAAAACAAGTTGATGAAATCGATTCAAATGAGAATCTCCGGTCTCGCCGCCGCCATTTTGGCATTTGCGGCGCTCATAGTGCTGAACACGGTCGTCGCCTTCGGGCAAACCCAGGTCAGCGCTGCCGATCTCGGCGGGACCGTAGTTGATCCGAACGGCGCTGCCGTACCCGGAGCCACAGTGACGGCAAAGAATTCCGCCACTAATATTTCCCGTACGGTAACCGCGAATGACTCCGGGGAATTTCAGTTTATCGGCCTTCCGCCGGGAACCTACAATCTCACGGTCGAAGCCGCGACGTTCAAGAAGACTGTCATCAACGACGTCAAACTTACGGTCGGTCAGAGCGCCGCGATCGAGATCAAGCTGGAACTCGGAACGCAGGACCTTGTCGTCAACGTTTCCGGTGACTCGGTCGAACTGATCGAGGCCGGTCGAACTTCGGTCGCGAATACGATCGATCAGAAGCGCATCGAAGCGCTCCCGATCAACGAACGCAGCGCGACCGGTTTCGCGCTTACCCTGTCGACCGTGGGTCGTGACAACGGCCGTCCGATCGGGCCCGCGCCGACGTCAGGCATCAACGTTGGCGGACAGCGCGGACGTTCGACCCAGATCAACGTCGATGGCGCCGACTTTACCGACAACTCGATCAACGCGTCGCGTTCCACGGTTTCGCAGGAAGCCGTTCAGGAATATCAGGTCGCGACCAACTCTTACACGGCCGAATTCGGTCGCGCAACGGGCGGCGTCGTTAATGTCGTCACGAAGCGCGGAACGAACACCTTCAGCGGAAACGTCTTCGGCTTCATCCGCGACAAGAGCATCCAGGCACGCAATGCGTTCGCGCCGATCGACAAGCCCGACTTTCGCCGAACCCAGTGGGGCGCGACGCTCGGTGGACCGATCGTGAAAGAGAAGGCCTTCTTCTTTACCGCGTTCGAACGCCGCAGCCGCGATGAGTCTGGCTTTTTCACGAGCGATGTCGTCGGCAACCTGACCTCGTCGGTGACGCTCGGTGCGCCGATCCTTCCGTTCACGCAGACGTTCAACCGGATCACCGCGCAACAGGCGGCATTCGCAAACACGTTGATCGCGTCGAATGTTCCCGCAAACATCAGCGCCGCTGTTCAATACCTGTATCTCGCATCCAGCGGCGGCAACACCGGTTTGCTCGGCACGAATCCGTTGCTGAGCGTTGGCGGCGCGATCACCGCCGGCCAGCAGGTTGGTCCGAGATTCGTTTTGACCGGTGCGCCGGTCCCGGTCAGCACGACAAACGCCGACGGCCTGCCGATCGCGTTTCGTCCGCTGAATGATCTTCAGCGCGTCTTTCCGGTTACCGAACGGTCGAATTTCTTCACCGTTCGCGGCGATATCAACGTCAACGCCGATAATCAGCTGACGCTTCGCTTCGGCTACAATCCGAGCGATCTGACGGGTATTCAGGTCGAATCGCAGAACCAGTCGCTTGGTCAGAACGACTTCTCGCGCACCGGCATCACGGAGATCAAGGACTACTCGTTCAGCGCAGGTTTGAACACGACGATCACGTCTTCGACCGCGAACGAATTTTACTTCAGCTACGGTCGGCGCGACACGACGTTCCGTTCACAGAATGGTGATGCCGTCGCATTCAACATCTCGGGAACGGCGTTCATCGGACGCGAGTTGTTCTCGCCCGTCGATCGTACCGAAAACCGCTACCAGTTCCGCGACAACTTCAACTGGGTCGTCGGAAATCACACGTTGAAATTCGGCGGAGACTTCAACTGGGTGCGGATCCCGTCGGCGGTCTTCGAACTTAACTTCGCCGGACTGTTCAACTTCGGTGATTTCGCGGCTTCGAACCTTGGGTTCCCGACCTCGGCTCCGGCCTTCACGCCGGTCCAGAGTTATGGTCTCGGGATGCCGTCGATCTATATTCAAGGTTTTGGAAACCCGGTTTCGAAGATCAAGAATCAACCGATCGCGTTCTTCGCGCAGGATTCGTGGAAACTCCACAAGAAGCTCACGATCAATTACGGTATCCGTTACGACGTCGAGTTTACGCAGACGATCGCTCCGGTTGGTTTGACCGATCCGCTGTCAGGTCTCAGTCTTTCGGCTGATGACGTGCTGGCGGCGCAGAACGCGATTGGCGTTCAGCAGGGAATTCCGCGCGACACCAACAACTGGGCGCCGCGTTTCGGTTTCTCGTACGACATGTTCGGAAACGGAAAAACGATCGTTCGCGGTTCGATCGGTCTTTATTATGACCATCCGCTGCTCGTCGTGGCGTTCAACTCGGACATCGCCGACACGACGCAGCAACAGCAGTCGGTGCTGACGGCCGGCAGCCCGAGCCCGACTTCGTTGCTCAACGCGGCGCAGGTCTTCCAGGGTACGGTCTGCGTTCCCGGTTCGACGTCGAATCCGTTCTGCGTCGCCGCCGGCAACCCGATTACGCCGGGCGTCGCGGCATCCGCGCAATATCAGTTCGGCCGGATGCGGTTCAACGACCAGACGTTCACGGGATTCGGCGCGGTTCTGCCGTTCACGCTCCCGATCGCCAGCGATTTCAAATACGCTTCGGCGACACAGGCGAACCTGTCGATCGAACGTCAGTTGACCAGGAACATGGCACTTTCGGTTTCGTATCTTTTTGTCGGCGCGCACAACCTGCCGCATCCGACCGATCTGAACGCGCCGAACACGGCTCTTCAGATCGAGAACTTCCAGCGTTTCGCGGGTGCTGCGGTTCCGCTCAGCTCGATCACCCAAACCGCGGTCGCGGCCGGAATCTCGATCCCGAGCAATCTGGCGCCCGGTTCGCCGTTCACCAACGCTTACGGCAACACGTGCGCGGTCGTTATTCCGGGTATGGTCGCTCAGTGTCCGGGCGGACGCGTGGTCGTTCCGGCGATCGCGAACTTCTTCCGGCCGAACGCGCCCAACTACTTCCTGGCGCAGGCGCTCTCTGGCGGCGCGGTCACGAAGGCTGTTCTCGACTCGCAACTCGGAGGCTCGCTCCGCACGCCCGGTGTGCTGACGACCTTCGGTTCGGTCAACGCGCAGATCTCGGACGGCAATTCCGAGTACAACGCATTGAATGTTGAACTCAAGCGCCGCTTTGCGAACAATCTGCAGTTCTTGATGAGCTATACGTGGTCGCACTCGATCGACGATTCGTCGGATCTGCAGACGCTCCTGATCGCTCAGGACGTGAACAATTTCAAGGCGGAACGTTCGAACTCGCTGTTCGACCAGCGTCATCGCTTCGTGTTCAGCGGCGTTCTGACGTCGCCGGACAAGTGGCGCAAAGGCAACGGCTGGCAGAAGTTCTTCTCTGATTTCGCGGTTGCGCCGATCCTCGAGATCTCGTCGGGTCGTCCGTTCAACATCATCACCAACGTTGATGCGAACAACGACCAGTCGACCTCGACCGACCGTCCGAACGTTCTCGCCGACGGCACGCTTTGCGTCCCAGGCGACACGGTTTCGAGCGGAACGTGCGGTTCGCGCATCGTGAACGTTAACGGAAGGAACGTCTTCTCGTCGGGGAGTTTGGGCAGGAACATGGGAATGACCAATTCGTTCGCATCGCTCGATCTGCGTTTGACGAGGGCCATCCGTTTTGGAGAAAGGATCCGGCTCGATCTGATCGCTGAAGGATTCAATATCTTCAATAAGTTCAACGAAGGCTCGTCTTCGCCAAACTACCAGGACGTCAACGCGTTCGGCGGACGCGCTTCTAACGGTCGATTTTATAGCCGGCCGACGGCGGCGTATGACCCGCGGCAGTTCCAGTTCGGCGCGAAGCTGAGCTTCTAATTCGGCGGGCGCCCGTTGAGGCGCTCGGGGAAAAGACGGAAAGCCCGCGAATTTTGCGGGCTTTCTTGCATTTCGATCGTGACGAATTCGGAACGGATCATCTATGAGGCGCGGCGGATCGGCTTTGACAAGGCCGGTGTTGTCCGCGCGGATGCGCTTGCCAACGAGCGCGAACGCCTCGAAGAATGGCTCGGTCGCGGATATCACGGCGATATGGCGTGGATGGCACGCGAGCCCGCGATGCGGTCCGATCCGCGACTCCTTTTCCCGCCGGCGCGGTCGGTCATTGTCGTCGCGCTCAATTACTACACGCCCCACGAACATTCGGACGAGCCCGGGACCGGAAAGGTTTCGCGCTATGCGTGGGGCGACGACTACCATGACATTATGCGCGCGAAACTCCGCGAACTCGCGGACTTCGTGAAATCGATTGACGAAGCGGCTGAGACGCGGGCCTGCGTCGATACCGCGCCGATCATGGACAAGGCGTGGGCCGTTCATGCGGGGCTCGGTTGGCTCGGCAAACACTCCAACTTGATCACGACCGAACTCGGATCGTGGATCTTCATCGGAGAACTCCTCGTTAGTCTCGAACTTGAGGAGATTTCCGAGCCGGTACCGGATCACTGCGGTACGTGCACGGCTTGTCTGGACGCCTGTCCGACCGACGCGATCGTCGAATCCTACGTGGTTGATTCAACCAGGTGTTTGTCTTACACTACTATCGAATTTCGCGCCCCTGAATTATCCGACGAACTTTCCAAACACCTGAACGGTTGGCTCTACGGCTGCGATATTTGCCAGGACGTATGTCCGTGGAACCGATTTCAGAAGCCGACCGGAGAAGCCGGGTTTGAGCCGCGTCCGGGAAATGTATCGGCTGATTTGGGACGAATTCTATCGCTTTCCCCGACCGAATACGCAGAGCGATTTCAACGGAGCGCAATGAAGCGGACGAAGCTTTCAGGTCTCCAGCGAAATGCCCGCGCGATTATCGATCACGAACAAAACCACGGTTCCGAGGACCGTGCGCGTCTGTCCCCCGGAGAAGACAATGATTGAAACATCAAGATCACGCAGCAGAGTAGGTTTGATTTTTGTGCTGGCGATGCTGGTTTTCCCGGTCTTCGTCACGACTGTGGTTGAGTCGGCAGGTGCGGGGGCGCAAAAACGCAAGCCGACCCCGACCCCGCAGAAGAAGGCGACGCCGACCAAGAAGGCGAAAGCGACACCGACTCCGGCTAAAAACCGGCGGGCCGCGACCAAGAATTCCAAGACGAGTACGAAATCGAACGCCAAGACCGATCCGAAGAAGTCCAGTTCGAAGGCTGATCCGAAGAAGTCGAACACAAAAGACGCGCGCTCGAAGACCGCTTCGAAAAACACAAATACGAGGGACAAGAATTCAAGGACGGCTTCGAAGGCCGCAACCTCAAAGGACCGGAACGCAAAAACCCCGGCAAAGAATTCCCGGAACGACAAGACCACCGCAAACTCCCGGACGAAAAGCAGGAATTCGAAAACTGCTGATCCCAAAACTGCCGCGAAGTCGAGCCGAACGGCCGTCGAAAAGAAGCCGCCGGCAGCAAGTCGTAAGGAGTCCGTATCGGCCCCGAGCGGCGAGCGTGTGATCTCGTCATTTTCGGTCCCGCTTCGCGGCGACGCCCGCGCGACCTCGTCGGCGACTTCGAAGATCAGGTACGGAACCGTTGTGAACGTCATTGACCGCAGCGGCTCATGGTACAAGGTCAGTTACAGCGAGGGCGGAAGGACGAAGACCGGATGGATTCCCGCGAGCAACGCCAGCGAGGTCGGTTCCGATCGCCAACGCACGTTGCGTCAACTTGCCGACAAGGCCTACAAGCCTGAAATGGACTTCGGTTCAGCCTCCGAATTGTACGAGCTGATGGGCAACGTCGATGACACGTCGGGCGAACTCGAATTGAAACGGCTCCTCGTGCTGCGTTCAGCGCTCAAGGGGATTCCACCGGGGCAGGCGAATTCCGAACCGTACGTGGGTTTTCTGAAGGCGCATTCTGATTCGGTCATCTACAACGAACCGGCGGGCGTTTTCGTTGTTGCCTCGAACCAATTCTGGAGTCTCCACAACAAGTACCAGACAAGCGTCGTTTCCGATTCGATCGCATGGGAAGCCGCCCAGAACCCTTTGCCGGGCGAATGCGAAGGTTACGTGAATTGTTATTTGTTCGACATGCGTATGCGGTTCGGTGAGTACCTGAACTATCATCCGAACGGCCAACATTCGGCTCAGGCGCTGACCGACATCACGAATTACCTGAACCCAATCGTTGCCGATCTCGAACGCAAGCAGGTTTACAACGGTCCGACCGACGTCACCGACCGGGCCGAATTCAACAACCTGATCGCCGAACTTCGGACGATCGTTTCGCGTCTGGCTTACGTTGAGAAGGAAAGAACGCTCCAGCAACTGAGGCAGATCGCTGAAGCGTACAGGTAAGATTCAAAATTCAAAATTCAAGAAAGAATCAAATTTCAAGAACCAAGACAATTTCGGCTCTTGAATCTAGAATCTTGGAGCCTGTCCGAGAAAAGCGTCCGGTTCGGAACTCGCCGCAGGACCGCAAGAAACTCGTTCCGAGCCCCGCAGGGGCGCAGAAACGATAACCCCTGGCGCGCGAGCAAGCCTGGGGACAGGATCGGAATCGGATTCAAAAGCCCCGAAAGGGGCGCAGCAAGTCCGAACTCTTGAGATCAAGTACCGCTCGTCAAAATCGACATTGTTGCATATCAACACTGGCTCGGCATTTGATTCGCTGACCGAGAACGCACGGTAACTCTCGACCGAGGCAAATTGCCGGTCACAGGCTCCTTGTCTTGCGAGTCGTGACAGGATATTGAGTCGCTGCGGCGAAGGGTTCAAGGTTGCTGCGCCCCTTCGGGGCTTTGACTCAGTGCGCGCCGTTTCCCCAGGCTCCGCTTCGCTCCGCCAGGGGTTACCGCTTCGGCGCCCCTTGCGGGGCTTGGCCAGCAAACTCCAGATTTCACATCCGAGGAATCCTTTCGTGCTATAACGTGGAATCTTGAATCAAGATTCAAGAACGTTGATCAGTTGATGAACTTGAATCTAATCTTGAATATCTTGAATCTTGAATCTTCTTGCGTTGCTTCCGTTATTTCGACGCCTTCCGGGGGAGCTTCCCGTCCATCATCGCCGTCTGATATACGAATGCCGCCATGATCGTCGCTGCCTGTTTCATGTCTTCGGCCTGGATCCGGTCGAAGTTGTCCTGATTCGAGTGATGCGTCCGCGTTTCGTATTCAACCGGGTCTTGGATGAATTGGAATCCCGGAACGCCGACCATGTCGAACGAGAGATGATCGGTCCCGCCGGTGTTCGCAAGCGTCAGCGTCTGGGCTCCTAGATCGGCGAACGGCTCAAGCCATTTCGCGAAGATCGGCTTGACCGCCGCATTTCCCTGCAAGTACACGCCGCGGATCTTGCCGGTTCCGTTGTCAAGATTGTAATAGGCCGAGATCTTGTCCCATTCGGCGCCTTTGACGAGATTCCCGCCAGTTTTCTCGCCGACGTGTTGTTTGACGAACGCCGCCGAGCCATACAGCCCTTGCTCTTCACCGGACCACAGCGCGACTCGTATCGTGCGGCGCGGTTTCTGTCCTGTCGCAATGATGATCCTCGCGGCTTCCATCGCGACCGCGCAGCCTGCTCCGTTGTCGGTGGCGCCGGTGCTCGAATGCCATGAATCGAGATGCCCGCCAAGCATGACGATCTCGTCCTTAAGACTCGGATCCGATCCCGGGATCTCGGCGATCGTGTTGTAGCTCATCTGATCCTTGTCCGAAAAATTCGCTTTGATCTCTACCGAAAGGACCGGTTTCTGGTCGAAGCCGATCATTCGAACTATGCGGTTGTAGTCTTCGGCGGCAACGGTCAGCTGCGGCATCATCGCGTCCGCCGCAGCCGGGTTCTGCGGGTTGAAAGCCGGATCGGTGAAAAAATCCTCGATCGATTTCGTGTTCGGTGAAAGCTCCATTCCCGTCGATGCCCCTTGGACGAACATCGTTCCGCCGCTACCGCCGCTGGTCTCGACGAAAAGTGCCGCCCCTTCGCTCTTGATGAACCTCATCTTCCGCGCCTGAAAATTGATCATTTCGACGAACTGCTTGATCTGTTCAGGTTTGATACCGAACGGATCGGCGCTCGGATCAGGGGCCGGCGCGTTTGCCATCTTGGCGAGTTCTTCATCGCTGAGTCGTTGCATAAGCGGCTTATCGATCGGTTTCAGCGGACGGACGTTAGTTCCAAAGACGATCTTTCCTTTAAGCTTACCCTTGTACTTGTCAAAGTCGGCATCCGTTCTTGCCTCGAAGAGAACCGCCTCGCTTTTGACCAAACCGTCCGTCGATGGCGACCAGGCTTTCGGATAGGCGATCAGCGGGATCAACTGCGGCGATTCGACCTGCGCCGTGAAACGCTCCAGCGACCAGCCGCGTCCGAACGGGCCCCATGCCTCGAGGCGGCCGTTCATGCCCCACTTGATCATCGTGTCGCGCGTCCACTCATTTGCGCGCTTCATGTTCGGCGACCCTGTCAGGCGGCCGCCGATAACGTCCGTCATGTAAGACAACGTCTGCATGACCTGCGAATTTTTGCCGAGGCCTTCTTCGCGGATCTTGTCGATGGCCTCTTTCGGAGCCGAATAAACCGCCTGCGACGTGGACTGAGCGAACGCGCTGCCCGAGGCGATGAACGATAAAAGCAATACGGCGCTCAGGAATCTGCGCCCCGATCTCATTCTGACTGTTGGTCTCATTACTCTCCTTTGATGATTACGTTGGTATCCGACGTCCTGAAACTACCCAAAATTGCGTCACGGAAGTTTTGAGACTAGAACGTGAAAGCGGCAGGATTTGTTTCGACAGAACGCAATTTAGCCAAGTTCGGTCTGATTTTTTGACTTTCGTCTTAACAGATTCCAAAATCAGGAAACGGATGAAGCTAAAGGACTCATACGAACGTGAAATTCGCGATCTGCGCATCAGCCTGACGGATCGCTGCAACTTCCGTTGTTTCTACTGTCTGCCGAGTTCGAAACCGACGCTCAATCAGAAGGCCAACATTCTGACTTTCGAAGAGATCGCCGACCTCTCCTCGATCTTCGTCGAACTCGGGATCGACAAGATCCGCCTGACGGGAGGCGAACCGCTCCTGCGGAAGAACATTACGACGCTTATCGCGATGCTTGCGAAGCTGCGTACATCGACGAACCGCTTGGACATCGCGCTCACGACCAACGGCTATCTCTTTCCCGAAACGGCCTTTGAACTTCGCGCGGCCGGCCTCGATCGCGTCACGCTGTCGCTCGACAGCCTGCGCCGCGAACGGTTCACGGAGATCACCGGAGTCGATGGCCTTGACAAGGTTTACGAGTCGATCGAAGCCGCAAAGCGCGTCGGACTCGATCCGGTCAAGATCAACGCGGTCGTCGTTCGCGGGCGGAACGAGGACGAACTTGCGGACTTTGCCGGGTTCGCGCGTGATTACAATGTGAAGATGCGACTGATCGAATTCATGCCGCTCGATTCCGACGACAACTGGCGGCGCGATCTTGTAGTAACGGGACGCGAAATGTTCAATTCCATCAACGTCCAGTTCCCGCTCGAATTGATTGGGACGACGCGCGGCAGCGGAACTTCATGGCGATATCGGTTCCGTGACGGCGCGCCCGGCGAGATCGGGATCATCGCGCCCGTCTCCGAGATGTTCTGCGGCCAGTGTTCACGGATCCGGCTCACGGCCGACGGACAGATCCGAACCTGTTTATTCTCACGGGTCGAACACGATCTGCGCGAAGCCAAACGTGAAGGAGCTACGCGCGCCGAGCTCATCGGATTGATCCGAGCGGCGGTCGAGAAAAAAGAGCCGCGCCATTACATCAACGACCCTGATTTCGAGCCGGCCTCACGTTCGATGAGCTTCATCGGCGGTTAGCTTTTCCCGATGCAGATCGACTTTCTCAATCCGCGAAGCATGATCTGCCTGATCGCGATACTTCAAGGTCTGGTCTTTTCGGTGTTGCTCGCGTTCCGATTCCGAAGGACGGGGCAGCGTGCGGATCGATGACGTCGGGAACGGCAGCGATCGGGAACTTGAGACGATAATGAAGTTGATCAGTAAGTAGACGGGAATCCGGTTGAGGGTAGATCGTGGTTGGCGGTCACGGGAAGTTGCGGAGCAAGGGAAGCAGAGACGTCGAGAAGGAAAAGATCTCGGACTTCCCAAACTCAATTGCTCAGGGTGTATCCAACCACGAACGGTCGCGACGCCACGAAGATCTGATCCTTGTCGTTGATCGCGATCCCAAACACCTGTTTTGTGGCAAATTCCCTGAGAAAGTTGCCGTTGGAATCGAATATCAGTACGCGATCCGTTTCACTTGCGTACACGCGCCCTTCGGAGTCAACGGCGATGTCTGTCGGATACGACGCAAACAATCCCTTCGGAGTCCGATCAGTGAAATTCTCGGATCGCCCGGCGAACCGGTTCAGGAGCGCGCCGTCGGGCGAGAGCTTGAAGATGGCGTACTTTCCTCCGTCGATCACGTAGAGGTTTCCGGTGCCATCGACCGCAATGTTCTTGATGTCGCCGATATTCAGGTCCTTCGCGAGCTTGATCGCCCGCAGCTTGTCGCCGTTCGAACCCAAAACCGTGATCTCGCCGCGCCGCGACGCAACATACGCCTTTCCGTCCAGTCCGAGCGCAAGGTCGGAAGCGTAGTCGACCCGCGTCGCTCCCAGTTCGTCGCCCGTCGACGAATCGAACCGCTTCAGATCGTATCCCTGCAAAACAAAGAGAGTTCCCTTGCGATCGACCTCGAGCGCGTCAACCGAACGGTTCGTGTCGGCCATGATCTGCAGTTGGAACTTGCCTTCGGAATCGAATACCTGGACGCGTCCGCCACTCATGTCGGCCGAGAAGATCCGGCCGTCAGGCGCGACCGCAACGGCTCGGTTGTCTTTGAACTTTCCGGCGCCGACGCCCTCTCCGCCAAAACGCAAAAATTCCTTCGCGATCGACGGTTTTTCCGTCGATTGTGACTTTGGCGTCGAGGTCACCTGATCCGTACGGTCAACGACCTTGTTGACCGTTTGCGAGACCTTCAAGAACACGAAGGCGATGATCCCGAAGATCAAGATCATCGATATGACGATAATACCGATCACGGATCCTCCGATACCGATCGCGGCCTTTTTTACGACGTCGCCATCGACGTGAACGGTCTGCATCTGCCGCGCCGAAGACTTTACGGTCATTCCGGAAATATCCACGCTTTCGCCGCGCTCGATCGCCTCGACGGCGTCTTTTGCTTCTGCAAGCCCGGTCCCGAACGTCTCGCGGAAGACCTTTATCGCATGAATCTTCTGACCTTGCTGTAGCAGACGCTGGATCTCGGCGATCTTGAGCGCCTTTCCGGTCAGCGCGGAGAGATCGCCGAAATCGAGCGACCCGGAAGAGCCGAATGACGACGATCCGCGGATCACTCCGGACGGAACTATGACGTTGCCTCCACAGAACTTACACTTCTGCATCGGCTTCCCTTCGAATTCGAGCGGTGCCGAGCACGCGGGACATCTGAACGTTTCTGACATATGCTTGGTCTAGAGATCGGTCGCCCGATCGGGCGCATCCATTCTAACTCAAATCCGTCTCCGCCTCGCAACGGATGTACGGGATCCGAATCAGGAGGAACGAACAAAATGAAGATTTTTGCCCTGTCGGCCCTGATCTCCGCACTTGCGGTTTTCTGTCTTTCCCAAACCGGACCGGGTTCCGGCCCCGTTCAACTCACGCTGGATAAGTTCAAGAAGATCGAGATCGGGATGACATATGAGCAGGTCGCCCAGATCATCGGATTCGCCGGTGAGTTACGCGCCTCGTCCGTCGATGACTACCGCGGCGGAGGGCAAACCTACGTTTGGATTGGGGGAAACGCGGCGATCTCAGTTCGTTTCGCGAAGGGCCGCGCTGCTTATAAGGACGAGATCGGGCTGTCGCGGCCGCTCGCCGAGATGTTGAGAATCCCCGCCGCGAGACCACCGGCGCAACTTTCCATCGAGAAATACGGTGCGCTGAAGTTGGGAATGACGTATGTTCAGGCGGTGGCCTTGATCGGCTCGGACGGCGAGGAACAGGAGGGAATGAGATCCAAAACCGTCAGGGCATATACCTGGACCAACAGCGATCTGAACACGATCAGCGCCACATTCACCAACGGACGGCTCTCATTGAAGTCGCAGTTCGGAATCGGAAAGTGGCTCGATGAGGAACTCGGCAGCGTCCCGAACCTGCGTTTGGACCAATTCGACGCGATCATTATGGGTTCGAAATACGCCGACGTCGAAGCGATCATCGGCGGGCCCGGGCGAGTCAGTTCGTCGACCGAGGACCGGACAATGAAGATCGAGACCGTGGAGTGGAGAGACTCCCGGGGCGGTTTGATCACGGTGATCCTGTCGCAATATGTGGTGACCTCAAAATCGAGATCGAAAGTTTTTTCTCCGGATTCGGTTGAAACGGCACGGCCGCGCGGCGAGGTGACGCTAGCGAACTTCTCGAAACTCAAGAGCGGAATGTCCCGCGCGCAAGCAACGGCGATCTTCGAGGCGCCCGGAGTCTCGATCGATTTTTCCCAATCGGGGAAGTTGACGGTCGAAACGGTCGAATGGCGGACGTCGTATGGCGCTTTGGTGACCGCGATCTTCAACAACGGGACGCTCGCGAGCGCGAATCAGTCAGGTCTCACATAACTTGTTGCATGGTCGGTTGGCGGATTGTAAACTTCGGTTGAGTGAGGTTCTAAAGATATGAAAGAGTTCATTTTATTGGCAGTTCTTTTGATTTGTTTGGGAGTTTCGGCATCGGCGCAGAAGTCGAAAGCCGACCCGGCAAAGGATATCCGCGCGGCTTTCGACACGCTCATTGACGGCATCAAAAACTCCGATGTAGAAAAGGTCATGTCGGTATACGAAAAGAGCGACCGCACGCTGTTTTTCAACAACAACGGCACCGCGACGATCGGATGGGAAACGATGAAGTCGAACCGCGAGCGCCTCTATTCGAAGACGTCGAACGTGACATTGGAGACGACAGGCGTCCGCGTCGAAGTCTTGAGCCCGACGGTCGCCTACGTTTCGTGCAAGTGGAAGCAGACGCAGGATTATGATGGAAAACCCGAAAGCGCTTCGGGCCGGATGACGCTCGTTTTCAAGAAGATCGGAAAGGATTGGAAGGTCGTCCATCTGCATACGTCGCCTGACGCGCCGGATGCGAACCGTCCGGTCATGCCTTCGGAACGGGAAAGCTAAATTCCAGGTGCCAAGATTCCAGCGGCCGGAGGCCGATGCCGAAATTCCAACACTCCAAGGATTCTTCCGAACCTTCGATGTGCCTTGGAATCTTGTAATCCTTGGAATCGATGGAATTCTGGAATGTGTAACTTGGAATCCTTGGGGTAACACAAATGCGCAGCATTACCGTCTTTTGCGGATCAAACAGCGGCTTTCGCGGTGAATACGCCGAAGCTGCGAGGCAGTTGGGCGCGCTCTTTGTCCGCGAAGGGATCGGGCTGGTATACGGCGGCGGAAAGGTCGGTCTGATGGGGATCATCGCCGATCAGGTCATGAATCTCGGCGGGCGGGTTACCGGGATCATCCCTGAATCGCTTGAGAAGAAAGAGGTTGGCCACCGGGACGTCACGGAACTTCTGGTCGTCGGATCGATGCACGAACGAAAGGCGCTGATGGCGGAACGTGCGGACGGCTTCATCGCGATGCCGGGAGGGATCGGAACGTTCGAGGAGTTCTTTGAGATCCTTACTTGGGCGCAGCTTGGATTTCACCAAAAGCCCTGTGCGATCCTCAACATTTCGGGTTATTACGACGGCCTGCTCGCGTTGTGCGACCAAGCCGTAAATGAAGGATTCTTACGCCGCGAACACCGCCGACTTATCCTCGAGGATTCAGATCCCGAACGTCTTCTCGCGAAAATGAGGGACTTCACGCCGTCGACCCTTGAGAAATGGCTCGATCAGGCAGATATCTGATTCAAAATTCAAGATTCAAAATTCAAAATTCAAGATTGATTGAAGATTCAAGAACAGTGCCTAAACTCCCGAAGCTTGAATTCGCTGGCCAAGCCCCGCTAGGGGCGCAGAAGCGATAACCCCTGGCGGAGCGAAGCGGAGCCCGGGGAGCCGATCGGAAGATGGTCACAAGCCCCGAACGGGGCGCAGGCGATCATTGAAAATACAATACCGGTTTTTCAAACGAATTGCGGACCGCTGCGCCCCTTCGGGGCTTGGAACGAGTTTCTTTCGGACCTGCGGCGAGGTCCGAACCAGACGTATTTCTCCGACAGGCTCCAAGGTTCAAAGTTCAAGTTTCAAAGTTCAAGATTAGGTTCAAAATTCAACCCAGTGGCCTTATTGAATCTTGAATCTAGAACCTTGTTCGCTCATTGTTTCGGGTACTTCGGAAACGGCCCGTTGACGGGCTTCTTTCTCGGGTTCTTCCGAAGTTCGTCCAACGTCACCTGGACCGCTTTTTCAAGTTGCGAATCGCGGCCCTGGCGCCAAAGAACGGGATCGAAATCGACCGCGATATCCGGAGCGACGCCTTTGTTCTCGACGTCGAGTCCTCCCTGGAGATTCCTGAACGCGACTCGCGGCGCCGAAACCGTACCGCCGTCGATCAGCACCGGATAACTGTAGATACCGACGAGCCCGCCCCAAGTCCGCATTCCGACGAGCGTTCCGACCTTGTTTTCGCGGAAGAGCCACGGCAGAAGATCACCGCCCGAACTCGAATACTCGTTGATGAGCATCGTTTTCGGACCGAAGATCGCGGTCGCCGGCGTCGTAAAGTCCTCGCCTTCACGCGTCGACCAATAATTCATCAGTGGCAGACTCATGTACGAGATCATGTAGTCAGCCGCGCTCCCGCCGCCGTTGAACCGCTCGTCGATGACCGCGCCCTGGCGATCGATCTGGGCGAAATAGTAGCGGTTGAAGTTGGAGTAACCCGCGCCGCCGGTGTTCGGAAGATAGACGTACGCGAGTTTGCCGCCGCTAAGTTCCGCGACCTTGCGCCGATTGTCCTCGATCCAGGCGAGACTCCTGAGTCCGCCTTCGTTCGCCGTCGGAACGACCGTGACGTCGCGTGCATCCTTGCCGTCGGCATTCGGCCCGACCCGGATCACGACCTGCCGACCTGCAGTTTCTTGAAAGTATGAGTAGAGATTGTCACCCGACGTCAAATTCCGTCCGTTGACCGCAAGCAGATAGTCGCCGACATTGACGTTGACTCCCGGCTGCGTCAGCGGCGCGGTCGTTCCCGGGTTCCAGTTCTCGCCGTCGTAGATCCGCGCAAAGCGGTAACGGCCGTTCTCGACCGAATAGTCCGCTCCGAGCAATCCAACCTGATAACGCGTCGGCTGCGGTGAGTCCCCACCGAACGAATTGTGGTGCCCGACGGTCAGATTTCCGAGCATCTCCTGGAACAAATAGTTGAGATCGGCGCGGCTCGAGAGGTTTTCAAGGAACGGACGATAACGCTCTTCCATCAATTTGATGTCGACGCCGTGCATTCCGGGATCGTAGAAAAAGTCGCGCTGGATCCGCCACGCCTCGCGGTACATCTGCTTCCACTCGGCCCGCGGATCGACGTTGACCTGCATGTCACCGACGTTGACCGCGCCATCGCCGGGTTTGTTCGGAAGGAACGTCGACATGATCGTGTAACGTCCGGGAAACTGTCCGACAAGCATCTTGTTGCCGTCCGCGGAGACGTCGAACTGCGTCACGGCATCCTGTACCTTCTCAGCCTTGCGCTTTTCGATGTCGAAACGATGTAGCGCGGCGCCAAAATTGGGTGCTGCGCCGGTCCCGGACGACGGAACGCTTTCGAGCAGGAAGAACGATCCGGCTCGGCCCGCGACCAGCGCGACGTAATTCCGTGCGGCGACCGGCAGCGAGACGACCCGCTGTCCGATCCGTTCGAGATCGATCGTGACCGTTACCGGTTCAGGTTTTCCAGGCCGCTGCGGGGTTTCCGATTTTGACGCATCGGCGACCTTCTCCTCGTCGCTTTCGGGCGAAAGCGGCGACGGATCGGTCTTCTTCAAGACGATCGCGTACACGCTCCGCGTCGTATCGAACGGGTAACCGGACATATCGAGCCAGCCGGTCGTCTGTCCGTTGTCGGTGCTCGCCGTAAAATAGATGTATTTGCCGTTGCGATCGAATGCCGCGTAGCGCGCGTCCGACATCCCGTCGGTGATCTGCGTCGATTTCGCTGATTCGACCGAATAAACATGGACCGCGCAGAGCCGGTTCCGAAGCTGCTTTGTGTAAACGATCCATTTGCTGTCCGGCGACCACGACGGATCGAGCACCTGGAACGGATTTTCGAACAGGTTCGTGTCGACCTTCACCGGCGTTCCCTTTTCGACATCGAGATACCAGATATTGAGCCGTTTGTCGGTGAACAGCACCCGCTTGCTGTCGGGCGAGAATTTCGGAGTATAGAAATACGACGACGGATTGCCGAGACTGATCTTCTTAACGTCGCCCATTCCGGACTGATCGCGCAGATGGAGCGCGTACTCGCCCGATTCGTCGGAAAAATAAGCGATCCACTTTCCGTCCGGCGACCACGCGGGATCGCGTTCGGCGACGCCGGGCGTGTTCGTCAGGTTGCGCGCATTCCCCTTGTCGGCCGGAACGCTGATGATCTCGCCGCGCGCTTCGAAGACCGCGCGGGCGCCGGTGGCCGACAACGCGACGTTCTGGATCCTGCCCGCGACGCGCTCGTAACGCGGACGCACCTGCGGAAGATCGCCGCTCACCGAAATGCTGACCTTCGTCGATTTGCCCGATCCCGGATCGAAAATGTTGATCGATCCGAACTGCTCGTAAACGATTGCATCCGGACCGGCCGATCCTGTTTTGAGATCAAATCCGGTGTTGTTGATGACCGGAACGACCTTTTTCGTCCTCGTATCGTACGAATAGAGCGTCACGTTCTTGTTGTTGCGGTCGGAAAGAAAGTAGATCTTGTCGCCGAGCCACATCGGGGTGTAGTCGTTGGCGTTGATGTGCGGGATCTCCTCGACGGACGAGTCGGCGAGATTGCCGATCCAGATCTTGGTCGTACGGCCGCCGCGATAGAGTTTCCACTGCGCGAAGGCGGGCGCGAGCGGCATGTACGCCAATCTCGTTCCGTCGGGCGAAAACGACGCCGCGCCGCCGGCCATCGGGAACGGAAGTTCTTTCGGAAGGCCCTCGCCGCTGACCGGGATGGTGAACATCTTGGGCGTCGGCATCGAGCTCGAACGGCCAGACAAAAAGACGATCGAACCGCCGTCGGGTGTCCAGCCGATCACGGCGTCACTGCCCGGATGATAAGTAACGCGGCGCGGTTCGCCGCCGTTTGCAGGCATCACAAAGACATCGACATTGCCGTCGTATTCGCCCGTGAACGCGATCCAGTTTCCGTCCGGCGAATAGGACGGACTGCCTTCGGTGCCGATCGAGCTTGTCAGCCGTTCGGCGCTTCCTCCCGAACGCGCGACGCGCCAAAGATCGCCGGCATATGTGAACACGATATGCGTCTTGTTCATCGTCGGCTGACGAACGATCGACGGCGACTGTGCGGAGGCCGCAAATGCAAGTAACGCAACGACAAAGATGAGTCCCAGTTTTTTCATGTTATTCCTCAAATGGGCCGCCTGAAGGCGGAACTCCAAACTCGCCGCCTGAAGGCGGAACTCCAAACCAAATCAATTATTTCCCAGTCCCGTGTCCTTTTGATAATTCGGGTACGGCGGACGTTTGTAATCCTTCGGCGGATTCTTCCGCAGTTCCTCGAGGAGCCATTCGACGGCCTTTTCGATCTGTGGGTCGCGGCCTTGGCGCCACATCGCCGGGTCGAATTCGACCTCGATGTCCGGGGCCACGCCGACGTTCTCGACTTCCCATTCGCCATTAAGTCCGTAAACGGCCCCGTTCGGAGCGCGAATGCCGCCGCCGTCCATGAGTGTGGGAATGCCCGACGCGCGAACGAGTCCGCCCCAGGTGCGTTTGCCGACAAGCGCTCCGACGTTCAAAGTCTTGAAGAACCACGGCATCGCGTCGCCTCCGGATCCGGCGAGTTCGTTGATCAGCATCGCTTTCGGACCGTAGATCGCGCCGGCCGGGACGTTCCAGTCTTTGCCCGCGCGGAATGCGATCTTCGCCAACTGCTTTCGGCTCAGATATTCGACGACGTAATCGGCGAGCAGTCCGCCGCCGTTGAACCGTTCGTCGATCACCGCTCCGTGCTTGTCAGTCTGCGCAAAGAAGTACCGGTTGAAGCTTTGGTATCCGGGACCGCCGGTGTTCGGAATATAAACGTAGGCGAGCCGCCCGCCGCTCAGCCTGTCGACCATCCGTCGGTTGTCCTCGATCCACGCAAGGTTGCGCAGACCGGTTTCGCTGGCGGTCGGAACTACCGTAACTTCGCGCGAATCCTTGCCGTCGGGGCTCGGACCGACCCTGATCACGACCTGCCGGTTCGCCGTGCTTTCGAAAACCTTGAACACGTTTTCGGATGACGTCAGATCGCTTCCGTTCACCGCGAGCAGGTAATCGCCGGCCTTGACGTTGACCCCCGGCGCTGTGAGCGGGGCACGCAATTGAGGATTCCAGTTTTCGCCGTTGAAAACGCGGGCAAAACGATAGCGGCCGTTCTCGACCTTGAAATCCGCTCCGAGCATCCCGCCGGGAACGAAATTCGGGCGGGGCGAGTCGCCGCCGCCGATGAACATGTGCCCGACGCCGATCTGATTCAGCATCTCACGGAACAGGTAGTTGAGATCCTCGCGGTGCGCGACCGCATCCAGATAAGGCGCGTAAAGACGCTTGGCCTTCTCGATGTTCAACCCGTGCGTGCCCGGATCGTAGAAAAAGTCGCGCTCGCCGCGCCAGATGTCGTTGAACATCTGTTTCCACTCGGCGCGCGGATCGACGTAAACCTCCATGTCCGACATCTTGACCATGCCCTCGCCGGGCCGCGCCGGCATGATCGTCGAGACGATGAGGACCATCGGGCCCTGCCGATAAAGCATCTTCTCGCCGTTGGCCGATACGGCGAAGGCGGTGACGCCGCTCTTTACCTCGTCCAGTTTGCGCTTTTCGAAATCGAACTTGTGGATCGTAAAACCGAACGGGCCGGTTTGCGGACCGCTCGGGATCTCGCTCACGAAAAGGGTTCCGGGCTTGCCGGCGAAAAGCGCGTTGTAATTGCGTGCCGGGATCTGCGGGATCGAGATGATCCGCTGATCCATGCCGTCAAGATCGATGCGCGTCGGCTCCGGAGGCTTCGGGGACGGTTTCGGCGCAGGTGTTGGACTCGCCGCGGGCGACGGGTTGGTGGCCGGTGTCGGCGCCGGAGTTTCCTTCTTCTCGGGCGCGACCTTTTCCTCGTCGCTTTCCGGCGCGAGCGGCGACGGAATGTCGTTGCGAAGAACGATCGCGTAAACGCTCCGCGACGTCTGATGCGCGATTCCCGAAAGGTCCGCGAAACTGATCGTTGGGCCGATGTCGGTGCTCGCCGTGAAATAAAGATATTTGCCGCTCTTGTCGAACGTCACATGCCGCGCGTCGCCGAGGCCGTCAGTCAGGCGGAAAGACTGCTTTTTGTCGATCGCGTATAGAAAGACGGAACGAAGGCGATTGTCGAGTTGCTTCGCGTAGCCGATCCAATTGCTGTCGGGCGACCAGGTCGGCTCGACGACGTCGCCGAAATCGCCGAACGTGTTCTGGTCGATCTTAGCGCTTGCGCCGGATTCGAGATCGAGTACCCAGAGCGAGACGTCCTGACGGTTATAGGCGATCTTCTTGCTGTCCGGCGACCAGACAGGACCCGAGAAAAAACCAGGTTTCCCGTCGCCGAGAACGAATTTCCTGACATCACCGTTGCCTGACTGATCGCGGACATGGAGTTGATATTCGCCTGACTCGTCCGAGAAGTAGGCGATCCACTTGCCGTCGGGCGACCACGACGGATCACGCTCCATTACGCCGGTCGTTTTGGTCAGATTGCGGGCATCGCCCTTGTCGGCGGGAACCGTAAAGATCTCGCCGCGCGCTTCGAAAAGGGCACGAATGCCCGTCGGCGATATGCCGAAGTTGGAGACGCGGTTTCCGACGCGCTCGTATCGCGGCCGAACCCCGGGAAAATCGCCGGCGACGCGGATGTTGACCTTTTTGGCGGATCTCGAGCCGGCATCGACCGTAAAGATCGTTCCGAACTGCTCGTATACGATCGTCCCGGCGCCGGCCGAAGCGGCCTTGATATCGAGTCCCTTGTTCTCGATCACCTGTTCGACCTTTTTCGATTTGGTATCGAACGAGAACAACGTCGTCACGCCGCCGTTGCGGTCCGAAAGAAAGTAGATCTTGTCTCCGATCCACATCGGACTCTTGTCGTTCGAGTTCTCGCGCGGGATCTTCTCGATCGTCGAATCGGCGAGCTTCGCGATCCAGATCGGCTGGGTCTGGCCGCCCGCGTAGCGCTTCCAGTCCGGCTGCCACTGCGACAGCGGCTCGTATGCGACGTATTGTCCGTCGGGCGAAAGCGTCGCGCGGTCGACCATCGGCAGCGGCAGCTCGGTCGGAAGAACCGAACCGTCCGTCGGTACCGTGAAAAGCCGTGAATAGTTCGAAGCACTGTTACGGGAAGAGGTGAACAGAATGGATCGACCGTCGGGCGTCCACCCGGCGACCTCGTCGGGCGCGGGGTGGAACGTCACTCGCCGCGGGACGCCGCCCGAGGACGGCACGACATAGACATCCGTATTGCCGTCATACTCTCCGGTGAACGCGACCTGCGATCCGTCGGGCGAGAAATACGGACCAATTTCGATCCCGAGCCCGGCCGTCAACCGGCGGGCGTCGCCGCCTGAACGCGGCACGATCCACAGATCGCCGGCATACGAGAAGACGATCTCGGTCTTACTGATCGAGGGCTGACGATAGAGCGTCGCCCCGGACTGTGCATATACGCCGACCGCTGAGACGATCGCAAGAAACGACGAGAAGAGCAGCTTTTTCAACGTTTTAGATCTCCGTATTGTAGATAGAGCGCCGACGAAAGGAACTGCGTTTCCGGCAAAATGGGCGTAGGAACAGGGCGCCCGAATGCCGGAATCACCGGCGAATTGAATCGAATTCAAGGTTTAGTACGCGAATATCGTTCAAAAGATTCAACAAAATCGCGCTCATGACTTCTCAAGAACGATCTGCGCGACCGCGTGCTCGGCAGTGTGCGACATCGACAGTTGAACGCGGCCGGCACCGAGTTCTTCGAGAAGTTTACGCGCCTCGCCGGTGACGGTGATCGCAGGCGCACCGAGGTCGTCGTTGAGAATCTCCATGTCGTGCCACGTGACGCGTCCGCGCCAGCCAGTCCGCAATGCCTTCAGAAACGCTTCCTTGGCGGCGAACCGCGCTGCGTACGATTGCGCCGCGGCCGCTCCTTTGGCGTCGCAATACTCACGCTCGGCGGGCGTGAACACGCGTTCGGCAAACCGCGGAGTTCTTTCAATCGTCTCGCGAATCCGATACACTTCAACGATGTCGATGCCGATGGAAACTATTGACATTTGCGAATTTCGATTTGCGATCGCGGATCGGGAATTCCAAGTTTCAAGATTCCAAATTCCACAGCGTAAGATTCGATTTCTTGCCGATAGGAACTAGCGTCTGTTGCGTTTCCGGAATCGCAAATTGAAAATCGCAAATCGCAAATAACTTTGTGTCAATCTTACCAGATAACCACTTCTATTGGCGTGAAAAAGACGGCGTTCGCGTGCTCGTCAGCCGATTGCTCGAGGACCACGGTTTCGCGAACGGCTTCTCGACGCGGCTCGGCGGCGTTTCGCCGTTTCCCGAGAACGACCTCAATCTTTCCGGCTACGATGAGGACTCGGCAGAGAACATCGCCGAGAACCGTCGCCGGTTCCTTTCGGCGATCGGCGGATCGTACCGGCTCGCATCGTGCTGGCAGGTTCACAGTTCAGACGTTCGGCACGTCCGCGACCACGAAGACGCCGCCGACGGCAACTTCAGGATGGACGCGCTCGTTTCGGGGTCGGAGGGCGTCCTGCTTGGTGTCAAGACCGCCGATTGCGTCCCGGTTTTGATCGGCGACACGCGGTCGGGAGCCTTCGCGGCTGTCCACGCAGGCTGGCGGGGAACCGTTCAATCGATCGTCGGCAATGCCGTCGAGAAGATGATCGCGGAATACGGTACAAAGACTGAAGATCTAGTCGCGGCGATCGGTCCGGCGGCCTCCGGCCGCAATTACGAGGTCGGCCCGGACGTCATCGAGGCCTTTCGTGAACAGTTCGATCGTCCCGAACACCTGTTCGAACCTACTCAAAACGGCCATGCGAAGATCGATCTTCACACCGCCAACCGTGAACAATTGACACGATTGGGTGTCGATCCTGAGCGGATCTCCGTGTCGGAATTCTGCACGATGGAGCGCACGGATCTCTTTTTTTCCTATCGGATCGAAAAACGGCGATATGGGAAAACGGGCCGGTTAATGTCGGTCATCGGCCGCCGATAACCTTCTCACGGTGTGGCCGGCGATCCGGCCTTTGCGCGAATTCACGCGTCGGGTCAGCGCTTGAGGCGAACTTTCAGAATGACCGGAATCGTGCGCGGCGGATAGCAGACCTCGTCCGTGCAGGGCTGAAAGGTGACCGAAGCGCGGATGCTGACGGCTTTCCCTTTGTGCGAAGCCGGGACGGACAAGCGGAATCGAATCCTCACCTTCCCTTCATAAACGTTCAGCGGTTCTTCGGAAAAGGCGAACCGCTTTTCCTTTCCGGGCGGATAAACGACATC
>JAKQII010000067.1 GCA_029557535.1 Acidobacteriota bacterium
GAAATTTGCTCGGAGTGCCATCCGTTTTTCACCGGCAAGCAGAAACTTGTTGACACTGCGGGACGCGTTGACCGATTCAATCGGCGCTACGCCCGTGCCAAGTAAGATAGTCTTGATCAACGGTCAATACTAGCTGAGATAAATCTGACGCCGACGCTCTTCGCGCCGGTCGCTTGAGGTGCGAACTTCCGGCGAGCCGAACCGAAAGCCGAGGCGTCAATTCATTTGGGATTGCGGATTTGGGATTGGGGATTGGGATACACGGATTCCAAATTCAAGATTCCATGGATTCCAAGATTCCACAGATTCCAGATAGTCCGGGGCATCCAATGATTCCAGCGCCAAATTCGATGAATATTAATCTTGAAATTTCGGAATCTTGGAATGTCTGCAATCCCTGGAATCTTGGAATCCCTGGAATTTCTGGAATCTTGGAATCCTTGGAATTTCTGGAATTTGGAATCCTTGGAATCCTAGGATTTACGATCGGCATCGTAATTTACTTGAATTATGAAAAAGTTCTTTCATTTGTTCCTGTCGCTTGAAAAGGACCTGATCGTTGGCGGTCAGGCGGTGATGGAAGGGGTGATGATGCGGACGCCGTCGGCCTATGCGATCGCGTGCCGGCGCGCCGACGGCACGATCGTTACAACGGCGGAGAAACTGCCGCGTCTGAGCGACAAATACAAGTGGATGAACGTCCCCGTGATTCGCGGCGGCGCGACGCTGATCCAGTCAATGGCCCTCGGCGTCAAGGCGCTGAACTTTTCGGCGAAGATCTACGAAGAAGATCTAGAGGCTAAGGAAAAGGCGAAGGAAGGAGCGCTTGATGCGATCCCGGTTCTTGTCGACGGCACGACGGACGAGGATTTTCTGAAAGCGAAACCGAAGGTCGTGATGCCCGAAAACGCAAAGCCGAAGAAGGCGCAGCAGTCGGCGGGTGCGATCGGCTCGATCATTTTCGCTCTCGCTTTCAATATCGCGTTGTTCATCGTCGCGCCGCTCGTCCTGACCAACCTGTTGTTCATGTCGCTGGGCTGGGCGCCCACGCCGACGATCGCGGCCGACGCCGGTTGGCTCGAGTTCATCAAGGCATACGTTTGGAAGATCAAGCTCGATACCTTTGGCGCGTGGGTCGGATTCAATCTGATCGACGGCCTGATCCGCATGGTGTTCTTCATCATAATGATCTTCTCGATGTCGTTCCTGCGCGACATCCGGCGCGTTTTTGAATATCACGGTGCCGAACACAAGACCGTATTCAACTGGGAATCCGGGCTCGAACTTGATGTCGTCAACGCGCGCACGCAGCGCCGCCAACATCCGCGCTGCGGGACGTCGTTCCTGATGGTCGTCATGTTGGTCGCGATCGTTCTATTCTCGGTGATCAATTTCGAAGCGATGTGGCTCAACCTGGTCGTTCGCATCGCGCTGATGCCGCTCGTCGCCGGCCTATCCTACGAAGTGATCCGGTACGCCGCCAAGAAGGAGTCAGGCGCGATCTTCAAATTGATGACCAAACCGGGCTTGTGGCTCCAGAACATTACGACGCAGGAGCCGGATGACGAGCAACTCGAAGTCGCGATCGTCTCGCTGAAGGAATCGCTCAAGCTGGAGCCGCAAAGTAGAGACGGGCTTAGCGCGGTGAGGCCAAGATAATGCCTGCGGGCACAAATAAAACAACAGATGTTGGACAAACTTTCACAGATCGAAAAAACCTTCGAAGAGATCACGGAGCAGCTGTCATCGCCGGACGTTACGTCCGACATCGCGGCCTATACGAAGCTGATGAAGCAGCACCGTTCGCTTGGCGAGATCGTCGAAAAGTACCGCGAGGTCAGAAAGATGACCGAGGATCTCTACGGCGCTCGCGAATTGCTCGAAGCGGCGGATGACGCCGAGATGCGCGAAATGGCGCAGATGGAGATCGACGACATCAGCGAGCGTCTTCCGAAAGCCGAAGAAGAGCTCAAGGTGCTGTTGCTTCCGAAAGATCCGAACGACGAGAAGAACGTTATCATCGAGGTTCGAGCCGGTACCGGCGGCGACGAGGCCACTCTTTTCGCAGCCGAAGTGCTGCGGATGTATGCTCGTTACGCCGAGCGTCAGGGATGGAAGTTCGAGATCCTCGAGGCGTCCGAAACGGGAGTCGGCGGGATAAAGGAAGCGTCGGCGGTTATCGAAGGCGATCGGGTTTATTCGAAATTGCGCTACGAATCGGGCGTTCATCGCGTCCAGCGCGTGCCGGCGACCGAAACCGCCGGGCGGATTCACACGTCGGCGATCACTGTCGCCGTCCTGCCCGAAGCCGAAGACGTTGACGTTCAGATCAACCAGAACGACCTTCGTATCGACACGTTCTGTTCAAGCGGACCCGGTGGGCAGTCGGTCAACACGACCTATTCGGCCGTTCGTCTGACGCATTTGCCGACGGGCGTCGTCGTGTCGATGCAGGACGAAAAATCACAGATCAAGAATCGTGAAAAGGCGATGCGCGTTCTGCGTGCCCGACTGCAGGAGATCGAAGAGCAAAAGCAGCACGACGCGCTTTCAGCCGAACGCAAATCGATGGTCGGCAGCGGCGATCGGAGCGAAAAGATCCGAACTTATAACTTCAAGGAAAATCGCGTCACGGACCATCGAATCGGCCTGACGGTTTATCAGCTGACCCTCGTGATGGACGGTGCGCTCGACGAATTCATCGGCGCGCTGACGACCCACTATCAAACCGAGAAGCTCAAGGCTGAAGTCGCAAACGTGTAAACCAATTTTGGGTTTTCGAATTTGGATTTTGGATTGCGGTCTTTCCGAAGCTGCCCAAATCGAAAATCGAAAATCGAAAATCGAAAATGCAAGTCACTCGTCTCTATCTAATCCGGCACGGGCAGTCGGCAGGAAACGCCGATGGTCGCTTCGGCGGGCATTCCACGACGCCGCTCTCCGAACTCGGAGAATTGCAGGCTCGTGCGACCGCCGAATACCTGTCCCGTGAAAAGATCGACGCGATCTACTCGAGTGATCTGCTTCGTGCCGTTCAAACTGCCATTCCTTTGGCCGAATTGCTGAGCATCGATGTCATAGAAACCAACGCATTTCGCGAGCGTCACGTCGGCGTGCTCGAGGGACTGACATTCACCGAATCAAAAGAGAAGTATCCGGCAGATTACTACGCACTTGTCAGCCGCAACGTGAACCACGTGATCACGGAAGGAGAGAGTTACCGGCAGTTGCTACGTCGTGCGAATCGGGAGCTACGCTTGATCCTCGACAATCATCGGGGTCAGCGCGTCGCCATTTTTTCTCACACAGGGGCGATCTGCTTTATGACTCTAAGTATGATCGGCGCGATAAACCGCTTCACAAAACAGGTCCCGTGGCTTGCGACGTCCAACTGCGGAGTGAATCGATTCGAGATCCGCGGGCGCAACAACATTCGCGTCCTGTCGCTGAACGACACCCGTCATCTTCGGCAAACCACCGGCGGCGACACCAATTTCTGATTTTGGATTTTAGATTGTGGATTTGGGATTGAATGTTGGATTTCGACCTTTGATCTCTGAGATCTGAAATTTTAGATTTGATCTTTGATGGGCGACCTTCGGTCTCCTTTCACATTGGCCGCGCGGTAGCGCGTCGCTGAATGTGTTGCCCGCATTCGCCACGCAGTAGCACGTCGCCGAGCGTGTAGCCCGCTTTCGCCACGCGATAGCGCGTCGCTGAACGTCTCACGGCTTACTTTCGCCGCGCCGTAGCGCGTCGCTGAATGTGTTGCCCGCATTCGCCACGCAGTAGCACGTCGCTGAACGTCTGACCGCTCACGGAGCAATCCCAAATCCGAATTCGCAATTCCCAAATGATAAAAGGGGTCAGGCTTTCGCCCGACCCCGAAGCGGATGTGAAATCCGAAGGTCTTAGAACGAGTAGCGGATGCCGAACTGCATGCGTCGCGGTTGTCCCTGAATATCGGTGTAAATACGTCCGAATTCCGGGTCCGGAGTATTCAGTTCGGGGTCTTGGCCGAGACCAAGCGATCCGCGGGTTACGTTCGACGTCGTGAAGTACTGCGTGTTGGTGACGTTGAAAACCTCCCAACGAAACTGCAGTTTATGTCCTTCCCAAGGCATCTTGAACGTCTTCGAAAGTCCCATGTCCATCGATGTGAATCCGGGGTCGCGGAGAACGTTTCGGTCGCCGGTTTCACCCGGACGCGCGTTGCGGAATGCCTGATAAGCCGCAACCGGATCCGAGAAGATGTTGCCGGTCGAACGAACGGCACCGGAAGTGATCGGACGGTTGCGGACTCCGTTCGACTGAACGTTCCAGTTCGTCGCCCACTGCGCCGCGTCAAACGGCGTCTGGGTCGGCAAGCCGGTGTTCCAACGGAAAATTCCCGAAAGCTGCCAGCCGCCGAAGATCGCGTCAGCAACGGAGTTCATACCGCTGAAGTATTTGCGTCCTTTGCCGAACGGCATTTCAAAGATGAAGTTCGCGTTCATCACATGACGGATATCGAAATCCGAAAGCGCATAGTTGTCGTCCGGACGGAGCGGGTTCAGGATGAACGCCGAACCGTACGTGCCAGCAGTTTGAAGACCTGATGCGTTGTCGAACGACTTCGAGAACGTGTAATTGATGTCATACGTCAGGGTGCTGCCGAGACGCTGACGGAACGAAAGCGAACCGCCGTGGTAGTCAGACTTCGCCACCGTCGAGAACGCCGAGAATGCGGCGTACTGCGGGTGGAAGAAGTAGTTGCTCCACAGGCCCGTTCCGTTCGGATCGTCGTCGATCAGGAGTTGAATGTAGGTCCAATCGAGAATGTCGTACCAGTCACGGGCGACCAGAGCATAGACTTCCTGGGTCGAGGTGAAGTTCTCACCCGTGTAAGCACCCCCGAGTCCCGGGAACAGGCGTTCGAAATACGGGATCGGAGTGATGTTCTCGATCGGAGTGTTCCGCGCACGTAGATCATGAAGCAACCCGGCGGCCGTATACCAGTCCATTCCGGACTGCCGGTCGACGAGATTGTTAAGAGCCAAGACGTCACGCGTCGCCAGCAGGTTACGGGCCTTGCGCCCGGTATACGTGGCTTCGATGTACATGCCCTTCGGCAACTGACGGCCATACGTGAGATTCCACGTATAGTTGATCGGCGAAACGAGCGTCGAGTCGAGCGACGACTCGATACGCTGATCTTCGTCGGCCGGAGTTGAAAAACGGTTCGGAGCCGAGATGTTCGGCAAATTACGGATCGACTGACCAAAATTCGTGAACGGCGGCGCGAGGCGCGTTGTCACATTGTACGTGTTCGCCGCGATCGTGTCGGACGTCGTGAACCCAAGTGTCGTCAGGTTGTCGAACGTTACCGCAAGCTGTTGCCCGAAGTAGTCGTTTGTGATCGAAAAACCGCCGCGGAACGTCGCTTCGTTCGGACCGCCGAACACCATCTTCAAGACTTTGTTCTCGAAGTTCGGGGACCAGGCCGCAGCGACACGCGGCTGCCAGTTGTTCCAATCCATCTTGTAGAAGCCCGGAGCATCGTTCTTCGGACCGCCGAGAATGAAATTGATCAGGGAATTGTCCGCGACACCCTGCGCCGCACTCGCGATACGCCGGTCGAGCACGTCGCCGAGCGGCGTGTCGGGAACAACCTGATAGCCGTCCTTTTCGTAGACCGGACGGCTCAGCGCATAACGAAGTCCTCCGGTGACCGTCAGGTTTCGGAAGGGTTTCCAGATGTCCTGGAAGTACATGTCGTATTCCTCGGTCGCGAAATTGCGAACGATCGAGGTCCCGACCGGAAGCGTATTTCCGGAAAGATCGTAGTTGAAGTTTCCGGTGTATTGCGAAAAGCGGCCGATCAAAGCGGACATCGCATTCTGAATTCCGGTCGTTCCGGAATCAACGTTGTAGAGGGCAAGAATCGGGTTGCTCAAAACGCGGCCCGACGAAGAGTAAAACGACGGGTTCGCGGTCGCAAAATCGTACGACGAAGCATAGCTTTCACGCTTGTTGTTGATCAGACGGACATTGCCGCCGAACTGAAACGTGTGCGATCCCTTGATCCAGGTGAAATCGTCCGTGAAATTTTGGAGTTCGGTAACTCGGCTCAGGCTGTTGGAGAATGCCTTCGGCTGGAATACGAAGCGGAACGTGATGCCGTTTTCGCTCGAATCGCCTCCACTCGTGAACGCCTGGCGCGTCAGTCCGTAACGGAAGTTGTTGACCTTATTGTTGCTGATCGTCCATGTGTGACTGATACCGAATCCCGACGGATGGCTCCAGAACTCCGGCGAGATCGTGTCCGGGAAGTAAGGCGCGACGAGTGCTGAGTCTTGCTGGTAGTTGCCGCGGAACGAAAGCTGATGCTTGGCGCTCATGTTCCAGTCGAAACGCACGATGTGCGTGTTCTGATCGACCGGCGTCGGCGCATTGAAACGGAAACCGCCCGTGTTCAAACCGTCACCAAGCGCATCCGAGTTCGACGGATATCTTGCGGCAGCAGCGGCAAAAACATCGATCGCCGCTTGATTCATTTGAGCCAGCGGAAAGATAGCGTTCAGCTGAGCGGTGTTCAGCGTGATCAGACCCGAGCCGCCACTGCCGCCGATCGGGCTGCCGACGAAACGGAGTTCGCCGCGGCCGAGGCTCGCGAGCGGAACCGTACGGATCACCGACTCGGACTTGCGTTCACGGTATCCCTCGTACGAATAAAAGAAGAAGAACTTGTCCTTAACGATCGGGCCACCAACCGCGCCGCCGAAGATGTTTCTTTTGATGTTCGGGCGCGGCACTCCATCGGCATTGTTGAAGAAGTTGTTCGCTGAAAACTTGTCGGGACGATGGAACTCGAAAAGGACGCCGCGCCACTTGTTTGTGCCGCCGCGTGTGATCAGCGAAATCTGCGCACCCGACGAACGGCCCTGGTTGGCGTTCGCATTCGTCGTGGTGATACGAAACTCTTCGATCGATTCCGCCGTGATGCGGAGAATTGACGAGAACGCCGCGCCGGTTTGCTGATCATTGACGTCGATACCGTCGAGCGTGATGTTCGCCTGGTCGCTGCGGCCGCCGGCGACGTAGCCCTGAGGGGTCACGCCCGGCTGAAGGCTCAGCAGGTCCGGAATGTTTCTCGAGTCGGTCGGGAGTTGCTGGATCTGCTGGGCGACGAAATTGTTACCGACCGTCGCGTCCTGGGTATTGATCACGGATTCAATATCGCCGCCGGTGACGTCGATAACCGCCGAAACCTCACCGGGCTCCAACGAGATGTTCACCGCGAGGGTCGAGTCGACCGAAGCTTTCACGTCACGCTTGACTGCTTTCTTGAATTTTGCGGCCTCAACCTCGATGTTGTACGAACCAGGCAGGATTGACGCGAAAACATAGGCACCGTCAGCGTTTGTTGTTACGGTTCGCGAAAAGCCGGTGGCGGGATTCGTCACTTTGACGGTCGCCCCCGGAACTACCGCTCCGTTTTGGTCGGTGATGGTACCGTTGATACTGGTCGAACCGGCTTGCGCAAAGACGTTAATTGCCATGAACATGGCAAAAACGAACGCGCCAAGAACCGCTAACGACCTCGTGATTGGATTGCTCTTAAGCATAGTGCCTCCTTGGATTTGGATATGGACAATGGCTGATGCGATAACGACAAGTTGGAGAAACGCATTTTGCGTTCCACGCTGCACCAAGGCTCGAACCTCAATAAAACAAGCGTTGAGCAATCAAGGCATGATCCGGAAAATTGAAAACTTTGAAGAAAATTCAAATTTTCGGGGATTTGAATGGCCGATTTTGTTTGCGGTTCAACGATTTAGCCAGGTATGGAGCGATTTGGCCGCCGTCGCTCCGGAGCCGACGGCGGTGCTGACCGTAGGGCTCGCCGGAAATGCACAGTCGCCGACGGCGTAGATTCCCGGACGGCTCGTTCGGCAGTCGCGATCGACCATAACGTAACCGGCCGGATCGAGGTCTACGACGCCGTTCAAGATATCCGTGTTCGGCTCGACACCGATGCGGATCAGAACGATCTCGGCCGGGACCCTTGCGAGATCGCCGGTCGCCAAATCCTCGATCGTCACTCCCGTTACCCGATCATCGCCGTCGATCGACCGCACGGCGCAATTTGTTCGGATCAGGGCCTTTGGGTGCGCCCGGACCTTTTCGACAAACTCGTCTCTCGCCGAGAATCCTTCCCGACGATGGATCAACGTCACTGACCGGGCGAATTCCCCGATAATGAGCACGTTTTCGAACGCCGCGTCGCCGCCGCCGATGATTACGGCGTCCTTTCCGTACGCTCCTGGGGCGTCGCGTTTTCCGGAAGAGATAACTCCCCGGCCGACGAATTCCTGCTCACCCGAAACCCCAAGTCGCCTCCGACGGACGCCCATCGCCGCGATCATTCCGCGCGCACGGACGGTCTTCCCCGATTCGAGACGAACCGACATTTTAACCGGATCGATGCCGACCACCGGATCGCCCAGAAACGGTCGCAACCCGCGTTCCTCGAGCTGTCTCGTGAACAGGTCCCGAAGTTCCGTTCCGTTTCCGGCTTCAACGCCGAGATAATTTGTGATCGGATTGAAAGTCGACAATAGCTGACCGCCGGCTTCTGATTCCGACTCAAGAATAACCGGACGCAGTCCCAGTTCCTGCGACCATAAAGCGGCCGACATCCCGGCAGGCCCGCAACCGATGATTATGACGTCGAGATCAGTATCTGAAATTGTCATCGATGCCGGTATTCTCGGCCAGACCGCGGACCGATGCAAGGAACTCGGATCGATCGGTCGGTCAAGATCGAAAAATTGCTTCCGTCGGCGGGGTATTCGTTACCACCTTTTGTCAATTGCGCGGTGCCAATTATTGTCACTTCCAGCCGTTATTATCATTACGGCCGGATTTCCAGAATTTTTCTGACCGCCTAAATCATCTATATTCGCAACTTAACGATCCTCAGCTACTTAACGATCTTTATGGCACTCGTATTGCTCAGGGAGGCTAATTGTAACTGCGCCTTTCGCGTCGTTTCCCCTAAATTCCAAAAATCCAGCTTCAGCTAACCGCATCCACTGCTACCAATATGAGACTAGAATTTGAATCCAATTTGTCCGCATTGCCGCACGTCGAAAATTCGACCGTTAATGAGTCTGTTTCCTCTGAAGGCGAACACCTCCTCCGCGCGGGCGTCAAGGCTGCGCAGGAAGGCCGTCGTTCAGAAGCAAAAGCGCTTCTTCTCCGGGTCACGGAGGTCGAACCCGGAAACGAGAATGCCTGGCTCTGGCTGGCGTCGATCAGCGAGTATCCGGAGGAACTCCTCGTCTTCCTCAACAACGTCCTGAGGGTGAATCCCGAGAATGCCCGTGCGATCGAGTGGAAAAAGGCGACCAAGTCCCTGTTGGCGAAAACGCTCGTCCAGCGGGGCGTCGACGCATCGAAGGAGCAGCGCAACAACTTTGCGCGCCAGTGCTTCGAACAGGCAGTCGAACATGACGCCGAGAACGAAATGGCCTGGCTCTGGCTCGCGTCCGTAACGGAATCCCAATCCGAGAAAGTGCTGATGTTCGAAAAGGTCCTGAGCATCAATCCTGAAAATTCAACGGCGCTCGACGCCTTGCGATCGCATCGCGTCGAACAATCCGCGCGTATGCTCGATGAGGCTGTCAGCGAAGCGATCGAAGGAAATCATGCGTCCGCCAGGCGATTGCTTGACGCGGTGATCGATGAGAACGACGGTGTGGAGGACGCTTGGATCCTGAAGGCCCACCTCGCGGAATCGTTCGAAGAACGTGCCGAAAGCTTGCTGAAGCTCCGCGCCGTGAACCCTGAAAACGAGTTGGCGCGCGTTTGTCTCGCTTCATGGAGATCGCTGACCGAAAGAGGCGTTATGAAGGCGGAGTCCGGCGCTTCGGATGTTGCGGTCGAAGAGCCGGTGACAGACTGGTCGGCCGATCCGGAATCCGGATTCTCGGAACCTTCCGAGCGGCAGACGGAAGCCTTCGAATTCGCGAATGCGGCCGCTGAGGATTCTGAGCCCGAACCCGAGTCAGTTCAGCCAGCCGAGATGTTCAGAACGGTCGACGATTATGCCGAACCCGATATGCAGACGCAGGACCTGCACTCGATCCCGAGTTTCAGTTATCCGGTTGCCAACGAAACAACGGCGCCCGAACAAGCCGCGGAAGCATCCTTCGACGAGCCGGATTCCGAACAGACTTCCGCTCAGCTCGCGTTTGAAGTTGAAGCTGAAGAGGGCGAGATGAGCATGGCCTTCAGTGACAACGATCTGCACGCGACGTACACGCCGGACGCCGAAACGGCCGCGGACTATATGCCGCAGCGGGAAGAGTCGATGGAGCAGTCGTTCGCGGCCTTCCAAATCCAGGAACCCGAAAGCGAAGAGGAATGGAAGAACACGTCGCCGGAGGTCTTTTTCGGCTACAGGCAGGACGCCGCGCAAGAAGACGCTCTCAACGACGAACAACCGAACGGCCGGTGGGAAGACTCCGACGATGCCGAGACGGTTGAAATGGAGCTTGGCAATGCTGAATCGCTGTCCGCCGCCGGGCGGGCCCTCGATGAGTATCAGGCATTCTCCGAAGAGCGGCCCGAAGATGACCCGTGGGATGCCCGGCGAGCGGACAATAGCGAGCATGAAATGTACGAGGAACCCCCGCCGGCGGACGTTCACGGATCTTATGAGCCGACACCCGAAATTGCGCAGGAATTTGCCCAAGCGAACGAAGAACTCGAGAATTCTGAAGCTCCGGCAATGCAGTTCGACGCGGAACCGGAGAAGGTCGAGTCGATGCTCTGCCCTTTCTGCAACGGTGAAAATGAGGTCCAGGCCTACAACTGCGGTTCGTGCGGTTCCGTGTTGAGCCTTTCGGACCTCGACGCGCTGTTCCGTCACAACGCCGATCGCGAAGTTCTCGAACGCGCCGTCGAAAGCTTCGAACGCGAACACGAAAGTTACGGACTCGATGCCGAAAAGCTGGCGCAGCTCGGAATCGGGCACATCAACCTGCAGAACTACAGGCAGGGTTATCTTTATCTCCAGGAAGCAGTTAAGGCGAATCCGAGCAACGTCGTCCTTGACGCGCAAGTGAATGCCTTTGCGATTCGTCTTTCCGAACTCGAGAAACAGCAATCGGCACAGGAATCGATGTCGAAGGACCGCAAGATCCTCGTCGTCGATGACAGCCCGACAGTCCGCAAGCTCATCTCGAGCAAACTCGAGAAGTGCGGTCACGAAGTGGTTTGCGCGGTTGACGGACTCGATGCGCTCGAAAAGCTCAACGGCATGTCGCCGGACCTGATCCTTCTCGACATCACGATGCCGCGCATGGATGGCTACCAGGTCTGCAAGCTGATCCGCAACAACGCCGACATGAAGGACGTCCCGGTCGTTATGATCTCCGGCAAGGACGGATTCTTCGACAAGGTTCGCGGACGCATGGCCGGAACTACCGACTACATTACAAAGCCGTTCGGTCCGGAAACGTTGATGAAGACCGTCGAAAACTACCTCGGATAAGACCGGCATGGAAAACCCTGTACCAAGCGTATCGCCGGCAGTTCCAGTTCTGAATTCCACGGCGGTCCACGCTCAACCCGAACAGAATCCGGAGATTGAAAAGTTCGTCGTCTTTCAAATAGACGACGAATTTTTCGCCGTGCCGGTGACCGATGTCAGCGAGGTCGCGCAATCGCTCCCGCTGACGGCGCTTCCGAATTCGCCCGCTTGGCTTCACGGAGTCGCGAACCTCCGGGGCGAACTCCTCGCGGTGATCGATCTCGATTACCGGAAGTCCCAAACGAAGATTCTCCCGAAATCAAAGATCGTCGTCTTTCGGCCTTCGGTTTTTGACCACCCGATCGGACTTGTCGCCGATCGGATCTGCGAGTTTGTCCCGATCAGGGTTTCGGCAATTGAACCTGCCGAAGATCCCAACCTCATTGGTCGGATTAGCCACAATAGCAATTCGGTCGGACTGTTCGACACTGCAAAGTTGTTCGCCGCATCGATCCGCTGACTTTCGACGCGATCGCCACAGAGTCGATCGCATATTTGCTGCCGAAGGAAATATGGCCCGCTACAATGCCAACTCACTACTGAATTCGCTGAAAGGTAAGATCTGGCTCGCAACCAGTGCGATGGCGTTCTTCATCTGCACGTTCGGACTGATCTCTTACCTTGTCGTTTCGTTCGTGATCGACGACACATTCTACGCCGTATTCGTTCCGTTCCTGGTTCTTGCATTTGGGATCATGGCCTTCGGGTGGTGGCTTTCGAACGAACTTGTGACGCCGATCGAGAAGGTTGGAATGCTCGCCAGGAGCTTGGAACGCAGCGCGAACACGTCGCTTCCGAAGACGACCGGATCGCTCGAAACCGATGAGCTTCTCCAGACCCTTCATCGCAACAGCCGGCAAACGCTGAACCTAATCACGCTCATGGATGAGGTCGCGAACGGCAACACCGACATCGTTCTCACGCCGCTTCAAGGGAGCGACCGACTCAGCGCGTCGTTTCAAAAACTGCTTTCAAAGGTCTCCGACTCGATCGACGCGAAAGAGAAGCTCGAGACGCTGAAGTCGGCGGTCGCGCAGATCTCGGACGAGATCAAAACCGTCAGACGCGGAGATCTCGCCGTCGAGATACAGGCCGACTTCAAAGAGACCAAGGAGATATCGGAAACGCTCCGGTTCTTGTTGAACCACCTGACCGAGATCGTCCTTTTGATCAGGAACGATTCCGAAAAATCGCGGATGACCGCGCACGAGATCAGAAGGACGGTTCAAGGCACAATCAACCGCAAGGAATTGAAGGTCCTCGATCTGAACGAGGCAGCCGCGGAAATGCACGGAATTCCGGCGGTGATCGAAAAGATCGCGGATGATCTTGCACGGGCGAACTCGTTCAGCGACGACTCGATCGATGCGGCTCGGCGCGGATCACGTTTCGCGCAGGAAAACCGCAATGGCCTCGTCACACTCCGCAAAGAGATCCAGGAAGCCGTCAGCCGTATCGGCCGTCTCACCGAGCGATCGCAGGAATTGACGAAGATCGCCAAAACCGTTGAGGATTTTGCGCACCGGACGAACATGATCGCCCTCAATGCGTCGATCCGCGCGGGCGAAACCGGTGACAAAGGAACCGGATTCTCGGCGGTCACAGATGAGATCCAACGACTCGCCGATCGCGCCGACAACACGAACAAACAGATTTCCGCGCTGAACAAGTCGATTTCGATCGAGATCGCCGAGGTCGAGCGGTCTCTCGTCGCGTCGACGAAGGAAATGGCCGCTCTTTCAAAACTCGCGCTTGAAACCGGAACGGCCGTCGGCGAAATCGAAAAATACCTTTCGCAGGTCATCGGACTTCAGAAACAGATCGCCGAGAACTCACGGCAGCAGAGCGTGCGCGGCGATCGTGCGTATCAGGTCTTCGCGGGATCCATCGGCGAGTCCGAGGAGATCATCGGCGACCTCAAGCAGACCGAGCAGTCGGTCGCGGCGTTCACCGCAACATTGAGGAATATCGAAAATGCGGCCTCGTTTTTCAAACTCCCGGCCACCGAGAATGCTTCGCCAACGGTCGTACGTGAAACGGATGCCGAACCGATGCCGACCATGTTCTCCAACGAAATAGCCGAACCGGAACTCGAGCCGATCGAGGTAGCTTAGGGAAAGAAGATGAATCAATCGAACATTTTGTGGACCCTTATCATCCGCTTTATCTCGTTCTTCGCGGTACTTTTCTTGCTGCTCGGCGGCGGACTGGTGATAGCGTCGCAGTTCGGTTTCACGCAGAATCACATGGCCGGTGTGCTAACGACCGCGTTTGCGGTCGTCATGGCGGTTTTCGCGCTATTGGCGCTAAATTACTCGAACCTCAAGCTTAACCGCCAGATCCGCGACGCGGCAGAAATCGCGCACCAGATCTCAAACGGCGATCTTTTCGAAGAGCTTCCCGAGAACCACAGCGACCTCTTTGACGCGCTCAAGAGCATCTCCGATTATCTGCAAGAAAAGACGCAGGTTACGGAACGCGTCGCACATGGAGACCTGTCGGTCGATGTCGCGCCGCGCTCGGATACGGACGCGCTCGGAACCTCGTTCCGGCGGATGGTCGAGAAGCTCCGTGTCTCGGTTCAGACCCAGGATGAGCGGGAACGCCTCGAGAACTCCATCCGGAGGTTGCTCGACGAGGTTTCCGACGTCGCCGACGGCGACCTTACGGTTCAGGCGGAAGTGTCGTCCGAGATGACGGGCGCGATCGCCGAAGCGTTCAATTTGATGACGAGGAACCTGCGATCGCTGATCAAGCAGGTCAAGGACGTCACGTTCCAGATCTCGACATCGGCGAATGCGATCAGCGACGCGACCGAGCAACTGGCACGCGGAAGCGAAGCGCAGGCGTCGCAGATCTCGCGCACGACGTCCGCGATCTCGCAAATGGCGCTTCGGATCCAGGAAGTTTCCGAGAACGCCGTCCTGTCGGCTCAAGTCGCGGCGGACTCGCTCGGTAACGCCAGATACGGAACTCAGGCCATGCAGGACAACATCAACGCGATGAACTCGATCCGCAAGCAGGTGCAGGAGACCGCGAAACGGATCAAGAAACTCGGCGAACGCTCGCAGGAGATCTCGCATATCGTCGCATTGATCAACGATCTTTCTGACCGGACGAGCCTTCTCGCGCTCAACGCGAGCCTGCAGGCTGCCGCGGCGGGAGAGGCGGGCCAGGGGTTCGCGACGGTCGCCGAGGAGGTTGAACGGTTGGCCGAACGTTCAAACTTGCTGACGCAGCAGATCAGCGCGCTGACGCAAACGATCCAGTCCGAAACGAAGGACGTCGTCGCGTCAATGGAAGAGACGATCCATGAAGTCGTGATCGGTTCGACGCTCGCAGACAAAGCCGGACAAACACTGATCGAAATCGAACAGGTTTCGACCCGGCTCGCCGGACTGATCAGTTCGATTTCCGAATCCGCCAAACAGCAGGCCGAAAGCTCGACCGACATCTCGAAAGCGATGGCCAACATCTCAAAGGTCACCGAACTCGTTCAACTTGGATCCCAGCGCGCCGCCGACTCGGTCAAACTGCTCGTTGAATTGTCTGACGAACTGCGCGTTTCGATCACGCCTTTCAAACTGCCTGAAGACAGGCGTCCGGCCCAACCGCGATCGCAACCCGAAACCGAAAACGGCGCGTTCCTCAATTGACCCGCCCAGACCGCTTAAGGAAGGACCCATGAACTCTGGCCATCTCCAGGCATTTATTGAAGAAGCCGAAAGCTATCTCCCGATGATCCGCAACCTGATCCTCGTGTGCGGACAGGAGCGGAACAACGGCAGCGAACTCGAAACCGCATTGCGTTACACTCAGGCGATCAAGGACGCCGCAACGATGACAGGCTTCACCGAGATCGGTCGGTTCAGCGAAAAGCTCGAATTCGAAATCGCATCTGCCATCTCCAGCCGCGGCCCGGTTACGGACGTCCAGGTCCGGAACATCCTCGACAAGCTTGCACAGACCGAAGCGCTGCTTGCGAAATCCCAATTGTCGGCCGACGAATTTCAGATCAATCTCGACGGATTTCTTGAAGAATCGTTCGACAATTTGACGTTGCACGCTGGCCGGGAGATCGTTGCTGACGCGATCGACGTTGAACCGGAATCAACCGACGCACTCGAACTGGACGGATTTGAGATTGACGAAGAGATGCTTGAGGTTTTCGCAATGGAAGCCGACGACCTGCTCCGAAACATCCAGATAAATCTCGAGATCCTCGAATCGAATCCGAACGAGCGCGAAGCGTTGCTCGAGATCCGCCGCAATGCCCACACTCTCAAGGGTTCGGCCGGAATAGTCGGACTCAAACCGCTGTCGGAACTCGCGCACCGCGTCGAGGACCTTCTCGATTTCCTTTCCGACCACGAGATCGACGGCAATCGTCGCATCTTCGAACTCCTGATGAGCGCGACCGATTGCCTCCACGCGCTCGCAGCGGGCGAGACGTCGGCGCAACTGCCGTCACGAATCGCGACCATCTACAAGAGCTTTGACGGTGTTCTCAAATCGCTGAAATTCGAGGACGAGTGGGAAGAATCGGTCGCCGAAGTAGCAACGGCACCGGCCGTCCAACCGACTCCGCCCACGCCGGATCCAGCGAATTCGGGAGCCGAAACCTCTCCGAAATCGGTCATCCGCGTCTCGCTGGATCGTCTCGACGACCTGGTAAGACTCGTCGGAGATCTTGTTCTTAGCCGATCGGTGTTCGAACAGCGGCTGGCAGAATTGGAACGTCAGGCCGGCGAATTGAGGCACAGCACCGAGAGACTCAAGAAGTCGACCGGCAAGCTCGAAACCGACTTCGAAGCATCGCTCCTCAACGGAAACGGTTTTGGTCCGCAGCGTCAAAACCAGTTCTTTGATTCACTTGAATTCGACCGCTACACTGAGTTTCACCAAACTACCCGGGAACTTCTCGAGACGACCGGCGACGCTTATTCGATCAATGCCGAACTCGACAACCTGAGAGGAAACCTTGAGCTCCTTTTCGACGGCCAGAGTAGATTGATCGAGGAGCTGCAAGACAAGCTTCTGAGACTGCGAATGGTCCGTTTCGACTCGCTTGCCGCCCGTTTGCACCGGACCGTTAGGATGACGTGCGAGCAGGAATCGAAGAGCGCGGAATTGATCATCGAGGGCGAATCCGTCGAAGTCGATACCCAGATCCTCGATGCTCTCGTCGAACCGCTTCTGCACCTGCTCAGAAACTCCGTCGCGCACGGGATCGAACCTGCGGATACCAGAAGGTTGGTCGGAAAGCCTGAAAAGGGACGGATCGTTCTTCGAATACATAGTGAAGGGACGCACGTCGTGCTGACCCTTAAGGACGACGGCCGGGGAATCTCTGCTTCAGCGATCAAAGAAAAAGCGCTCCAGAGCGGAGCCATCAGTCTCGACGAAGCAAGGTCGATGACCGATTCGGAAGCCTACAGTTTGTGCTTTCTGCCCGGGCTCACGACCGTGGAGACGATTCGTCAGACCGCCGGACGCGGCGTCGGGATGAACATAATCCGTGAAAGCGTCGTTCGCCGCCAAGGTACGATCCGCATCGATTCCGAGCTTCAAAAAGGAACCGAGATCACGATCCGTCTTCCGATGGCGCTGGCTGTCACACGCGGACTGCTGATCCGCGCCGGCGGACAGAATTTCGCGATCCCGCTCAAACTTGTGCGTACGCTGACGGAAATGAGTACTGAGGATATCAAGCAAGCTCTGATGCAGAACCTTCTTTCCGTCGAAGGCTCCGAGCATCCGGTTTCGCACCTTAATTCGCTGCTTGGCATTCCGCGATCCGAATCGCGCCGCGAGAGCACGCCGGTGTTGCTTGTTGACACGCTCGAATCCGCGTCGGCGCTGCTCGTCGACGAAGTCGTACGGGCCGAGGAGATTGTCATCAAACCCCTCGGATCGCCGCTCGGCAACTTCCCGCATTTGCTCGGGGTCACCATCCTCGGAGACGGTTCGATCGTGCCGGTTCTCGATCTGATCTATCTTCTGAAACATCATGTTCAGGCCCCACGGCCGCAATACCTTGAACAGCCTGAAAAGTCGGCCGCAACTTTCGAAGCGCCGCCAGTTCCGTCGAACGCTGAGCCGGTCGGCGAGGATGCACCGATGCGTGTGATGATCGTCGACGACAGCCCGAGCGTTCGTCATATCATGTCGAAACTGATCAAGAATGCCGGTTGGGAAGCGATGATCGCGAAGGACGGACTCGAGGCCCTCGACCTGCTTCATTCGGCGGACGTCTTGCCGGATGTTGTCCTGACCGACGTCGAAATGCCGCGGCTTAATGGATATGATCTTCTTGCGGCGATCAAGTCCGACACGGCGCTAAAAGAGGTTCCGGTCATCATGATCACGTCACGGGCGAGCGCAAAGCACGAACAGAAAGCGTTCGAACTGGGTGTTTCGTCGTATCTGACGAAACCGTTCGACGATTCGTTCTTGCTGGAAGAAATCAGGACTTTGGCCGAGAGGGTGCCGGTCAGTAGCTGAACTGATATTCGATTCTTCCCTTTACTTTCACCGGCTTGCCCTCGAGCGTCGTTGGTTCGAACAGCGAACCGTAGGCCGCCTGCTCGACCGCGTCCCAAAAGACCTTGTTGCCGTCCGAAGCACAGGCAAAGATGACTTTTCCGGTTTCGTCGATCGTGACCGTGACGCTGACCCTGCCAGTTGGCACCGCGTGACGCGCGACGACGGGATACTCGGGACGCCGCAAGTATTTCGCCTTTCCGTTCACAACACCACCGTTGATAATGCGAAACGTCTCGTCCGTCTTGGCGGCCGAATTCTTCAGCGCGCGAATCTTGGACTCGAGTCCTTCACCGTTGCCGTTCTTTTTCGCGGTGCAGAGATAGCGGCCTTCCGCGTCGGCGGTCTCCCAGGACCAAGGATCAATAACGGATCTGATCAGCACGACCCGCCAGAAATTCGACTCCGCGTTCTTATAGTCCTTCGTCAAAAAATACACGTTTGCCAACGCCCACACCGATCCGGCTGTATGAATTGAATTCTCGCCGTATCTGATGCGTCGTTGCTCGGCGGCTTTCGTGAACAGATCGATCGCGTCACGATCGCGGCCTCCATCGAATCGGATATAGCCGAGACGTTCGAGCATCGAGCCGAGTTCGTCGCGGGAAGCATCGCCGAGCGCCGCCTGCGCGGAGTAAATTGTGATCGCCTTCTCAAACGATCCGATCGCGTCACCGGTTTTCCCCGCGCCAAGCTGGACGTAAGCAAGATTCCGGTACGCTTTGCCGGTGCTTATGTCGCGGTCGCCGACCGCAGATCGACGGAGCTCGACGACCTTGGCGGCGATCGG
Organism: Acidobacteriota bacterium; assembly: GCA_029557535.1. Classification (GTDB taxonomy): domain Bacteria; phylum Acidobacteriota; class Blastocatellia; order Pyrinomonadales; family Pyrinomonadaceae; genus JAFDVJ01. Next base: position 18,915 of record JAKQII010000067.1, read on the forward strand.
CAGCGCCTCTTTGAACTTATTCTCGGAGAACAACTTTGCCACCTCACGGGACAATGTTTCGGCATCATCGGTCGCCGGAACTTGAGCCGCGAAACTCAACGAAAGGACGAAGCAGCAAATTAATGCGCAGGTGAATCGGTGCATTGTTTCTAGCGTTTCGGAGGTTTGCTCGGGCGGATCTCGATCTTGCTCGGAAGCGCGCGAGGATTCATTTCGAGGAGGTCAATGACGACGTCGGCGATGTCATCCGTCTGGAGCTGCCAGGCATTGTCTTTCGACGGCGTATCACCGCCGAAGTAGGTGTTGACCGACCCGGGACAAATGTAGCTGACCTTGATGTCGTCTTGACGGACTTCCTGCATCAACGCTTCGGAAAATCCGTTGAGACCGAACTTCGACGCATTGTACGCCGCCATTCTCGGATGCGCATTTTGCCCCGCGAGCGACGAGATGTTGATGATGTAGCCGCCGCGTTCGCGCATCAGCGGAACCGCGTAATGGCACGCGTAAAACACCCCGAACAGATTCGTCTCAAGGGTTTGCCTGAACTCGTCGCCAGATAGTTCTTCGACCGTCTTTCCGAACACTCCCATTCCGGCATTGTTCACAAGGATATCGACCCCGCCGAACACGCGATTTGCCTGATCGAGCATCATTCGGACCTGATCCTCGCTGCGGACATC
>JAKQII010000211.1 GCA_029557535.1 Acidobacteriota bacterium
TTGCCAGAAAGTTCAGGTTCTGGAGATATCAGGCATTCGAGTTCTTTCGGATTTCAACATCGGCGATTCGGCGGAGAAACTGGGGCGACGTGTTGGAACTGGTCGGAAGGGCCGAGGGCACGGTAAAACTGCTTGGCGGGATCCGCGGATTGACTTCGAAATGCGTTTGGTAGTGGTTTCACACAAACATTGCTGGCACGATGTCGATTCGCCCTCGGGCTATGCGACGGACGGCGGATTTCCGCTTCAAATGGCGGCCATATCCGAACTGTTCGATTCGACCGAGTTGCTTGTTCCGACGAGCATCGCCGAAGGCGCAAAAGGGCTGACCCCTATCGCCGGAAAACGGCTCAGCGTGAAGGCCTTAGGATCACCGAAAGGGAGCGGATTCCGGCGAAAGATCGACATGATCCGATGGGTCGCAATCAATGGACCGGCCGTTTGGCGGGCGCTCGGCAGGGCCGACGCCGTGCATACTCCGATACCCGGCGACGTCGGAACGATTGGAATGTTGATCGCGCTCGTGCGCCGCAAACGGCTCTTCGTGAGGCATTGCGGTAATTGGCTCGCACCGCGAACGATTGCCGAGAGACTTTGGAAATGGACGATGGAGTCTTTTGCAGGAGGCCGGAACGTGATGCTTGCCACCGGCGGGTCGCCCGATCCGCCGTCCGCGAGGAATCCGAACGTTGGCTGGATCTTCTCGACGTCGCTCAGCGATCGTTCGTTCGTCGATTCCAAACCACGCCGCTTGTCCCCAGACGGTTCGTTGCGCCTGGCGATCGCCTGCCGACAAGAGGAGCGAAAGGGGACGGATGTTGTGATTGACGCTCTCCCGGCAATCGCGCGCATGTTTCCAAACGTCACGCTTGACGTGATCGGCGACGGCTCGCAGCTCGAGTCACTTAAAGAACGGGCACGATTGCTCGGAGTAACTTCGCGGGTGCGGTTTCATGGAAAGGTCGCGCAATCGGAAGTTGTCGCGCGGCTGGGGGCATGCGATCTCTTTTGTTATCCGACAACCGCTTCCGAAGGATTCCCGAAAGTGGTCCTCGAAGCCATGTCCGCCGGCTTGCCGGTCATCACGACCCGCGTTTCCGTGCTTCCGATGCTGCTAGGATCGGGATTTGGAGTGTTGCTCGACGAGGCTTGTCCGGACGAACTCGCCCACGCAGTGCTCGCGATTTGCGGGAACGCGGAATCCTACGCGGAGATGTCGCGCAAATCGATATCGCGTTCGAAGGAATACTCCATTGAACGCTGGCGCGACACGATTGGAGACATGCTGCGCACATCGTGGGCGGTTGAGCGACTTGATGACGGGACTGCGCGGCATCTTAGTCCGGAATCGGTATGAAGGTCTGTTTCATAGTCGGAACGCTTGGCCGCGGCGGCGCCGAACGGCAACTTGTGTATATGCTGCGGGCGCTCAAGCTTGAGGGGGTCGAAACGCGGATTCTTTGTTTGACCTCGGGTGAAGCGCTCGAGGCGGAGATCAGGGAATTGGGCGTCGAGGTCATCTGGGTCGGCTCGTCGCCTAACCGTCTGGTGAGACTTGCGAGGATTGTTAAGGAAGCAAGAGCATACGCTCCGGATTTGGTCCAGAGTTCGCACTTTTACACGAACATCTACGCGGCAATCGCTGGTAAACTGTCGGGGATCCCGTCGATCGGCGCGATTCGGAGTGATCTGTTGAGCGAGGTACGTGGACACGGGGTTCTCGGCGGGTCGCAGGTTCGACTGCCTGACTCGCTGATCGCAAATTCGGCGCTTGCAAAGAACCGGGCGGTTTTGCACGCGAGGAAAACCGAAGCCGTGAGTCTTCTTCGGAACGTCGTCGATTTGAAGACTGATGAAGTTTGCCGAGCTGGGAACGGGACGGACCGTGTCTCAGTCCTTTTCGTCGGAAGGCTCGTCGAAGTTAAGCGCCCGGATTGGTTCGTTTCGCTCGCCGGGCGTCTTCGGGAGCTGAACGGCATTGAGAATGTCCGCTTCAGAATGATCTGCGACGGTCCGCTTCGGGCTGCGCTTGAG
>JAKQII010000077.1 GCA_029557535.1 Acidobacteriota bacterium
GCTATGGTGCCGGTGTCCGAACGGCGTCGAGGACGGCTCGCCTGAATCGGAGAGTTCTTCAAGTACGCTGCCGACGACCCCGCGAACTTCCGTCAAGGCGCTTTCCTGCGTATCGCCATGCGCCGCGATTGAAGGAAATTCGAGCACTTTTCCGGTATATGTCTTATCTTCCTCGGACCAGGTTACGATGTAGCCATAATTCTCAGCGCGAAACCGACGGAACTGCTTTTGTTTTGCTTCCTTTGTCACATTAACTGATTCAAAAATTGCGACGGAAACCCAACGACTTTCAGTTGTCCTCTCAAAGATTAGCGCTATCCTCCAATACGTCGGTCATCAAGCCACTCAAAGAATTTGGAATTCGTAAATTCTAATTCAGCCAATTGAAATAACGCCTGAATGCTGATCCAAGTATTCAACATAAAGGTTCCCAATATCTCCAGATCACTCAAATCGAGATTCTTGCCATGATGAATGATGCGTGAACGAATCGCATAGGTCTTCCGAAAATTCGCGACGATTTCCCTCCGTTCTTTTATTGAAACCGGATGCATTTGAGCCATCCGCAAGCTAATATTATCTTGCAAGGGTTCCTGTCGGTCTTTAACGAAAATCGTTTCAAGCGCAACGAGTGTATAAACCAATCTGTCCGATACGTTCTTTGCTAATGAGGCTTTTGAGTAAATGAAGAGTGATTCAAGCAACTTCTCTTGAAAATCAGTTAGTTTTTCTCTCAGCAGTAACTTACTTAACGTTTCAAGCCCCGTCTTCATGTACTCGATTAGATCATTACTACGCAATACCCAAGGACGAAACGATCTATCTGATGTACCGGAAACTTCTTGCAAAACCTTCCCATCCTTTACAACCATGTAAACATCGCCGTCCAAATGCTGTTTCTCTAACGGAGCTGAGTAACAAATTTGGGTTGGAACAAGATTTGTAGGTGAAAAAAATCTGAGAATACTCATCGCTCTTTCCGTTTGCTCTAAAGCAATATCGTAAGCATGTCCTTTTTCTGCTTCCGTCCATAAAATTGCAACTGCACGATTCTGAATTTCTGCCCGCTTCCGTTCGAATCTAGCCTCAACATCCTTAATAACTGTGGGATCGATAATTCTCGATTTTACGGATTCTTCATAATCATCCATAAAGTCCTTTGTTATTACTTTGAATGTCACGCTACCAAGCTTAAAAGGCCTCTCTAAATGTAGGTTGGAGATTGGTATCCAAATTTCAGCCTCTACAATGTGCTTCTCGCATTCAGATAAGACGTATTCTGTCATTGTTGGCATTGTAATGCCCTTAAACCTCTGTTTTACCCATTCGAAGATCTTCTCTGAAAGGAGTCCAGTTCCCAAGACATTCCTCGGTGTGGTCTTTTTCTGCATTTCTTCTGCAATCTTGACTAAATCCTTATAACTTTCATCAAACAAGCCAAAAAGTTTGCCCCTTAAATAGAAGCCTCTCGCTGCGATGTGACCGTTGAGATCCCTCCAATGAGGTTTCAATTCCCCAATTATGTTTGTGTTGTCAAAGTGCCCCGATACATGAATATTTGGGTTTTCAATCGCTACCGTACGTTTAGGCTGATCTCTGAAGCGGACCTGTTGAATCAATTTGTCAGCTCTCATGTCATAGTTTTCGCTTGCGTTCGGGTGAAGTTGCAGTTTCATAACGTAATACTCACTTCAGAATCATCGGCACCTTGACGCCCTTTTCTTTCGCAAACTCGATCGCTTCCTCGTAGCCGGCGTCGGCGTGGCGGATGACGCCCATGCCGGGGTCGGTCGTGAGCACGCGTTCGATGCGGGCCGCGGCTTCCGGAGTGCCGTCGGCGACGATCACCTGGCCGGCGTGCAGGCTGTAGCCGATCCCGACGCCGCCGCCGTGGTGGAGCGAAACCCACGTCGCGCCGCCGGCGACGTTGATCATCGCGTTGAGATAAACCCAGTCGGCGATCGCGTCCGAGCCGTCCTTCATCGATTCGGTCTCGCGGTTCGGGGACGCCACCGAGCCGCAATCGAGATGATCGCGCCCGATGACGATCGGCGCTTTCAGTTCCCCACTCGCGACCATTTCATTGAGTTTGAGTCCGGCCTTCGCGCGCTCGCCGTAGCCGAGCCAGCAGATCCGCGCCGGAAGCCCCTGAAACTCGACCTCGGATTGAGCCATCGTCAGCCAGCGGGCGAGATGATCGTTCTCCGGAAAAAGGTTCATGATCGCTTCATCGGTGCGGTAAATATCTTCTTTTTCACCACTTAGCGCGACCCAGCGGAACGGGCCCTTGCCCTCGCAAAAGAGCGGGCGGATGTAGGCCGGAACGAATCCGGGATAATCGAACGCGTCCCGGACGCCGTTGTCGAGCGCGCGCTGCCGCAGATTGTTGCCGTAATCGAAGACGACCGATCCGCGGCGCTGAAACTCGAGCATCGCCTCGACATGGCGCGCCATCGAATCCATCGCCCGCTTTTCATATCCGGCCTGATCCGATTTGCGGAGTTCGGCGGCCTGATCCAAAGTCAGGCCGACCGGAATGTAGCCGTAAAGCACGTCATGCGCCGACGTCTGGTCGGTGACGGCGTCGGGCACGATTCCCTTCTCGAGGATCTGCCAATGCACTTCGGCGGCGTTGCCAAGGAGCGCGATCGACTTCGCCTCGCGCTTGGCGGTAAACTCCGCGACCCACGCGAGCGCTTCGTCGAGACTTTCAGTCGCGAGATCGACCTGTTTGAGCTGCAGACGGCGCTCGATGCGCCACGGATCGACCTCCACGAGCAATCCGACGCCGCCGTTGAAAGTGATCGCCTGCGCCTGCGCCCCACCCATCTCGCCGAGGCCCGCCGTCAACACGAACTTGCCGCGAAGATCGCCCCAGCCGTTCTGGCGCGCGAGCGACCCGAACGTCTCGTAAGTCCCTTGCAGAATTCCCTGCGTGCCGATGTAGATCCACGAACCGGCGGTCATCTGGCCGTACATCATCAGCCCGTCGCGCTCGTATTTGTCGAACTGTTCCTGCGTCGCCCAATGCGGGACGATGTTCGAGTTCGCGAGCAGCACACGCGGCGCGTCCGGGTGCGAGCGGAAAACGCCGACCGGCTTGCCGGATTGGACGAGCAGCGTTTCGTCCTCTTCGAGGTTCCGGAGCGATTCAAGGATCGCGTCGAACGATTCCCAGTTGCGCGCCGCGCGGCCGCGGCCGCCGTAAACGATCAGGTTGTCGGGATCAAACGCGACGTCCGGGTCGAGGTTGTTCTGGATCATCCGGTAGGCCGCTTCGATCAGCCAGTTCTTGCAGTGCAGTTCGTTGCCCGTCGGGGCCTTAATTACTCGTTTCATAGGGCTTTGTTGGAGTTTAGCAACGATGATCGGTGGATTCAATTTTCATCCGTGGCGACCGTCGAATATAATTCCGACTGTATTTCAGGAGTAAATATGAAACACGCGATGGAACTGCTTATGGTCGCTTTCTGGGCGTTGAGTTGCTTCGCCCAGTCTCCGGAAAGAATAACCGGACAAAATGTTACAGGAACGATCGAACGCTACCATGACTTTCCGTCCAAGAACGTCGCGCCGCGAAACGTCGACGTCTGGCTGCCGCCGGATTATTCGCCGAAACGGAAGTACGCCGTGCTTTATATGCACGACGGGCAGATGCTGTTTGACGAATCCACCACGTGGAACAAACAGGAATGGCACGCCGACGAGACGCTGACACGGCTGATGTCGGAGAAAAAGGTGCGTGAATCGATCATCGTCGGCGTTTGGAACACTCCGAAGCGGCGAGAGGAATATATGCCGCAGAAAGCTTTCGAAATGGCGAACGTGGCCCAGAAAAAGGACGCGGCGACCTTTGGAATCGACGCCGTCATTTCGGATCGTTACATAAAGTTCATCGTCGACGAAGTCAAACCGTTCATCGACAAGAATTATCCGACCAAAAAGGATCGGAAGAATACATTCGTAATGGGATCAAGCATGGGCGGACTGATCTCGCTGTACGCTATCTCTGAATATCCTGAGGTGTTTGGCGGCGCGGGATGCCTTTCGACTCATTTCCCGGCCGGCGACGGGATCGTCGTCGAGTATATGAAGCAGCATTTACCCTCGCCGAAAAATCACAGGATCTACTTCGATTACGGTACCGCAACTCTCGACGCGTCGTACGAGCCGTTCCAGCTCAAGGCCGACGAGATCATGCGTGCCGCGGGATTCAGTGATGAGAATTGGATCACAAAGAAATTCCCCGGCGACGATCACAGCGAGCGATCGTGGGCCAAAAGGTTGGAAATTCCGCTCGCATTCCTGCTGCGGAAGTAGCCCCGATTGTGGTCACCGAGTTTTGACGCCTTCCGAAGGCCCGAATATGCTCGTCCCCGATATTGATGCTCTTGCTCACCTTTTTGAGGTTTTCCGATGAAATCAATAAGCCGCCCGACACTTTTCACTCTATTTTCGGCAGTTACGATCGTTCTTTCGTTCGGCACCGCATTTTACGCCCAATGCGGACTGAACTTCGCGAGATCCAAGTCCCGAATTTCACCGGTCAACGGGAAGATCTTCGAGAAAGCCGACATGAACGGCGACGGGCGCGCGGATATTGTTGGATTACAAGAAGATCCGTTTGATTCGAACAACAGGCAGGCGTTCTTCATTCTTCCGGGTGACGGAAACGGCGGATTCGGCGTTCCGATCGTGATCCCGACGCGCCCGACCTGGCGGATCGACGATATGATCGTCGGCGATTACGACAACGACAATCTGAAGGATGTGATGGTCCGGTTCAACTCCCCGGCCCGCGATCATCAGATCTACAGGAACAACGGCGACGGAACCTTCAGCGCGGCCCCAAACGCGTCGGGGGCGTTCAGTTCAACTTTGATGGAGTTTCTGCTGGATGCGAACGCAGACGGCAAAGGAGATCTCGTGCTCTCATTCGGATCCGGCTATCGGATTCATTTCGGAAACGGCGACGGTACATTTCAGTCTCCTGTTGACCTAGGCTTCGGATTCTTCACTCTTACCGGCGACTTCAACGGCGATAGCCGACCGGATTTCATTACCGGGAACGGCGTCGCTCTGAACAACGGGAATGGGACGTTCACTTCGTTCCCCGGCGCGTTGAGCAACGGATTCGGGGAGAACCCGTTCGCCGCGGCGGATCTCAACGGCGACGGCAAGACCGAGGTCATCACCCTGATGCTGAACCAGCCGGTGTATGTCGGGATTCTGAAATGGAACGGCACGAATGCTTTCGAACGCACGACCTACACCCCGAGTACCTACTTCGAAACCGGCAATTCGCAGGTATTTACGGGAAAGTTCGACGCGAACTCTTCGACCGATGTAATTGTCGTGTCTCCGAAGTCGGGCCGCACGTTTTCGCTGCTCAATGACGGGACCGGAGTCTTCACGGCCGAGGTCCTGAATCAGTCGTCGGCCGCGATCTTCGCCGACGATTTCGACGAAGACGGCAAGTCGGATCTCATGATTGCGAGCAACGGCCGTTCGACCGTCGGATTCACCGGAAAGACATTTTTCGAGATAAACACGACGTTCCTCAAAAACTCATGTACGCCGACCGGTCAAACGCGATATGTCGACTTCAAGGGTACCGGGTTCAGCGATTTCGCGTCGTGGGATCCGGTGGACGGCAACTGGAATTCCAGGTCGTCCGTCGTTTCAAATCCTCTTCGTTACACGGAACCGTTCGGCCGCGGCGACCTTGGCGACATTCCCGCGCCCGGCGACTTCGACGGCGACGGCAAGACGGACAAGGCCGTTTTCAGAACCTCGACCCGCGACTGGTGGATCAACAGAAGTTCCGACGGCTCCGTTTCGGTGATCCAATTCGGGCTGCCGGACGATCGTCCGTCGGTCGGGGACTACGACGGGGATGGGAAGTCCGACATTGCCGTCTGGCGACCGTCGGACGGAAACTGGTATGTCTGGCTGACTGGCCCGCAACAGTTTGTCGTCCAGCACTGGGGCTTGGACGGCGACAAACCGCTTCCGGCAGACTATGACGGTGATGGGAAGACCGACTTCGCGGTCTTCCGGCCGTCGAGCGGTGTTTGGTACATACTCAATTCGAACGGCGGATATTCCATCGTTCGGTTCGGTCTCGCCGGCGATCATCTCCTTCCGGCAGATTTTGACGGAGACGGAATTGACGATATCGCGGTCTATCGGAGTGCCGACCGGACATTCCATATGCTGCGCAGTTCGAACGGAGCATATTACGCCATAATCACCGGAACGACCACGATGATCCCCTTCGCCGGCGATTTCAACGGCGATTCCGTCGCCGAGATCGGCGGATACGAGGTCGCAACTTCTTCGTGGATAACGTCGATCTTCGGAGGCAGCTACCAGTACGGCGTGCCGAATTCGGTGCCGGTCGGCTCGCTTCTCGTCCCGACGCCCTGATCGGATCCGTTTTGCGATTCGTTCCGGGAAGTAGCCGCTTTACCTCCGCCGACTTCGGGTATAAAGTTAAGGTCTGAAAGCACTTACTTAATCCCTGCCGGAGGCCTGAACGATGTCCGATGCCGACCAACGACTTGCCGAACTTCGGAAACGGGTCGAGGAACTTTCCCAGATTCAGGAACGGATCGAACGCCATCTGGACGACGTCCGACGAGAGATCGACGACCTCGCACGACAGGGTTCGTCTCCGGTTCGAACGGAGGCACCGCCTGCAGAACCCACTGCCGCCGAACCGATTCGAGAAACCGTTTACCCGCCGACAATTGAAGCGACCGTAAGACGTCACGAGCCCGAGGCGGAAGTCTTCGAACCGGCGTTTGAACCGACCATCGGCGGCGAACGGGCAGGCTCGGATCTCGAAAAATTCATCGGCGAGAATCTGATCGCCAAGATCGGCGTCGGGATCACCGTCATCGGCGTCGCGATCGGGGCGAAATACGCAATCGATCAGGGCTGGATCACGCCCGTCATGCGGATCGTCTTCGGTTACCTGATCGGCATCGGGCTCCTGATCCCCGCCTACCGACTCCGTGAAAAGCTCGAGCGCTTCAGCGCTGTCCTCCTCAGCGGCGCGATGGCCGTCTTTTATTTCATTTCATACGCGGCATACGCGTTTTACGGACTGATACCGCAGCCTGCGGCGTTCGTCTTGATGGTTGTCTTCACCGCGTTCACGGTGTTCGCCGCGGTCCGCTACAATCGGGTCGTCATCGCACACATCGGCTTGGTTGGCGCCTACGCGGTCCCGTTCCTGCTAAGCGAGAACGAGGGCCGGATCGCGATCCTGTTCTCGTATGTCCTGATCATCAACGCCGGGATCTTGATCGTTTCTCTCGCGCGGTACTGGCGGTCGCTGTTTTACGCCTCGTTCATCATCACCTGGCTGATCTATCTCGCCTGGTATGACTCGGTCTTCAACGTCAGCGAACACTTTTCGCTCGCATTCGGTTTCGCGGCCGCCTTCTTCGCCGTCTTTTACGCGACCTTTTTGGCGTGGAAGGTGATCGCGAAAGAGCCGTTCGGGCCGGAAAACGTCGCGCTCGTTCTGGCGAATTCGTTCGCGTTCTTCGGGATCGGATACTCGATCCTGAACCGCCACGACGAGTTCTCGAACTATCTCGGACTCTTCACGATCGCCAACGCCGCAATCCATTTTCTGGTCGCGGTCGCCGTATTCAGGTTCGGACACGTTCCCGCGTCGGTCGTCAACCTGCTGATCGCGCTTGTCATCACCTTTATCACGATCGCCATTCCGGTACAGCTCAAAGGACACTGGATCACGTTGGTTTGGATTGCCGAATCGGTGGTCCTGTTCACGATCGGCCGCATGAAACGCATCCCGCTTTACGAATGGTTTGCGTATCCGCTGACGGTTTTCGGTACGGCAAGTCTTTTCGTCGATTGGATCAAGGCGTCCGAGTGGCTTCGCGCGTACGACCAGTCGCCGCCGTATCCCGTTCTGAACGTTGAGTTTCTGACGACGACGCTGTATCTCGCCGGAGCGCTCGTCATCCTTTATGTCGGGAGCCGCCGACCGGACGACACCGTCCTTCCGGAGATCTTGAGAAAGACTGCAAGGATACTCGCCGGAGCGGTCGTGACCTTCGTCGCCTACAACTGGATCCGCATCGAGATCGGCAACTATTGGGACTTCAGGATGTTCGCAACCGCCATCGATTCGGTACCGGTTCCGCCGTACGGGTCAACGCATAAGATCCACGATCAATCGCTCCCGATCTACAACCGCATCGCGCAGATCGACTATTCAATGCTTTTTGTCGCCCTGGCGTCTTTCGTCAATTATCGGTATTTCCGGGGCCGGATCGGAGCGGTCGCGGGAATCGTCTTTGCCGGCCTGTTTTTGCTGCTCTTGGTGACGGTAGGCTTCGCGTCATTCGCTCAACTGCGTGACATGTATCTCGAAACTGTGACGGGGACATTCAACGTCGGCGCGGCCGCGATCGGGGTTCGGTACGTTTCGTATGCTTGCGTCGCCGCATTGCTCGCCGCGATCTCAAAGTATGTCTCCGATCCGGATTTGCCGGCGTTCTTGCCGGTGGGAATCAAACGGATCGGATTCGGCGCGTTGCTTCACCTCGTCGTCCTCGCGTGCCTTTCGAGCGAGTTGCTTAACCTGACCGACATCTTCGCCATCCGCGAGAGCGAAAAGCTCGGACTCAGCATTCTGTGGGGAGCGTACGCGCTGTTCGCGCTCGCGCTCGGGATCGCGTGGTCGCAGACGCACCTGCGGATCGGAGCGCTCGGACTATTCGCCGTAACTCTTCTGAAGGTGGTTTTCTACGACCTCGACGAACTCGGGACGCTCGCGCGCACCGCGGTCTTTGTCTCGCTCGGACTGCTGATGCTCGTCGCGGGTTATTTTTACAACAAGTTCGCGAATGTTATCTTCAAAACAGATGAATCGTAACGCATTGATCCTGTTGGTTTTGTTCGCCGCAATGGCGGTTTCTGCCGAGATCGCGAACTTCGCATTGAAACGCGAGATCGTCGGTGCCGAAACCGGTTGGCGGAAGATCGTCCTTCCCGACGACATCTATGCGAAAGTATCGGGCGGAATGACCGACCTGCGAATCGCCGGTGAACGCGCGAACGGCGAGCGTTTCGAGGTTCCGTATCTTCTTCGGCAAACGGCTGAAGCCAAAGAAGCTACGGTCGATTTCAAAACCGTCAATCAGGTCGCCGGAGACGGCGGAAGGCTGATCACCTTCGAAGTGCCGACGGCCGAGACGGTAAACCAGATCGACCTTTCGTTCGGACTCGAGAACTTTGACTGGCGCGTCCGTCTTGAAGGCAGTTCCGATCAGAAGCAGTGGTTCAAAATTCTCGAGGATTACCGGATCGTCGCCTTCAAGAACAAGTTCACGAGTTACACGTTCACGACGCTGCGGTTTCCGGACGCAAAATACAAATATCTCCGTCTGTTCATTCCCGTGAAGAAGGATCCCGGGTTTGGGCGCGCTTCGATCATGAGAACGGTCTCGAACCGCGAAGCTCGCCGTCGATATCCCGTCAAATCGTTCAAGGTTACCGAAGACAAGACGTTTCGCGTTTCGGTGATCGATGTCGAACTCGAAAACAAGGTACCGCTCGATTTTCTGAAAGTGAACGTCGCCGACAAGATCGATTTCTACCGTCCGATCTCGGTCGAATACGTTGCGGGCTCAAACGCCGACAATCAGCCGGTATACACTCGGGGCGCCGCCGACATCGTCTCTTCATTCGACCCGAACGGCTTCAGATTCCCGGTTTTCGTCGCCGACAAACTGCGGATCTCGGTCAGCAACCAGGACAATCCGCCGCTCACGTTCGAGTCGTTCGAAATCGCCGGCACGACCTACGAACTGGTCGCGCAATTCCCCGAATCGGCGAAATATATTCTCCTTTATTCGAAGCCGGACACGCCGAAGCCCCAGTACGATCTGGCGAATTTCAAGGACAAGGTTCCGGATGGGTTGCCCGAACTGACACTCGGCCCGCAACAGATCAACGACGACTACTCGCCGGCAGGTTCGCCGGTTTCGAGTCCGATCTGGCTATGGCCGGTGATGATCGTCGCAATCGCGATTATGGGGTTCTTTGCGTTCAGGATGCTCAGGAAGTAGGTTTGCCGCTTTCCCCGCTGAACACGCGAAAAACGCGAAATCTTGATGGTCGGGATCATTATTAAACATTAGACCTTGCGCCTTTGCGTCTTAGCGGGAAAACGCATCCGCAAATGCTCGAGTGTGGGTGTTCCCGCAAAGACGCCAGGGCGCAACGATCCAGCGCGACAGTTTCTTCGTCGTAAGGCGCAATCAGTGTTTAGGAAACGCGATCATTTGTTGCGGTCCTTCCTAAGGGTTTTGTATCTTTCGCGTTTTGCGCGTATTTAGCGGGCAAATTCTGGCAGGAGGCCCTCGACGAACTCCCTGACCTTCCCGACGTCAGAAGTCCGCGCCAGTTCGGCGACGATCGCCGAGCCGGACGACGCGCGAAACCGTGCCTTGACCGGTCGTTTCGGTTTTCGGTTTCTGGTCGCCGTGGTCTTCGCCGCCGTGCGCGAAAATCTGTAAAGCGTTTCCTGAAAGGGCGAAAATCAGAAAAAAGGCGACGGCTAATGCGAGCCGTTTCAAATTTGTGTGAAAAATCTTCATAAAACACATTCCCGCCGAAATAAAAATCCTCCGAATCTCTTTCGCAAGCTATGTGCCGCGCAAAAATTAAATTCAAGAAAAAAACTTCGCCCTTATAAATACTGGCTTACTCATGATTTTTGATTATTGTTCCACTCGAACAAAACGGCGGTCCGCTGCTTGATTACAAACAAGCGGCTGTTTGTTTTCAGACAAATTAAAATTTATCCGGAGCATCTGAGTTACCTTAAAATCGGGTTTAGTTTGTTTTCTTTAGAGAAATGGTTTGACAATTTTCGCTTTCGACAGCTAGATTTTATATCAAGGGAAATTGTTCACAAGTTCCGTCCTGAAAATGCAAAAAGTATTTCGATTCATCAAAAAGAGAAAGAACCTGCGCCGCTTGAGCGCGGTGTGGCTCGCTTTGGTGTTAATCGAACTTTTCTGCCCGGTTTTCTGCGACGAACCGAGCTTCGCCGCTAAAGCAATCGCTTCGCAACCGACCGTTAACCGCTCAATCGAAAAAGCGGAAGACGATTCTCAAACCTTCATCGAGGGTTGCGATCATCAAAACGAAAATGAAGAAGGAAATTATTGCAATGACGAATGTCTCTGCCACGCGACGGCAGCGATGAGCCTCAATGTCGTTCCCCTAAAAGATTTTCTGACCGCCGCCGAACGAATTGATTTCAGCTACGGCGAACCCGTCTTTAACTCGCTTTCCCCGCCATACCACCCGCCGAAAAATTCCTAATCAAATAGAAACAAGCGCAAATCCGCTTTTCGGTTTTCTACGCCGAATTGTCTTTGGAATTTGTATTTTTCATATTTCATTTTTCCGCCTGCCGGAAGGGGGAAAATGTATTTGAACTGTATTTTGATTAGGAATTATAGAAATGTCTTTAAAACTTGAGCGGCGTTTTCTCCTCGCCGCCCTTTGTCTGCTTGCTCTTGGCGCGGCAAATTTTCGGGCGCAGGACAAAACGCTGATTGCCAAAAACGAAGCCATAACGAAAGAGGCTGAAACCAATACGCCGAAGCCGATCCTCGAATCGGTTTTACCGAAATTTTACAATCCGCAGAGCGGCACATCAATCAATGAACTGATCAAACGCGCTCTGGACTCGAATCAGGAATTGTCGGCGGCGCGGCTCGAAATCGAAAAGGCGAAAGCACGGCTCGCGCAAGCCCGACTGCGCCCGAATCCGACGCTCGAATTCGAGCAGGAATCGGGGCGACTTGTCGGCAACGGCGGCGACGGGAATTTTACGGTCGGCGCGTCTTTGCCGATTGAGATTTACGGTCGGCGCGCTGCGCGAATCAACTTCGCCCAAATCGAAATTCAGGCGAGCGAGGCGGATGTCCGCAACCGCGAGCGAATTTTAGTTTCCAACATTTTGACCAATTACGCCGAAGCTCTCGGCGCGCTGCGCGAAATTGACACTCTGGAAAGAGTTCTCGAACTTGATCTGCAGACGACCAGGTTCGTCCAGATTCGCGTCAACGAAGGCGAATCTGCTCCGCTCGAACTCAATCTCTTGCAGGCGGAAGTCGAACGCCTGCGCTCGCGCCGCCAGCTCGCCGAAGGACGGCTCGAATCATCTCTGACCAGATTGAAACTGCTCACCGGAGTTCCTTTCGACGAACCAGTGCTTTTGCGCGAGCAAATCAACACGGCGGTTCTGCCAACTCTGCCGCAAACAGCGGAAGCGGCGGTTGACATTGCCTTACGGACTCGTCCAGACGTGCTTTTGACTCAAATCGAAGAACAGGTGGCGACCGCCGGATTGCGGCTGGTCAGAGCCAACAGCAAGCCGGATTTGACCGCATACACACGCTATTCGCAAGGTCGTTCGGTAGTTGATACATCCATCGGAAATTTTCCGCAGCGCGACCGCAGTCTGACTTTCGGCGTAGCCATCGGCATTCCCGTCTTTAACAAAAATCAGGGCGAAAAAGCGCAGGCGGAAATCTCTATCAAGCAAGCGCAACAGCGGCGCGAGTTTGCCGAAAGAGTTGTCAGAAGCGAAATCATGGCGGCTTACCAACGCTTTGAAGCGGCGAGCCGCGCCGTTTTGACTCTGGAGCAATCGGCGATTCCGCGCTCTACGCAAAATGTCGAAACTTTCCGCCGCGTTTATGAAATCGGCGAAATCAAAATTACCGATTTAATCGCCGAGCAACGTCGTCTTTTAGACGTAAATCGTGATTTAACAGAAGCCCTGACCGAAAAATATCGCGCTCAAGCCGACATACAGATCGCGCTCGGCGCAAACGCGCTTCTGCCGGAGCCGAAATAAGAGGTGTTTGAAAAATGAGTGAAAAAAAAGAAACGGAAATGAAAGAGGAAATTATTAACCAGCAAAAAGAGCATCACGAAAAAGATGAAGCGGAACTGGCGCGTCTTGAGGAAAATTTTGACAGGGGCAATAACGAAACGGTTAAGGATGAAAAAGATGTTTCCAAGCCGAAAAAGATGTTCGCATGGATTATTACCGCCGTGATTGTCGGGCTTATCATCATCCTCGGCGTAGCTTGGATGGCTACGAGAAAATCTACCACGTCCGTTAACGTTGAAACTTCGGAGAAAAAGGAAGAACCCGGACATTCGGAATACGAAGAAGGCAGGGAAGTGAAACTCGACACGGAAGCATTGAATTCCGCCGGAATCGAAACCGAAGGCGTTACGCAGCGTCCTGCCGTTTCCAAACTTTATGTGACCGGCGCGGTCGAACTCAACCCGGAAAAAACCGAGATGGCAACGCCGCTCGTCGGCGGGCGCATCGAGCAGGTTTTTTACGGAGTCGGCGATAACGTCCAACAAGGCGCGACGCTCGCCGTCGTCTCCAGCCCGCAGCTCGCCCAGCTTCACGGCAAAATGCACGAAGCCCGCACGCGCTACGAATTAGCTCAAAGAAATCTGGAACGAGTGCAGAAATCGGAAAACCGCGTCGCCGTTCTGCAAGCCAAAGCCAAACTCGACGAAGCCGAAGCGACGCTCAAAAGAACACGCCGTTTAATTGAACTCGGAGCGGGCGCAGGCAAAGATTTGATCGCCGCCGAAGCAAACTATAGAACCGCGAAAGCCGATTACGATTTTCAATCGAACATCTCGCTCAACAAAGAAATCCAGGAAGCCAAGGCGGAAGTCGAAACTTCGCTGGTTGATTTGCGGCACATTCAGGACGAGATGCGTTCCTTGGGCGTGAATGTCAGCCTCAACGAGCCGGACGACCACACGAAAGATACATCGCTCGTGTCGGTGCGCGCTCCGCTTTCCGGCGTGATTACCGAGCGAAAGTTTAATGCCGGCGCAGGCATTGACGCGGCAACGCCGCTTTTCGCTATCTCGAATCTGTCAACCGTTTACGTCATCGCCAACGTCCCGGAAGGAAGCGTCGGCAAACTGACAATCGGTTCGGTCGCCGAAATCAAATCGGCGGCAATCGGCACAGTCAACGGGCGGATCAGTTACATTGACCCGCGACTCGATGAAACGACGCGGACGGCGCGGGTTCGTCTGGAAGTTCCAAACGGAAACGGCAAGTTAAAAGCCGGGATGTTCACCGAAGTCGGATTTTATGCTGGCACGAGCGAGGCGACCGGACAGGAACTCGTCGTCAAATCAGAAGCGATTCAGCGCGACGGCGAGAAAACGATTGTCTTTGTGCCGAAAGAGGACGAACCGGGCGCGTTTGAAGTACGCGAAGTCGAAATCGGCGGTGAATTTGAAGGTTACACGGCAATCAAGAGCGGTCTTGAGCTTGGCGAAT
>JAKQII010000078.1 GCA_029557535.1 Acidobacteriota bacterium
TTTGTCGTAATCCTTCGACTTCGGAATAAACCGGGCTTGCGCAATTGGATTTATCTCCCGCGAAACACGCTAAATACGCGAAAATGACCGTTCTTCAAGATCTCGTCCTGAGGTTGAGGTTTGATCAATCGCGACCGTAAGGCACTTCTTTGCAATACTTGTGATCCAGACTTGCAACAGAACACGCCATTGAGCTGCGACAGTCAACCGAAAAGATTTTCGCGCTTTTCGCGTATTCGCGGGAAAAGTTCCTTATCGCGCAATCTGGGTTTAATGCGGGACTTGCCGACTTTGCTCCCGGGGGATATCCGTCCGCTGATTTGAGAGTCGGGATGTTGCCGCAAAGGCGACAGGGCGCAAAAATCCGAGACAATCGGCAATTCGCTGATGCCTGATCTGGGCTGAAAAGTCAGACAAATCCGCCGAGCGCGACAAGGCACCGCCTTTGGCGATCAAAATGATTTCGATTCTGAACCGATTATTAGACTGCGCTGTCTGAGCCGAGAGCTTCAACTCTGGATCGGAGGTGTTTCAGCAGTTCGAGTTTCTCTTTCAAACCTTGGCGATAATCAAAAGAGTCGGTGTGGTGCACCTCGTCGATCAACGTATTGCACTCACGTCTTAAGACCTCTTCCAATAAATCCCGTTCACGTTCGCTAAAATCCAATGTCATAGTGTTTCACCTCGGAGGTCGATTACTCCGTTGTTCAAAGAAAATTCTACCCACTTCGCGGGCGTCAGGCAAATGGATTTTTATCCGTTGAGGAGATATTCGGGCGAGGCCGCGGAGCATGTTCACTGTCACCGCCCGGATTTCGTTTGATTCGGCATTTTCGATAACTTCGATTAAGATTTGTCTGCAGCCGGAACCGAGAATTCGTCGGGCTTCTATCGCGCCGGTTCCGCGGCGATTCCGGCAATTTCAAATCAAATATGAGCAAGATCGCAGTTTTGTGTTTTCTGGCGGCGACGCTGGCCGTTCCGGGGATCGGGATCGGTCAGGATCGTTACTATTACCAGAGGGATTTCAGTAAGGAAGAGTTCGCTCGGCGAAGGGCAAGGGTCTTCGACAAGATCGGCAAGAGCTCGATCGCGGTCGTCCAGGGCGCACGCGGCACTGCCGATTTCAACGTTTTCCGTCAAACCAACGAATTCTACTACCTAACGGGAATCGAATCGCCGCATGCCTATCTCGTTCTCGACGGGCGCAATCAGCGTTCGACGCTCTACCTCGCGCACCGGGACGCCGCGAGGGAGCGCAATGAGGGCAAAATGCTGTCGGCCGAAGATGAGCGGCTGATCGTCTCGCTGACGGGTATCGATCAGGTCCGCGCCGTCGAGTTCCTTTCGCAGGACCTGGTCGGGAAGGGCCTATTGAGGCCACCTCCGCCGGTGCTTTACACGCCGCTGAGCCCGGCTGAAACCGGAACCGACAGCCGAGACGAATTGCTCTACGAACAGGCCAGGATCAATTCGAATCCCTGGGACGGGCAGCCGTCCCGGGAGGCGCGGTTCAGGGACTTGCTGAACCAACGGGTGCCGCAGTTCGAAGTGCGTGATCTTTCGCCGATCCTCGATTCGCTGCGCACCATCAAGTCGCCGGAAGAGATCGCGGTC
>JAKQII010000095.1 GCA_029557535.1 Acidobacteriota bacterium
CATCGAGCCTGACTTCGTCCATGTGCTCGCCGGCGGCAAGATCGTCAAAGAAGGCGGCAAGGAACTCGCGCTGGAACTGGAAGAGAAGGGTTACGACTGGGTCAAGGCAGTGAGCGGTAAGCCGTGAGCGGTGGTCAGTGGTCGGTGCTCGGTGGTCAGTGGTCAGTGGTCAGTGGTCGGTGGTCGGTGGTCAGTGGTCGGTGGTCAGTGGTCGGTGGTCGGTGGTCGGTGGTCGGTGGTAGTGGTCAGTGGTCGGTGGTCAGTGGTCAGTGGTCAGTGGTCGGTGGTCAGTGGTCGAAAATCGCAAATCGAAAATTACCGACCGCTGACCAAATGATTCACGGGTGAGTGTCCCTTTCCGATCATCGGCGCGGTGCGGATCGCTTCGGTGACGTAGGCTTTGGCGTCGGCGACCGCTTCCATCAACGGCTTTCCCTGCGCCAGGCCGGCGGTGATCGCGGCCGAGAGCGTGCATCCGGTTCCGTGTGTCGCGGTCGTTTCGATGAACTCGCCGGCAAACCGACTCTCCTCACCGTCGATAAACAGGAAATCCACGGCGTTCCGTGTTTGCGAATCAAACCGCCTGAATCCGTCAATTGATCGCAGGTCTTCGGAATCAATGTTCAAGTTCCAGTCCGAAATCCCAAATCCGAAATCCGAAACAGAGAGGTGTCCGCCTTTGATCAGCACCGCCCGGGCGCCCAAATCGTGGATGATCCGCGCGGCGTCCCGGACGTCCGAATGTGACCTGATCGACAACCCGGAGATGCGTTCCGCTTCGACCGCGTTCGGAGTTACCAACTCCGCCAACGGAAACAACTTTGTGATCAGCGATCTGAGGGCCCCGTCGTCGATCAGATCGTACCCGGACGTTGATCGGACTACCGGATCGACGACAAAATTCTGAAAACCGAATTCGACCGCCATCGCGGCAATCTCGTCGATGATCTCGCGGCTCGGGAGCATTCCGGTCTTCACCGCGTTGATCGGAAAATCATCGAAGATCGGCGCGACTTGATTCCTGACGGACGACGCCGACTGATTCTCGGCGCCGAAAACTCCCTGCGTGTTCTGGAACGTGACGGAAGTTATCGCCGCCGCACCGTAACAACGGAACGCCGCGAAGGTCTTGAGATCGGCGACGATCCCGGCGCCGCCTGAAGGATCGAGCCCGGCGATCGTCAATGCCGTTCGTGTCGGTTCGCTAAACACAATTCAGAAAGTCTATTCAAGTTCTCCGGATTGTTCAAAAACCGTATCGCGGCGAAGCCGGCCGACGCCGATATAACGGCTCCGAAATTCGATTCATCGATTCCGCCGAGTCCGAGAACCGGCAACGGACAAAGTTGTTCGCTTACCTCGCGCAGCAGTTCGATCCCGACCGGATTCCCCTTTCCTGGAGAATCGAACACCGGCCCGAAAACGCAAAAGTCGGCGCCGCCCGATTTCGCGGATTCCGCTTCGGCGATTGTGTGCGTCGAAACGCCAACGATCAATTCCGGGAAGATTCGTTTGACGACTTCAACGCCGAGCGATCTCCAAGTCAAATGTACTCCGTCGGCACCGGCGGCACGGGCGATGTCTGCCCGGTCGTTAATCAACAAACGACTCGCTCCACACTTGCGAACGAGATATGCCGCCTCGCGCGCGAGCGTGTAAAGCAATTTCGCGGGAAGGTTCTTCTCGCGGATCTGGATCAGCGGAATGCCTGATTCAACGGCGTGCGCAATCAGATCGAGAATTCGTTCGGATTCAGTCGGATAATTTGACGGATCGGCGCGCCCTTCGGTGATCAGGTAAATGAGCGGACGCTTTGCGGGAATCATCGCTATTCAGTTTTGTCAAAGTCTTCGCCCTCGAGTTTTGCGACGCTTTCCTTGAAATGGGCGATCTCCCAAAACGCGATGAAGAGGTTGAGGACGCCGAGGCCCGTAACTGCGCCGCGTGCCCAGTTGGACGAAACCGCTGTCCGGAGCAACGGAAATCCGGCCTTTTCGGATACGAACGCGAGCAGGTAATTATCGCCCCACTCGCCGAATCCGTTAAGTTTGAACCACGGAAGCAACGTCAGGAACATGCCCATCAGAAAGCACAACAGGATCAAAAAAATAACGGTAAGTTTCGCAACCATACCGTTAGTATATCCAGAACCCAATTTTGCTCCAAACTTTCTTTCGTCAGTGCGGTGTCGGTGAATAGAGCTTCTCAAGCCGCATTGAAACATCGCGGTAACCGACGTTGACGGCGTAGATCTGTTCAAAGCATTCGACGGCCCTCGACTGTTCGCCCGCCGCGGCATATGAATTGCCCAATTCGTAAAGCATCGCGTGGGATTCCTCGCCGCTCAGATTCGGCGTTTCCATCGCGCGTTGGTACCAAATGATTGCGAGATTCGGCATTCCCTTCTCGACGAAACAGAGGCCAAGAAGATTGCAACACTGGAAGAACCGGCGCGTGCCGTCAGACGGCCGAACCCGGTTGACCGCGTCCTGGAATCCGCGGATCGCGTCCTCGAGCAATCCCATTTCACGGTATGCGACCGCCGTATGAAAGACGGTTTCGTAATCATCGTCATCCGCCGGGGGCGCTTCTTCGAGCCCGAGTTCGCTGCGGAACTCATCAAGGAAGTTTCCGCCCGCGGCCGCGAACAAGGGTTCGGGCGCAACTTCGACCTGGGTGACGGGAGCAACCTCGGACGGCGGATCGACGATCGTCGGCAGAACTTCGGGCGTCGCCTCATCAAAATACTCGGCGGGCTCGTCAACTTCGTCCTCTCCGCTATCGTTCGCGACCCGATCGCGAAGTTCGGTCAGTTCCGGACGATTTCCGAACTCAGCCTCGAGCGCACCGATCGAACGGTCCGCAAGTTCCAAATATCCTTGGGCGATGTAGAATTCGATGCTCTCGATCTCTTGGGACAGTCGGAGTTCGTCAGACGCACTCAATGGAGTTGCGTCGTGATTGAAATCCAACGATTCGGCTTCGGCCGAAACTTCGAAATCCGGCGCGACCGAATCCTCAAAGGCAACCTCCGGCCCGTTTGTAATAATGTCCTCTTCCTCGACCTGGAAAGATATCTCGCCGACGTTCTTCTTTTCAGCCTGAGCGTTTGTCGCGGCGCTTCCATTAGCGAAAATTTCCGGCGCAGCCGCCCACGGCGAGGCTTGATGTTGGTCGATAACGACATCGAACGCGGGGGTTTCGGACCTGTCCGCGGGCGAGAAATCTTCGAATGTTTTGTAGCCGGTTCGCCCTTGTAAGTCGGCCGGGTTCGGCTCAGGATCAACGGGACCAACCAGAGTCGATACTTCGCCCAACTCGATCTTGATCTCCTGCAGACGCTGCGCATGCGCGATCTCATGCGGCGCTATCAGGATAAGCTGGGTCAATGCGTATCTCTCGTCGTCGACTTCTTCATGGAGCCGAGCGATCTCCGCCAGGCGCTCGAGCGCGTTTTTCAGTTCACGCTCGTCGCGCTGCCAGCCGTGGTACCGCACGAGTAGCCGAAGAGCTTCGAGCTGCTCCGGATCACGGGCAACGATCTCGTTAGTCCATTGAAGAAACTCGTCGTGCTTTCCGCCGACAAGGAGGTGTTCGGACGACATTGAAAGTACGCGTGCGGCGCTTTCAAGCTCACCCGAGTTTATGTAGAGTTCGACGAGTTCGATGAACTTCGGATAATTTGCCGGTTCTTGCTCGACGAGGCGAACGATCGCTTCTTCGGCAGATTGCAAATTGTTTGCTTCCAAGTGACAGTCGACGAGTAGGTAAAGAACTTCTCGGTTGTAAGGAGACTGCGCAAGGATCTTTTCGAGCCGATCTGCGGCGTCGTCCGAATATCCGAGCTTGATCTGTGCCTTAACGTAACCGTTCAGCGCCGCGAGATCGTATTGTCGGATCTCAAGCGCGCGCGTGAACGCAGTGAGCGCGGACTCAACCTGATCGAGTCCCGCCAGCCGGAGACCGGCTTCTGTGTAGGCTTTGACGGCCTCGTCCTTTTGATTGTTCTGAAGACAGAACTCAGCGATCTTGAGGTAAACTTCGGTGTTGTTCGGATCGAGTTTGGCGATCTCTTTCCAGATCTCGAGCGCATCCGCTTTGCGGCCGTCTCGTTGGTATTTCTCGGCAAGTGCGGCGTAGTGGTTCCGGGCTTCGGCGGTCGATCCGCGAGATTGATAAAGCTGAGCGAGCTTTTCCGAGACCTCGACGAGGTTCGGGTCGAGTCTCGAGATCTTGTTGTAGACCGCGATCGCTTTCTGGGCGAAACCCTGCCTGCTGTAATGCTCGGCGACCTGTCGGAAACAATTCACCGCATCAACATTGTCGTTGTCCTTGGCGTAGAGGTCTCCAAGGACATTCATTGTGCTGTAATCGCTCGGATCGGATTCGACAACCTTCTGATATTCTGTGATGGCCGCGCGAAGTTTGCCTTGCGAGAGAAATCGTTCGGCATTCCGCATCGCTTTTGTTTTGTCGAAGCTCATTGTGGATTAGGCGTGTGCAAGAAACGGCTGTTTCTGCTTGATTTAGCGAGCTAGCGCAGTTCGATGGGACAAAAACAGCAGATGAAATTTGCTCCATCTACATTTAAGAAACTACCACGCGGCATCAAAATCTGTCAACGTCTTTTAACAATGTTTGTAACCATTTCCGAACAAAAACCGTCTCCCGCGGTTTTGTGTTTTGGCACCGGAATTTCTTAGTATAATTGCACCAACATTGCAATTTTCGACTCGGAATAGTTATGCAAGCTCTGATCTTGGCCGGCGGAAAGGGAACACGTCTCAGACCGTTGACCGTTTATACCCCAAAGCCGATCGTCCCGTTCCTGAACCGGCCGTTTCTCGTTTATCAGATCGAGATACTCAAGCGTGCCGGCATTGAGGACATCACACTCTCGCTAAGTTACCAGCCGGACAAGATCGAACAACTTCTCGGCAGCGGAACGGATCTCGGTGTGAGTCTCAGCTACATTACCGAACCGAGTCCGATGGGTACCGGCGGCGCGTACAAGTTCGCGGCCGGTGACCGGGCCGAGACGACGGTCGTCCTGAACGGAGATGTCATGACCAACGTCTCGATCGCGGACCTCGTCGCCCATCATCGCGAAAAAGCGGCCGATGCCACGATCCTGCTCGCTCCGGTGGACAACCCTTCGGCGTACGGACTTGTCGAAACGGGAGACGATCACCGAGTACTTCGCTTTCGGGAGAAGCCGACGCCGGAAGAACTCGCTACGCTTTCGATAAATACGATCAATGCCGGTATTTACATACTTGAGCCGTCGGTCCTTGAAATAATCCCGTCCGGAGTCAATTATTCGTTCGAATACAATGTATTTCCCGATCTGCTCGACCGGGCGAAGCGGTTTTTCGCGTACGTCCTCGACGGCGAGTATTGGCGGGACATTGGAAATCCGGAAAGCTATCTTCAGGGCCATCACGACTTTCTGAAGGGACGCGTGCCCGGATTCGAGATCGGTCGTTCCGACGAATCAGAAATTGCTACCGCCGCGGTCGTCGATTCCGTCTCCGTGATCGGAAAAGACTGTGTCATCAAGCCGAACGCGAGAGTACTTAACTCGGTTCTCGGTCCGGGAGTCCATGTTGAGGAACACGCGATCATTGAGGATTCCGTCATCTGGGCACACACGCGTGTCGCCGGCTCGGCAGAGATCCGCGGCGCCGTTCTTGGACGAAGCTGCCACATCGGGCGAAACGTCACGATCCGTCCCGGAACGGTATTGGGCGACAAGTCTCTTCTAACCGACTATACCCGGGTCTGAACCCTATGCCAGAACTTCCGGAAGTCGAACTCGTTGCGGCGTCGCTTCAGAAACTGGTGTCCGGCCGGACGATCTCGTCCGCGGAACTGCGCCGCGAACGGCTTGCTCCCGACCACGCAGCGGAGTCGTTCCGGGAACTGCTCGCCGGCGCAACCATCAGGGTGATCACGAGACGCGGCAAGCACATCCTTTTCGATCTCGACAACGGGCGAACGCTGATCACTCATCTGCGAATGTCCGGCAGATTCATGTTGCTCGGCCCCGACCGCGAGGATCCAAAGTACTCGCACGCGGTTTTCTATTTCGGTGACGAATCGCGCCTTGTCTTTCAGGATCAGCGGCACTTCGGCTTCATGCGGATCGTCGAGAGTCCGAATCTGCATGACGCCAAGGAGCTCAAGAAACTTGCGCCGGAGCCGTTCGGGCCGGAATTTACGGCCGCGTATCTCCGGCGCACCTTGAAATCGGCGAACCGGGCGCTGAAGCTGGTGCTGCTCGATCAAACGAAGATCCTCGGGCTCGGAAACATTTATGCGTCGGAGGCGATGTTCATGGCAAAAGCAAATCCGAAGCGCCGTGCGTCGTCACTGACCCTGAAGAAGATCGACGCGCTTTTTGAAACCATCCGCGGCGTTCTCGCCGAGTCGATCGCGCACGGCTCGACGCTCAACGTCGATCCGGAGAACATCGACGGCAGTTACTATGGCGGCGGATATGAATCATCGTGGCGCGTTTACGATCGCGAGGGCGAGCCGTGCATCGGGTGTTCGGCGAGGATCAAGCGCGTCGTCCAGGGCGGACGGTCGACCTATTATTGCCCCGTCTGCCAACGCTGATCCCGCCGCACTGCGCGCGTGCTTGACTCCGAACTCTCAAAATCGCAGAATCTAGCTAATCTTTCGTGGTGAGTTAGGGCGACTTGCGACCACGTTAAATAATCCGCTAAACAGCTAACCCGACGATTTGACGAGTCTCGCTGTTGTGGCGAGACTTTTCATTTCGGATTTGCGATTTGGGATTTGCGATTTTCAGTCAAGCGACGAGGCAGTCCGTGACGATCCGAAATCAAATCGCAGATCGAAAATCGAAAATCGGAAATTGTTATGCGTGACTTCAGAAAACTGATCGATTCCGACGGTGTCTACGTCTTTGACGGTGCGATGGGCACGCGCCTTTACGAAAAGGGCGTCTACATCAATCGGTCTTATGACGAGCTGAATCTGACCAACAAGAATCTTGTGAAGGAAGTGCACGAGGAATATGTTCGCGCCGGCGCGGAAATCCTGCAGACCAACACCTTCAGCGCAAACTACCACAAACTCCAGCAGTTTGGTTTGGATTCGAAACTGCGCGAGATCAATGTCGCCGCCGCCGCGATCGCGCGAGAGGCCGCCGGTGAACGTCGGTACGTCGCCGGAACCATCGGCCCGCTCGGAATGCGGATCGAACCGTACGGTCCGACATCGTTCGACGAAGCGCGCGGGATCTTCCGCCAGCAGGCCGAAGCGCTGCTCGAGGGCGGCATCGATGTCTTCATCCTGGAGACGTTCTCGGATCTTTCGGAGATTCAGCAGGCGATCAGGGCCGTGAAGGAGATCTCGGATCTTCCGGTCATCGCGCAGATCGCGATCCAGACCGACGGCAATACGGTTTTCGGAGCGACTCCCGAAGTTTTCACGCAACGGCTCGACGAATGGGGCGCCGACGTCATCGGCCTGAACTGCAGCGTCGGGCCGGCGATGTTCCTCAACGCGCTCGAGAAGATGCGCGAAGTGACGGAGAAGAAACTCTCAGCGCTACCTAATGCCGGTCTGCCGCGCAACGTTCAGGGCCGGCAGATGTACATGTGCTCGCCGGAATACATGGCGGAATTCGGACGCCGCTTTATTCAGGTCGGCGCGAGTTTTATCGGCGGATGCTGCGGCACGACGCCGGCTCACATCAAGCTCTTGGCAGACGCGATCAGATCGGTCTCGCCGCGCATGATTCCGCATCATTTCATCAAGCATCCGGTCACGATCAAGGAACTGAAACCGGAAGATGTCGAGGTCGTGCCGGCGGAAAAACGTTCGAACTGGTCGCGAAAGATCGCACGAGGCGAGTTCGTGACGTCGGTCGAAGTTCTCCCGCCAAAAGGTTGCGACGCGGCGAAAACCCTTGAATCTATCAGGTTGCTTAA
>JAKQII010000096.1 GCA_029557535.1 Acidobacteriota bacterium
GAACAGGATGTTTTCCCGCAAAGACGCTAAGGCGCAAAGTCGCAGAATCAATAGGTTTATGGAGTTGAACCGTTCACCGATCGGGAAAACGAATTTCTCGGGAACGATCGGATCGCCGGGTGGTCCGCTGAAATCGAAAAATTGAAAAAGATCTGCAAGCCGCCTGAAAAGGCTACTTATGGCCGCAAAACAGAGTTTAATTGGACACAAGTGATCCAAAATCTAAAATCTAGAATCGATGGATAAAGTCAGAATCGGAATCGTCGGCACCGGATACGCCGGCAACCTTCACGGGCAGATTTATGCCCAGGACACCCGCGCCGAGATTTCGGCGCTTTACGATATCATTCCCGAGCGCGCGGTCCGGACGTCGAAAGCGATCGGCGGACGGGTCTGCGAGTCGCGCGACGAACTGATGGAGCACTGCGACGCGGTGATCGTCTGCGCGCCGAACCGGACGCATCCGGAGATCGCGACGCACGCCGTTGGGGAAGGGAAGCACGTATTCTGTGAGAAGCCGTTCGCGATCGGGATCGATAATGCCCGGCAGCTGCTTGAGACCGCGCAGTCGTCGACCAGAGTCTTCCAGGTCGGACATAATCGGCGGTTTGCTCCAGTTTATGCCCGGCTCAAAGAACTTGTCGCCGCCGACACGCCGCATTCTGCGCACATCAAGATGAACCGCGGCGAGCTGAAAAACCCGGTCTGGACGGGCGACACGAACGTTACCGGCGGATTCCTCTACGAAACGACGGTCCATTTGTTCGATATGATGCGGTTCCAGTTCGGCGAGATCGAAGAGCTCGTCGCGTACGGATCGCAGCACGATTATCCGGAACTCGACGAGTTTTCGATCATTTTCAAGTTCAGGAACGGATTCCACTGCACGTTCGCCTCGAGTTCCGACGCCAGCTGGCATTTTCCGTTCGAGAGGATCGAGGTTTTTTGTCACCACCGCACGATCCTGACCGAGGAAATGGAGCGCCTCTTTGACTCGCGCGGCTTCGATCACAAGACGCAGAACGTCGATACGTATACGTGTCACATGCTGGAGAAATTCGAGAAATGGGGATATCTTCAGGAAGACCGGGCGTTCATCGGCGCGATCATCGATGGCGGAGAGCCGCCGGTAACGGCGTACGACGGATTCAAATCGGTCGAACTTGTGGAGTCGGTTTACGACGCGATCAGAACGGGCGAGAAGATCCGCTTCGATTGAGAACTTTTCCTCTCGCAACGCGTAGATGTTCAAGGAGTCCTGATCCCATGAACATCAGCTGAAGACCATGACCAAATGCGTTAAGTGCGGACAAGTCAACGACACGTCGAGCAATTTTTGTCGTTTCTGCGGATTCAATTTCGCGGGTGCCCCTTCGACCTATCCGCCTCAGCAACCGCGACCGTTTCCGCAACCGCAGGCGCCGAATTTCGAGAATTCTCCGCCGCGTCCGTACGCGTGGAAAACCGACGAATTCCGTACAGATCCGAAGGGAATGACATCGCCGGTCGCGCAATTTCGCGGCGCCGGAACGACGCAGCCTGATCTTAACCTTCAGCCATATCAACAGGCGTCGCCGATGGCAGCTCCCGGCTATCATTGCCCGAGATGCCACAGCCAGCTGCTCCCACGGCGCGAACGGCGCATTTCGACGGCTGGCTGGATCGTCTTCGCCGTTCTGCTGATCGCCTTCTTCCCGTTGTTCTGGGTTGGATTCCTGATCCGTGAGGACGTCAGTGTCTGTCCCGTCTGCAATCACCGTTTCACGTCCTGACACACCGGCGTCATTGTCTTCCGCGGTAGTAATAGCCCTTCGGATGCTCGATCCTGACTTTTGGATTCGTGCTGATGACCTCGATCTTGTAGAAGCCCTTCTTTGGGTGGGTCGAGAGGTACGTCAACGCGAACTGCCGGTTCAGCATGATGTTAAGGTCCTTGAAAAAAGGCTCGAAGCTGATCGGAGCACGCGTCCCCTGGATAAATGCCCGGCCGCCCGTTTCGTCCGAAAGCCGTGCGAGCGACCCCTGCGCCGCGAGCACACGACGCGAATCCCCACCTTCGGTCGCGGTGGCGGTCGTGTAGATCGAATAGACCGCGACGCTGCGGCGCTGGGCCTTGAGGATCGCCTTGTCGAGATCGAGGCTTTGTCCCGGCGTTGCGCTGTCGAATGCGTCGAAGCCGTCAGAAACCAGCAGGATCGCCCGTCGTCCGGTCGGAAGCGCGTCAAACCGGTCAAGGACCTCATTTATCCCTTGATACGGACTGTTCGGCGCAAGGGCGGCGACACCCGGAACGATTCTGATCGCCGCGGCCGCCTTCTCGAGATCGGGCGTGAATTTCTGACGGACCTCGGTCGTCCCGGCGCGCAGATACCCGACGAAGACCTTCGAATCCGGCGGCAAACGCCTGATGAATTTCTTGATGTCGTCGAGTTGAAGATTGACGTCGGTGGTGAGATTGTCCTGGATCAAGACCGCCAGGTGGAGCGGCGTGTTCGTGACGCTCCTGATCGAAAGAACGGTTTGTTCTTCCTTGTTTTCCTTGACGATGATGTCTCCGGCCTCGATGAACTCCTGTGCCTGGTCGATCTTCAGTTCTTCGTTCGTGAAGATCGAGATCGGGATCGTCATCGTCCGGACGCCTTGGTCCTTTTTGTCTTTCTTCTTGTCCGTCTGCGCAATAATGCCAAACGACAGGAAAAGCGCGACGGCCGCCGCGCCCGAGAAGCGAATGAAGTTCATAAATTCTTGCCCGAAAATTGCTGCCAAACTTCGGAAGCAATGATAATACGAAATCCCGCAAAAGCTAAGTTTTACGATGCGCGAAAGTTGAATTAAGTTTGCAACTAAGGTAAATCAAAATACATGAACGATTTGGAGCCGGTCTACGAGATCACCCGCGCAGACATTCGCAAGGACAAGCTTCTGAAGACGGGAGCCTGGGCCTTGCCGATCACGGTTCCCGTGATCCCGACCGCGATCTTCTTCGTTCTCTTTCTTATTTCAACGGTAACTCCAACCGCGGCGGTTTGGCTGTTCATGACATTCGCGTCGCTCGTTGGCGGATTCGTGCTCGGACTCGCTCTGTCGGGTGGCTTGATGGTTTACCGCTCGCGCTGGCTGACAAAGGTCCGTGAACGGCTCGCGGTCGACGGCATCCGCGCCGAGGAGCTCGATTGGTTCATCCACGAACTGACGCCGGGCGAAAGGCAGTCATTGCGCGAACTCGAATCGCGAAACTTATTGATGGCAGACGCCTTTCGCGATTCGGTGGCGGCGAGGCTGACGGCGACGCGGATCGTCCGGTCGGCAAAAAAGGAACTGCAACTCAATCAGCGGCAGCAAAGCAAACTGAAGTATTCGAAGGCGGCGGACACCTCGTCGTTCCGTGCGGATCTCGAACGCGATTTCAAAAAACTCAAAGGGATCATGACCGAGGCCGAACAGATGAAGATCGAGGCCGAAAAGCGCATGCACCAGATCGAGACGGCGGCCCGACACGGCTCGAACTTTTCCGACACCGAAATGGCACTCAAGAAACTCTCCGCGAGAACGACCGATCTTCCGCTCGCGCTCGAATCAGCGCGGATGGAAGCGGAGATCCGGAAGGAGCTCGAGGAAGGGGAGCATCCTCAAGTCGAAAGGAAAAAGTAAAAGGGAAAAAGTAAAAAAGTCAGTACCGGGAGCGGTGAGCAGTGAGCGGTGAGCGGTGAGCAGTCGGAACCGGGAGTGGTAGCGACCGGCAAATCAAGTCAAAAGCAAAAAGCAAAAAGTATAAGCGTCGCGTTTTTGACATCAATTCCAAACAGAATGCGCATCGTCACTCCGATCCTCATTGTCTTATTGGTTTCCGCTGTCTTGACCGCGTGCTTGTCTTCCGATAGCGATAAACGATCCTCGCCGGAAAGTACGATCAACGTTCGGCAACCCGAGACCAAGGATCGATGCGAACTGCCGATCGTTCTCCAGCGAAAGGTCAGTGAACGCTACGAATACGAAATGGCAGGCGAGGACGGGCGAATGTATTCGATCGTGACTACGAAGTATCAAGCGACTGAACGGATCGAATTTGTCCCGACGTTGACACGGGCGCAGACGGAATCGGGAATGAAGCCAACCGCCCGCGAGATTGAATGGTTCAATGAATCTAGTTTCAAGGGCAAAGTATTCGCCGTGGAGATATTTGGCCGGGATCTGACGCCTGAAGGCGGTAATTCGAACTATCGGCAACTTTGGAAGTGGCGTTGCGTCGCAATCGACGGCGACGGATTGTTCGAATATCCGACCGGCAAGAGATTGTTCGTTCCGGTTTGGGTGACAAAATGAACCCGGTCGGACCACCGACCGCTTCGCCGCTCACTGCTTACTGCTCACGGCTTACTGCTCACTGCTCACGGCTTACTGCTTACTGCTCGCTGCTTACGGCTCACTCAAACAAGCATCAACACCGGATTTTCGAGCATCTGTTTGAACGTCTGCAGGAATTTCGCGCCCGTCGCGCCGTCGATGACGCGATGGTCGCAGCTCATCGTGACGTTCATGATGTTGCGGACGACGATCTCGCCGTCGCGGACGACCGGCGTCGGGGTCGCGCCGCCGACGGCGAGGATCGCGGCCTCCGGCGGATTGATGATCGCCGTGAATTCCTTGATCCCGAACATTCCGAGATTTGAGATCGAGAACGTCGCGCCCGTGTATTCCTCGGGCTGGAGCTTGCGGTCACGGGCGCGCACGGCGAGTTCCTTGACGTCGCGGGCGATCTCGGCAAAGCCCTTGTGGTTCGCGGCGCGGATGACCGGCGTGATCAGTCCCTCGTCGACCGCGACGGCGACGCCGACATCCGCCTGATCGTAGAACCGGATCGACGTGTCGCGGTAGGAGGCGTTGACGATCGGATGCTTCATCAGCGACATCGCGGCGACCTTGACGATGATGTCGTTGACCGACACTTTCTCGTCTTCGCTGAGCGTCGCGTTTATCTGCTTGCGCAGCGCAAGCGCGTTGTCCATCTCGATCTCGACCGTCAGATAGAACGTCGGGATCGGTCCGATCGATTCGGTCAGGCGCTGCGCGATCACTTGCCGTATCTTCGACGTGTTCTCTTCACGGAAGCCGGCGGCGGCCTTCGGAGCCGTGAATTCGGATTGCGGATGGGATTTGGAGCCGCCGGCCATCGCGGCCTCGATGTCGCGCTTGATGATGCGTCCCTGCGGTCCCGAACCGTTGATCGTGCGCAGATCGATACCGTTCTCGGTCGCCATTCGTGCGGCGATCGGCGAAACGAGCAAACGACCGTCCATTTGGGATTTGGGATTTGGGATTTCGGATTTTGGATTCGGTTCAGCTGTCGGTGTGACGGCGACCGGAGTTTCGGTCTTCGGAGCTTCAGCCTTCGGGGCCGGAGCCGCGGAAGCCGCTCCGTTCGACGAGACTTCGGCAAGAAGTGCCGAAATGTCTTCACCGGGATTGCCGATGATGCCGATCGTCTGGCCGAGTTTGGCATTATTGCCAGCCGGAACAAGGATCTTGAGCAGCGTTCCGCCCTCGAGCGAGGTCATTTCCATCGTCGCCTTGTCGGTGTCGACCTCGGCGATCGTCTCGTTCGGTTCGATCGCGTCGCCTTCGGCTTTGATCCATCTTGAGATCTGGCCTTCCTCCATCGTCGGAGAAAGTTTCGGCATCAGAATTTTATTGGCCATAATCGTTCGGGGAATTGCCCCTTCAAAATTCGGAAATTACTTTCTAAAACTTGCGCCGGCGTTCTTCGCCGCGATCATTCTCAATCGTTCCTCGCGGGACTTTTTCCGTTCGTTGTAACCCTTTGGTTCGAGACAATCAAGATTCTCGATCCAAAGCTCTTCAAGGAACGCGAGTTCCTTCTTTTGATCTAGATTTTCGCGCTCGACAAGCTCTTCAAGAACCGAGAATTCAAATCCCTCGCCGTTTTGCGCGTTCCAGTCGGCCTGCATCGGTTTTACCGGATGACCGCCGGCCCGTAGTTGAAATTCACAACGGTTCAGAATCCCGTCGAGATTTGTCGAAGATCCGACGAAAACCTTTCCGCTCATCGAGTTGCGGATCTGAAAGACGCCCGCAGGCCGGGGCGTTTCCAGGTATTCGCGCTTGATCGACCTTTTGTCCAACATCCAAGGATCAAATTCAAGGTTCAAGATTCAAAATTCAAGGACCGGAAATCAAGATTCAAGATTCAAAATTCAAGAACCGGAACTCCGAAAAATAAAGAAATCAAAATTCAAGATTCAAGATTCAAGATTCAAGAACCGAAATCCGAAATCCGCATTCCCGATTCCCAAATCAGATATAGCAAACTTCTTTGACCGCCGCGACGATCTTCTCGACGCTCGGAAGAGCCGCGAGTTCGAGGTTCCGCGCGTACGGCATCGGAGCCTCGACCGTCGAGACTCGCTTGATCGGCGCGTCCAGATAATCGAACGCGTTCTCCATCACCTGATGCGAGATCTCGGCTCCGACCGACGCAAACGCGTGCGACTCTTCGGCGATCACCAGCCTGTTCGTCTTCTTCACCGAGGCGACGATCGTTTCGATGTCGAGCGGCTTGATCGTCCGCGGATCGACGACCTCGACCGAAACTCCGAATTCCGATTCCATGATATCGGCCGCTTTCAGCGACTGCGGAACGGTGAACGAACGGGCGACGATCGTGCAGTCCTTGCCCTCGCGTTTAACGTCGGCGACACCGAGCGGGATCGTGAAATCCTCGTCGTCGGGCACTTCACCCTTCATCCCGTACATCGTCTCCTGCTCCATGAAGATCACCGGATTGTCGTCGCGGATCGCTGATTTGAGCAATCCTTTGGCGTCCGCCGCGGTCGATGGCATAACGACCTTGAGTCCGGGGAAATTCGCGTAGAACGCTTCGAGCGCCTGCGAGTGCTGCGAAGAGACCTGATAGGCCGAACCGTTCGGGCCGCGGAAGACGATCGGGATATTGAACTGACCGCCCGACATGTACAGCATCTTTGCGGCATGGTTGATGATCTGGTCCGCGGCGAGGATCGAGAAGTTGAAGGTCATGAACTCGATCACCGGACGAAGTCCGGCCATCGCCGCGCCCACGCCGAGCCCGGCGAAACCGAGCTCGGTGATCGGGGAATCGACTACACGCTTGTCGCCGAATTCCTTCCACAGACCGCGCGTCACTTTGTACGCGCCGTCATATTCCGCAACCTCTTCACCCATGATGAAGACGTTCTCGTCTCTGATAAGTTCTTCGCGAAGCGCCGCATTCAGGGCGTCGCGTATAGTTAACTCGCTCATGTTTTAGTGGTCAGTGGTCGGTGGCCGGTGGTCGGCAACCGACGGCGATCGGTCGAAATAAAACCGCTATCGCTTCTAAATTTTGTTCTCGTTCGTCAGTAGGACTCGGGCCCGGAGCGATTTCGATAATCCGTTAACCAACCGGCCGGTTTCGCCAGCAATACTCAGAACGGCTGTTTCAGTCTCCTGCGAAATGTAGTCCAACCTACGAGCAATCATTAGTTGCGTCTCCAATTCCATCAACGAACCGTATGCGATCGACAAATGCCGTAGAAAATCGTTTGTGGAATAACGACCCTGACCTTCGGCGATGTTCGACGCAACCGAAACCGCGGAACGACGGATCTGGCTCGTCAAACCGTACAGCTCATGCCTAGGAAATTCCAAGGCATAAACTGCAACTACTAATTCCATGGCCCGTTGCCAGGCCACGAGCTGTTTATAACTCTGAACAGTCATCTTTTGAGGAACTCCTTCGATCTCAAAATCGGATTTGATTCCTCAACGACTGATTCAATTCAAGAAGTGAGTGTCACACAAACACGACAGCTCACTGAATCTCCCGATCCAAATTCAACTCTCACCGGGCGGATCACCGGTTCATTCGTCGCCGACCACCGACCCCCGACCACTGACCACCGACC
>JAKQII010000149.1 GCA_029557535.1 Acidobacteriota bacterium
GATGGCGAAGGGCGAAAAGGTCGAGACGACGTCGAAGGTCAACAACGGCAAGATCGATGTTCCGTCGATCCTCCTCGAGCCGGTCTCGGTCGACAAGGCAAACCTCGACGCGACCGTCATCAAGGACGGCTTCCATTCGAAGGAAGAGGTTTACAAGAACGCGAAATGATTTGGGATTGCGAGTCGGGAGTCGGGAGTACGGAAAGTCGAGAGTCCAGAGTCGAAAGTTTCCCAACTCGTCTGAGTTTCGCCTTCAGGGGTGACCTCGTTGGTGCCGAGTCGAGAGTACGCAGTCGGGAGTCGAGGGTGAGATCGGGAGTGCAAAGAAATCGCCGGCGTGGCTTTCGTTGTTTGGGCTAAAGCCCCGATTTGGATGGAGATTCAAACCAAGGTCTGAAGACCGTGGCAATTCATGAAAACCCATTCGAAGGCGCAGCCCACAAAGCGCGACATGGGCAAACCCGCTGGAACCTTCAATTCTCCGAAGTGCCCTGAGAGCGAGATCCGAAAGATAATCCCAGATTAAGTGTTAGGGATTTTTGCCCGCGAATTCTCGCGAATCAACCCGAATTTACGCGTGACCAACCAAGTACCAGTGATCGAGTAGAGGCCTCCTAAGCAGCAATCAGTCAACGCTTACTGAATCGTAACGGGCAAGTTGTCTGCTTTATTCGCGATCATTCGCGCAGATTCGCGGGCAGAAATTTTCCTCCAATGTGTAATCTGGGATAATTGGACCCACAGGACATAACGGTCTCGCGTCAAAATATCGGCTCAAATTGCAAAAGGCCCGTACTCGAAACGAATACAAGCCTTTGAAGTGGTGCCGTCTACAAGATTTGAACTTGTGACCTCCCGCGTGTGAAGCGGATGCTCTACCGCTGAGCTAAGACGGCAAGACATTTGGGAAGTCGGATTTGGGATTTCGGATATCAATCCCAAATCCCACATCCCCAATCCCAAATTACATTGATGGGTCGTCGGCCTTGGCCGGACGGTTCTCGTCCGTTACCTTGACCGCGCCGAGCGTCGAATCGAAATAAAAATGCCGGTCGCCGGTGCGCTGGATACCGTCCGAGACCTGCGGGTCCGCGCTGACCGAGTAAAACGCCGGTTTCGTTCCCGACGGCTCTTCGACCTTCTGGGTGAAAACATATCCCGCAATTACCGACTGCTCGCTGTTGAACTTGTCGCCATCGAGGCAGCCTGACTGGACGAGTGTCGCGAAATCCGCGAACTTGCCGCGGTTCTTGCCGGAATAGCTCGCCTGACAAGTGCGGATCGTCTGAATGGTCTGCGCCGCTGACGCTTCGTTGCCCGACCGGACCATCGCCTGCCACGAAGGGATGCCGACCGCGACCAGCAGCGCGATGATCGCGATCACGATCATCAGCTCGATCAGGTTGAAACCCGACTGATCTTTGAGTTTACGACGAAAATTGGTCATATCGATGAAGTTATCCTCCGAACCTCTCACGAAGCATCCGATGCGGTGTTCCAAAATTTTAGTTGTATTCGGAGCGAAATTGCAAACCTGAGCTCTTGCGGAAACTTTTCACGCCGGAGTGCATCGAATATCAGGAAATAAATAATGCGAACGCATCCGCAAATCCTGTAAAATGTTGAGGACGGTACTTGCCGGCGGCATTCAGCACCAAAAATGAGAGACTGGTTAGTAAAGGAAACGGAAACAGCGACCGGTGCGGCGAAGCGCGGGGTCAACCCGGTGCAGAAGATCGGCGAGCTTCACGCGACGGTCAGCCGCGTCATCAGAGGAAAGCCTGAAACGGTTAAATTCGCATTGGTCTCGTTGCTTGCGAAGGGGCATTTGCTGATCGAGGACGTTCCGGGGATCGGCAAAACTACGCTCGCGAACGCTCTGGCGCGGGCACTCGATCTATCGTTTCAGCGAGTCCAGTTCACGAGCGATCTGTTGCCGTCGGACGTCATCGGACTTTCAATCTTCAATCAGCGGTCGTCTGCCTTCGAATGGAAGCCCGGACCGATCTTCGCGAACATCGTGCTCGCCGACGAGATCAACCGCGCAACGCCGAAGACGCAGTCGGCGCTGCTCGAAGCGATGGCGGAGGAACAGATCACGGTCGAGGGCATCTCGCGTCCGCTGCCGCGCCCGTTCATGGTCGTCGCGACGCAGAATCCGGCCGAACATCACGGCACATATCCGCTTCCGGAGTCGCAGCTCGACCGTTTCATGCTGCGCCTGCACGTCGGATATCCGAACAAGGCGGACGAGCGGGAAATTCTGCGTGACCGCGAACGCGAGAATCCGCTCGAATTTGTCCGTCCGGTGATGAACGAGGCCGAGCTGATCGAACTTCAGCGCGCCGCCTCGGAAGTTCGCGTCGCGGACGAACTTGTCGATTACCTGCTGGAGATCGTCGAAAAAACGCGTTCGAGCGAGGCGCTTGAGCTCGGCATCAGCCCGCGCGGCTCGCTCGCGTTGTTCCGTTCCGCTCAGGCCCTGGCGCTCGTCGAGGGCCGCGACTTCTGCATCGCTGACGACGTCAAGCGCCTCGTGCTGCCGGTCTTCGCTCATCGCGTCGTTGTCAACTTCCGCGCGACGAACCTCAAGAACAAGACGCGCGAGGCCGAAGAAGCGCTCAACGAGATATTGAGCATGGTTAGTGTACCCATCTGACGATTTTTGATTTTTGATTTTGGATTTTGGATTTATCCCAGATGCGCGATAAGGATCTTTTCCCGCGAAATACGCGAAAAGCGCGAAAATCTTTTCGGTTGACTGTCGCAGCTCAATGGCGTGTTCTGTTGCAAGTCTGGATCACAAGTATTGCAAAGAAGTGGCTTACGGTCGCGATTGATCAAACCTCAACCTCAGGACGAGATCTTGAAGAACGGTCATTTTCGCGTATTTAGCGTGTTTCGCGGGAGATAAATCCAATTGCGCAAGCCCGGTTTATTCCGAAGTCGAAGGATTACGACAAA
>JAKQII010000159.1 GCA_029557535.1 Acidobacteriota bacterium
TTTCGTTGGAAGTTACGGCGATCTTCGCGCGGTCGCCCGGTTCGCGGACCGCGGACTTGATGACGACCGTGTCGTCGTAGATCTCCGGCACCTCCATTTCGAACAGCCGCTTGAGCAACTCCGCCGACGTTCTCGAAACGATTATCTGTTGACCCTTGTTCTCTTTGGTGATCTCGACGATCACGACGCGAATCCGCTCGCCCTGGTTCCAGTTTTCGCTCCGGACCTGTTCCTTCTTCGGGAGGCAGGCCTCAAGATTGTTGCCGAGGTCGATGATCATGTCGCCGCGCTCGAAACGCTTGACCGTACCGTTGATCAGCTCACCCTTGCGGTCGATGTATTCGTCATAAACCTTTTCGCGGACCGCCTCACGAACCTTCTGCACGAGAATCTGCTTCGCCGTCTGTGCCGCAATGCGGCCCAGCTCGTCCCGCGAGAGCGGAATCAGGAGCATGTCGCCGATCTCGATCTCATCGTCGCCGGTCATATCGATCGCCTCGTCGAGCGACAATTCAAGCGGATCTTCCGCCCGCTCAACGACCGTTTTTGTCACCGAGATCTCGACATCGCCATCGTCGTTGTTCCATTCGACCTGGATATTGTCGCCGCTTTTGTCGAGGTTCTTGAACTGCTTCCGGGCCGCGGCCTTGACCGCGTCCTTCATTG
Organism: Acidobacteriota bacterium; assembly: GCA_029557535.1. Lineage (GTDB taxonomy): Bacteria > Acidobacteriota > Blastocatellia > Pyrinomonadales > Pyrinomonadaceae > JAFDVJ01. The sequence continues at coordinate 667 of JAKQII010000159.1, forward strand.
CCTCGATGATCAGTTCGCGGTCAAGCCCGTGCTCGTTGCAGAGAATTTCAATATTCTGTCCGATCGTTGATGTCATAACTTCGTTAAATTCAAAAAAATTTCTGATCGCTGTCGACGGCGACGTCGCCGCAACCGATTCCGGACGATCATTCCGCCCGTTTCAATTCCTCGTCCAGGTCAATTTCGAGGTTCGCCTTGACGACCGAGTCGTACGGAATCGTGACATTCCCGCGCGTCTTATCATCAAAACGGATATCCGTGCCTTCAATCCCGATGATCCGTCCCCGAAAATACTTCTGGCCGTCGATCGGTTTTCCGGTCTTGACCTTCGCCAGATTCCCCTGATATTTCTCGAAATCGCCGAGCTTGTACAACTCGCGCTCGAGCCCGGGCGAGGAAACCTCAAGCAAATACGACGTTGGGATCACATCCTCAAGGTCGAGAAGTTCCCCGAATTCCCGGCTGAAAACCGAACAGTCGTCATGAGAAATTCCGCCCGGTTTGTCGATGAAAACCCTAATCGTCAGGGCCTTTCCGGCGCCGAGTTTCTCGGCGTGAACAAGTTCGAAGCCGTTCGAGTCCGCGACTCGAGCCGCTAGCTCATTCAACTTCTCATCGACCTTCGGGTTGTTCATCGCAACTTTCAAGCAAAACAAAAAGTGGGCGCGAAACCCACTTGACACGCTCCCACGCATCGCAGGAAACGTCAATGATACAGGATGTGGCGGGAAATTGGCAAGCGTTGCGCCGGCCCCGTTCGGCCGGCCGCCTAGACGCTTTCTTTGAGTTTGCGGATACCGCCGGAAATGGCGTCGGCAGCCTTTTCGAGCTTCGAGATGCCGTCCTTCGAAGGATCTTTACCGAATTCCTCTAAAGCAGTGATCAGATCACGTGCCTCGGAGACCACGCGACTCGCCTCGCGTCTGATCTCGGCGGTCGGATCGACCACGCCGCTCGCCGTCTTCTTCGCTTCGGTTACTCCCCAATGCGTGATCCGGACAACATCGGCGCGCGGAGTCTCCGCGATCCAGCTTTGACGGCTCAAATGTTGAAAAATATCCGGGTAACTCGGAAGGAATCCTTCTTTCTTGACCAGTTCACGCAGATCGACCGATTCGGATTCACGTCCGCCGGTCGATTCGAGAAGCTTCGCAAGTACTTTGTGGTAAACGTCCATATTCGATGCGTTTGCGGGAAGTTCGGATACTACGGCACGATTTTATGCCGTATTTTCTTAAATGTAAACAAATAACCCGTTTGAGGCTTTCGGCTTAAACGAGCCCGTGGGCGAGTCTGGCCGCGCCGAGGATCCCCGCGTCATCGCCGAGAACGGCCCGCACGACCTCCGCTCGGATGGCCGGCTCACGAAATGCGCGCTCGCGGATCTGGTCGCGAACGTATTCGACAAATAGTTCCCAGCCGGCAGCCGCGCCGCCGCCGATCACGATAATCTCTGGGTTCAGAACGTTCACCAGGTCGGCGAGCGCGATGCCCAGGTAGAATCCCATCTGGCGGAAAACCTCAAGGGCGAGTTCGTCCCCGTTCTTCCCGGCTTCGAAAACATCGAGCGACGTCAGCCGCGAGCGATTCTGAAGTTCCGATTTAACGTATTGGCTTTCAAGCTCGCGCGTCAGCCGCACGACCGCGGTCGCTGACGAATACTGCTCGACACAGCCACGGGCACCGCATCCGCACGGAGCTCCGAACGGCTCGACGCAGATATGTCCGATCTCACCGGCCGTTCCGTCAGGACCACGCAAAGGCTGGCCGTTGATGATTATCCCGCCTCCGACGCCCGTTCCGAGCGTCACCATGATCGAGTTATCGAACCCCTTTGAAGCGCCGAGCCACGCCTCTCCGAGCGCCGCCGACGTCGCGTCGTTTTCGATGATAGTACGGATCCCAAGTTCGCTCTGAACGGCGGCGACGAAACGGAACCCGTCAAGACTCGGCAGGTTGGGAGCCTTCATCAACACACCCTTGCCGACATTGACCGTCGCCGGTACCGCCGCCGCAAGCGCGATAATTTCGGCAGTCGCGGCAACGGCGTCGGTGCACTCCCGTGCAGATTCAACAAGGGTGCGGACGACTTCGTCGGCACGGTCGGACTTGGGTGTGTCCCGTTTCGTCCGGTGAAGTATCGCACCGTCCGCATCGACTGCGGCCATTCTCAAGTTAGTTCCGCCTAAATCGCAGGCCAGCACGACCTTTTTCATCGTAAGTCAGTATCGGATATGAATTTGCGACTGGTTGAGACTTCGAACCTGACCCGACGATTTTAGCTTAATTCATTAAAGCAACAAAGCCATCGGCAAGCCGATCTCGCCATGCGGTCCAATTGTGACCGGCTTCACCTTCAAGATACTTAACCGCATAACCTCGACGGCGCAAGAGTTCGACCGACCGCCGCGAGTCTTCGACGCCCTCCAAGGCCCCGTCATCGATGTAAAAGCGGTATGGCGTTTTTCCGTCCGTTTGCCCGATCAACTTGACAACGCGTTCGTCATCGACCCACCAGGATACGCTTTGTCCCCCGACGCGTCGGAAGACTTTCGGGTATTTCAGACCGACGTAAACGCTCGTGATCCCGCCGAGGCTCGCGCCCATGATCGCCCGTGAGTCGGGCGATCGGATAGTCCTGTACTTCAGGTCGACCGCCGGCACGACCTCTTCGGCGACGAACTTCGCGTAGTCGTTGCTGGCCCAGTATTCCTCCATCCGATCCTTCGGATCGAGGAATACCATAATGAAGGGTTTGATCCGCTTCGCCGCGACGAGCCGCTGCATGACGAGAAACGCGTTCGCCCGGTCTCGGTACTCGCTTCCGTCCTGAAGATAAAGCACCGGAAGGGGCGTCCGCGATCTCGGGGCCATCACGCAGATCTTCGGTTTCGTGTAGATCTTCGAATCGACCTCGAGCGGTTCGCACCGCTCGGGTCGGGATCTCGAATCGTTGGCCGCCCATGGGCTCGGCGTGTAGCCAGGCATCTCAAAGACTGAATTCTGGCCGCCGACGCCGTTGTCGATCCTGTTCGGGTT
>JAKQII010000178.1 GCA_029557535.1 Acidobacteriota bacterium
AACAAACCGATCGTCGGCCGCAACGCCTTCGCGCACGAGGCCGGCATTCACCAACACGGCGTGCTCAGCAACCCGCTCTGTTACGAGATCATGACGCCCGGCTCGGTCGGCGTGCCGCACAACGACATCGTTCTCGGAAAGCATTCCGGCCGCCACGCGCTCGTCGCTCGATATACGGAACTCGGTTTCGAACTGGCCGACGGCGAGGTCGGCGAGGTTTACCGGAAATTCACGGCGCTTGCCGACAAGAAAAAGAACCTCTACGATCAGGACCTGCTGGCAATTCTGCCGGATCGGTATCCGACGGCGATGGCAGCATAGACCATTTGGGAATTCGGATTTGGGATTTCGGATTTCGACGTCATTGGCGCAAATCGCAAATCGCAAATCGCAAATCGAAAATGAAGATCACCGTTTTACCTGGTGACGGTATTGGCGTCGAAGTTACGCGCGAGGCCGTCAAAGTTTTGAGTGCGGTCGGACCGGCCTTTGGAATCACGATCGAGACCGAAAGTCATTTGATCGGCGGGGCCGCAATCCGCGAGAAGGGATCGCCGTTGCCGGAAGAGACCCGTGCCGCCTGCTCGGCATCAGACGCGGTGCTGCTCGGCGCGGTCGGCGCGCCCGAATACGATCACCTCCTGCCGGAGAACCGGCCCGAGATCGGATTGCTCCAATTGCGCCAACTGCTCGGCGGATTCGCGAACCTGCGGCCGGCGAAGGCGTTTCCGGCTCTGATCGATTCGTCGCCGCTCCGCCGCGAGATCTTCGACGGCACCGACATGCTGATCGTGCGCGAACTGCTCGGCGGGCTTTATTTCGGTCAACCGCGAGCGATCGGCGCCGACGAGGCCTACAACACGATGCGCTATTCGGTTACAGAGGTCGATCGGGTCGCCCGCGTCGCGTTCGAATCTGCGCGGGTGCGCGGCAAAAAGGTCACCTCGGTCGATAAGGCGAACGTTCTTGAGACTTCGCGTCTGTGGCGCGAAACCGTGAACAAGGTCGCAAAAGATTATCCCGACATCGAACTCGAACATCTTTTCGTCGACGCTTGCGCGATGCATCTTGTGACCGCGCCGACCCGTTTTGACGTGATCCTGACCGAAAATCTCTTCGGCGACATCCTTTCGGACGAGGCGGCGGTATTGACTGGTAGTCTCGGGATGCTCGCGTCGGCCACGATCGGCGGCGCGATCGACCTTTACGAGCCCGTCCACGGTTCGGCTCCGGACATCGCCGGACGCGACATCGCGAACCCGCTCGGCGCGATCGCGTCGGTGGCGATGCTGCTGCGCCACACCGCCAAGTCGGACGAGGCCGCACGTTGCATTGAATCGGCGATCGACCGCGTTCTCGTCGAAGGGCACCGTACCGCGGACCTGACGACCGATAAGGCCGCCGCGACCGGAACGGGGGCTATCGGAGACCTGGTCACCCGGTATGCCGTCGAACTCGCCCGGGAGAGGTCGTCGGCAAACGCCGCGTGAGCGTAAACTATTTTGACTTGAAGCCGGGGAGTTCGCTCTCAGCCGCGGGAATCCCAAACACGGGATTCCCCGAATTTTTTCTTGATGAAAACGCTATACGACAAGATCTGGGACGCGCATCTCGTTCGCGAAGAGCCCGGAAAGCCGGCGCTGATCTATATCGATCTGCACCTGATCCACGAGGTCACCACGCCGCAGGCTTTCGAGGGTCTCAGGCTTGCCGGTCGCAAGGTGCGCCGGCCCGATCTGACGTTCGCAACGGTCGATCACGCGATTCCGACGATCAACCGCCACCTTCCGTTTAACGATCCGATCGCGGCCCAGCAGGTCGCAACCCTGCGGGCCAACACCCGCGAATTCGGGATCGAGTTCTTCGATCTCGACCGAAAGGAACAAGGGATCATTCACGTATTCGGGCCGGAACAGGGATTGACTCGGCCGGGACAGACCATTGTCTGCGGCGATTCGCACACCTCGACACACGGCGCTTTCGGCGCGCTCGCGTTCGGGATCGGCACGTCCGAGGTCGAACACGTCCTCGCGACTCAGTGCCTGCAGCAAAACAAGTCGAAGAATCTTCTGATCGACATTCGCGGCCCGCTCCCGTTCGGGGTCACGGCCAAGGACCTGATCCTCGGGATCATCAACGAGATCGGCACCGACGGCGCGACCGGGCACGTCATCGAGTTCGCCGGCGAAGCGATCCGCAAGCTGTCGATGGAAGGCCGGATGACCGTCTGCAATATGTCGATCGAGGGGGGCGCCCGCGCCGGTCTGATCGCGCCCGACGAAAAGACCTACGAGTATCTTCGCGGCCGCACTTATTCGCCGAAGGGCGAAAACTGGGACCGCGCGGTCGACTATTGGAAGACGCTCCGGACCGATGACGAAGCGGAGTTTGACCGCACTGTCCTGATCGAAGCCGCTGATCTCGAACCGTACGTTACCTGGGGAACCTCACCCGGCATGAGCGTGAAGATCTCCGGGAAGATTCCGGATCTTTCGGATGCAAGGGACGAAAACGAGCGAAAGTCGTTCACGCGGGCGTTTCAATACATGGGCCTCGAGCCCGGAATTCCCATCGAAGACGTTCGCGTCGACCGCGCCTTCATCGGAAGCTGCACCAATTCGCGGATCGAGGATCTTCGCGAAGCGGCGCGGATCGCCAAAGGCAAACGCGTCGCGAACCACGTCCGCGCGATGGTCGTTCCCGGATCGATGCTGATCAAGCAGCAGGCCGAAGAGGAAGGACTCGCCGAAATTTTTGTCGAAGCGGGCTTTGAGTGGCGCGACGCCGGTTGCTCGATGTGTCTCGGCATGAATGAAGACATTCTCAGGGAAGGCGAACGCTGCGCCTCGACGAGCAACCGGAACTTCGAAGGCCGGCAGGGACGCGGCGGCCGGACACACCTCGTCTCGCCCGCGATGGCGGCCGCGGCGGCGATCGCCGGACATTTCGTCGATGTGAGGAACTGGAGCTGAAAGAAAGCAAGTCAAGAGAAACTACTTAAGACAGACCAATTTCACTTTCATTCATTGACTTTGTGACCTAGGATGAAAATAATATTCGAGTTCGTCCTCATTCTTTGGATGATTCTCCATTTCTCCGAGGTAGCCATGACCAACATTGACCAAGTCGCAATCGCAGAAGAAGTTCCAATTATTGACCAGTACAACGAATTGCTTGAAATGGCAAACAAAGATTTTCCTGACTTGCTTGAATCGATTGGTTCGTATACATCCTACAAAGTTGAGATGAAGAATTACCAGGATTACTTTAACTTACTCAATGAACCTCCATCCGTCGTTGCGACGAATAGTGCCACATAAATATGCCGACTTGGGGAAGTATCTTATCTGAAATAAAAACGGCGGCACATGCCGGGCATCCTGCTCCTTTTGACGCCATTAGGGCAAAGTACATCAAAGAACTTGCCGACTACACTCAACGCAATACTATTTTTTATGCTTCCAAGTGGACGACAGGAGATGTTCCACCCAACTTGACGATCATTAATGATGAAGACGTTCAAGGCTTCATGGAAGCAATTAACGGTCTGACCGGTGATTCATTGGATCTTGTCTTGCACACTGGTGGCGGCAGCGCTGAGGCAACGGATGCAATCGTATCCTATTTGCGTGCAAAGTTCGATGACATTAGGATTCTGATCCCGCAAGCGGCAATGTCGGCGGGAACGATGATGGCATGCGCTGCGAATCGGCTTGTGATGGCAAAGCACTCCTTTATTGGCCCGATTGATCCTCAGTTTATTCTCCAAACGGCGGTTGGCATTCGCGCATTCGCGGCCCATGCGATTCTCGACCAATTTGAACAAGCCCAAAAGGACTGTAGAGATAACCCCAAGAACCTAAGCTCGTGGTTGCCCATGTTAAGCCAATATGGACCCGCGCTCTTAGTTGAATGCAAGAATCAGATTGCGTTCGGGCAAGAACTTGTACGGGACTGGCTAAAATGTTTCATGTTTGGAGCGGACCCCA
>JAKQII010000189.1 GCA_029557535.1 Acidobacteriota bacterium
GTTTACCCTGAACTCGCGCGCGGGGCCGGCGTTTTCAATGTCGGTAACGGTAACAATTTCATTAACCTGGTCGTCCACGACAACGTCAACGGCATTTTCACCGGTTCAAGCTCGGACAACACCTTGCTTTACGGTGTCATCAGCTACAACAACGGAATGCTCAACTCAGCCGGAGACCCCCTCGGGCACGGCTTCTATCTTGAAAACGCTTCCGGCTACTCGCGGGTGTACGATTCCATGACACTGAATGCATTCAATTTGGGAATGCAAGGATATGGGGTGACAGGGCCGTATGTCGGCGGAGACCTGCAAGGTTCGATCTTCGTGAACGCTGGCGGACCGCTTGGGCAACACCACTGGAATTTGGTATATGGTCCTGACAGTGTCGCGAGTCCAACGGCAACGATCAACGAATGTCACTTTTACCATCAGCCGAGTACTTCGAGTTATCAGGTCTCGTTCGGTTATGGAGCAGGCGTTTCCAGCGGATCGGTCACGAACAACTATTTCTTCGGCAGCGGCACACAGTTCGTAGTTGGTACGGTTTCGAACCTCACCTACACCGGGAATCGCCATTTTTCAACGGGTGGGAGCGATCGTTACACCTTGTCGCCGACCGGACGTGGCTACACTTGGAACAACAACACGTACTACAATACGACCAACCAAGCCCGTTTTGGCGATACCACGGCGGTCGAGGATCGGACATTCGCGGCATGGCGAACGTCGTCCGGATATGATTCAGCAAGCACCGCGACCTCCGCCAGGTTATCGGACGCGGTCATCGTTCGACCGAATGCATATTCACAGGGCAGCGCGAACATCATTATTTATTCACCGTCCGGCGCCACGACGGCAAGTGTCAATCTGTCCGGCGCCGGTCTCGCCAACGGACAGTCGTTCACGATTCGGAACGCGTTCAATTATTTCGGACCGGAGGTCGCGTCGGGTGTTTTCAATGCGTCAAGCCCGGTTCTGAACCTGACGCTGGCCGGCGCCGCCGCGACCGTCGCAAGACCAATCGGCATGACGACGACGCCGGCGACGAGTTGTCCGAATCTTTGCGTACTTGTGGTTAAGCCGAACTGATCGTGATCCGAACATGATTCCGAACGATGATCCTGTGGCAATGGTCGCGAATCGACCGTTGACAACAAGGTCGTCGTACGGAAATCGGAGACAGCGATGATTGGGATGCTTTACGACAAGCTGGTTACCCGGAAGCTTCGGGTCAGCGACCGCGATTGAGGATACTGCGAACGGTCGAAGTGATGAATTCGAAGTGGAGCTTCATTCGGTCCCACCGACCCGGTTTCAGCGAAAGGTGATAATGATACCGATCCCCTTTTAGCATCAAGTTGACGTTCCGGCCAAAAAGCTGTTGATGAATCTGATCTCCAAAGGCGCTGAAGACACTTTCCGTTTCGGGCGGTGCCGGGTCACAGTGCGCCCCCCCCGGACCGAAATAACGGCGAACCAGATGCAATCCAAATAGCAGTGTTTTTTCGCAACCGACTTCTTCGGCGCGACTGAAGATCGCGGCCCAGTCGATTTTGGCCCTCGTCCGGATCAATTCATTGACATCGCAAATCCAGCTTAATTTCTCCCAGCCGTGTCGCGAACCGTGGAGGCACAGATAGATAAGAAGGTCTTCGAAGCCGAGCGTCCGGAGCGACTGTCCCGCGATCTCGATCGATTCCAGCCGCGACCAGAGTGAATCCGTTCGGATCCCGATATCAAAGTGCGAACCGGAAAGCTTCCAATGCAATTCAACGTTCACAAGACCGTCGTCACGCCGCAAATAGACGTCCTTTCTGTTTCCGAGAACTATTCCCAAAGGGCCCGGAACAAGCTCAGGATGGAGCGGCGCGTATGAAATTTCACGGAGCAACCCGACGGCTCGACGCAGGTTGCTGGGCGCAACCAGAATATCAAGGTCCACGTAGTGCCGAAGCCCGATGTCGCCATACGCCTGAAGCGCCAGCAATGGACCTTTGAACGGCAGAGTCGGAACGTCATTGTCTTCGAGCAATCCAACTATCTCCAGAAGTCTTCCGGTCATGAAGATATTGCGTTGCAATATCTCTCGTCTTGAATCATCGAGTCGTTGTCTGGCAACATCCGGCAACAAATTTGAGAAGTCCCCGAGCAAAGTCGCCGCGACCATCGGCAGGACAGCATTTCTCGCAGCCACTCGCAGAACGTAATCCCAATCTGGGTCGCCGCTCATTAACCTCGCAATCCGTTCGCGCAGCCGGCCGTTGAGGTTCCTCTGTGCACAGGCGATGAGCAATTCGGATTCGGCAGAATACACTCGATTTCCGTTGCTCAATTCCATGTGAATTTTCGTTTTCCGGAGTCCATCCGGGTGTCACGGGTAGTGTCCATCTCGCTAAGTGTCAGTGTCGTCCTTCACCTTCGGCGGGTCGCCGCGCCCGATTTCACGGTATTCCTGCTCGGCTGCCTTCATCTGACTTTTCCATGATTCGGCATAGAATCCGTTAAGTTCCATCAATTCCCGATGGGAAC
>JAKQII010000206.1 GCA_029557535.1 Acidobacteriota bacterium
GAGGAGCGTCGATCGGCTCGGCCGGTTGAGAAAAACGAGTTCGGCGTAGAATATCGGATGCGGCTGCTGCCAGATCAGCAAAGGGCCGATCGGCGAGGGAGAATCGCGTCCGTCGGGCGAGGTCATCTTCGGCCAGCGCGCGCCGGCGTAGCCTTGAATCCGCGCCTTTTCGCGCGCGGACGGCAGGATCCGGTTGTACCAGTCGAGGCTCTTTTCGAGCATCGGCAAACGGTTCCAGAGCGCGAACTGCGCCGCGTGCCACCAGTGCATTTCGAGATGGAATTTTCCGTACCAGCTGTTCGTCGTCAGTCCTGTCTCCTGCGGCGGCATCGATCCGGAACAATTGATCGCCGTCAGATATTGCGACAGGACGATCCGGCGTTCGAGTTCGTGCGCCCGCGGGTCAACGGTGCCGTAAAGATCGATCGCGGCGCCTCTTTTCCAAAAACCGTTCCAGAATTGTTCGGAGCTTGCGAAAACGGTTTGCGACCGGGTGCGGACGCGCGCTGCGCATTCGGGCCGGAACGTCACGCTGAATTCGAAGGATCTGCGCGCAGGCTCCAAGATGAACTCGTGGCGGCCTGCCGGAATTAGTCCGCGGCAACCGGTGCAGTCGATATCTACACGGTATCGGTCATTGTCCAATTGACGGACGAGCGTCGCGGAACCCGCGGACCGGCCGATGTCTCTGATCGATTCGATTCCCGTCGCATGTTTGTCGGGCGCTCGCCAGTCGGCGGCCTGCATCGAAGGCGATCCGTACGGGAACGCGAAACGAACCTTCAGGCGCTTGTCGACCACAAGCGCGGATTCGACCGATACAACCAGAACGTCACGGGTCGGATGAACTGCCGTGCGGACGAGGACCGGGACGCTATCGAATTCAAACCGGCTTTCGATGATCCCGCGCCACAGATCGAGCTTCTGTTCGATCTTCGAGATGTCGCTCGGTTTCGCCGGGGTTCCGTCGGATCTTCGCAGATCGAACGCGATCCGCCCCAAATGAAGCCGGTGCGGATTCTCGCGAAGATAATCGTAAAGTTCCTGTTGTCCGGCGCGATCCGTTTGGTACGGTACCTTTCTTCCGTACGAGTCGTAGTCGGTGGGTTTGAATTCCTGATCCTCGATGCTCGCCGGCTCCGGCGAGGTGTGCCAGCCCCACTGCGACATCGTGCAAAGGGGCATCGCGTTCGCGTATTCGGTCGGGAACGTCTGCAGTCCGGTGACGTCGCACGTGAAGGCGAATTCGCCGTTGCCGACAGAGAGCGGCGATAGCGTATCGAACGAATGCAGGACCGGGTGATGACGCGAGACCAAAGCCCGGCGGTCGATCCGGTTCGACGAGGATCGGCCGTCCTGACCGTTTGCGAAAACGGCCAGCGCGCCCGATGCCATCGTGCCGACGAACTCACGCCGGCTTATCTTTCTCTTGCCATGATCGGCATTCGTGGACAAGGTGCTCTCCAGACGGGATTTGTGAGCTAATTCTCCAACCTATCCGGATTATTATCAAGCCCGACGACGGCCAGCTATTCCGTGATCTCGAGCAAGTGTCCGAGTTTTTCCTTCTTTGTCTTAAGGTAATGTTCGGCTGGTTCGCGCGCCTCGACTTCCATCGGGACGCGTTCGACAATTTCGAGGCCGGAGTTTTTCAGCGTCTTGATCTTCTCCGGGTTGTTCGACATGATCCGGACCTTATTGATCCCGAGATCATGGAGGATCTCGGCGCATTGCTCGTACTCTCGAGCGTCGACGGCAAAGCCGAGCCGCTCGTTCGCTTCCACAGTGTCGGCGCCCTTATCCTGAAGCGCGTAGGCCCTTATTTTATTGATGATTCCGATACCGCGGCCTTCTTGTTGCTGGTAGACGATCGCCCCGCGGCCGGCCGCCTCGATCAGTTCCATCGCCCGTTTCAACTGCGGTCCGCAGTCGCACTTGATCGAACCGAAAACGTCACCGGTCAGGCATTGCGAGTGAATCCGCACAAGTGTCGGAACGTCCGGGTCGAGGTCGCCCTTGAAGAGGACGACGAAATCCTCGTCACTGACAAGAGACCGATAGCCGGCGATCTGAAACTCGCCGACGGCGGTCGGGAGATTCGCGACAGCTATCTTCTCGACGGTCGGCTCGGGTAAATGATCTTGGGAATTGTTATGAATACCGGACAAAATCGCTGCCTCACTCAATTGAAAAGGATTTGCAACAATTATAACGGTCGGATTTTCAATTTGGAAGCACTGCGGTTTGACCGCAATTGAAAAGGCCCGCCACTTTGCGGCAGGCCACGTTATTATTGGACAGCGTGTCGAAAGATCATTCGTCCTCTTTCGGTTCTTCCTCTTCGGCTTCTTCCTCCGATTCGTGGTGCGCGAAAACCACACCGTCTCCGGTTCCGAAGATCTTGGTCATCAATCCGCCAAGAATTTCAGATAATCTCGACGGTTGTGACTCGGCGACGGGAGCGTTCACCGGCTCGTCGGCAAATCCCGCTTGCAGTTTCGCCAATTCGGAGGTCACATGGAGACAATACGTGCAGTCAACCAAATGCGATATGACCGGTCCGGCTTCTCTTTCACCAACATTTCCCTCGACAAACGCCGTGAGCGAATCCTCATCGAGGTGCGATCCGCCTTTCACGCCCTCGTCGGCGAAGCGCAGGTTCAGGAATCGGTCAAGCAATCCCTGTACGCGCATTTCCTCGCCGCGAATATCAATTTGTCCCATCACAGTACAGCCTCCCAAGCAAAAGACGCAATATTAACAAAAAGTTGCGCAAAATAATTCTTGGGGGCACAAATTGTCTAAGGATGAACGGGATTCAGATCAGGTTGCAGATAGATTTTTATAAAGGCTGCGGCTGGCAAGATCCTGAGTCGCGAGTTCCATACAGATCGCGATCTCCTCATCGCCAAGCGAGTGCTTCGTTCCGAGTTCGGTTCGAAACAGCTTCAACACCTTTCCATAACTCTTCTCAAGCCAACGCATGATCGTCGATTCGTGGATTCGGCTTTCAGGATTCTTCTCCCGAGTCGGCGACTTTCGCTGGAACCAATCTCTGAGCGGCGAGTTCTTGTTCTCGGCCATCCTGGCGATCTCGCGAAGCTTCATGTTCTCGACGTGATAATAAAGAAGCAAAAGCTTCTCGTGATCGTCGAGACTGGCGAATGCACTCTCGATCGCAGAGACCGTCGCACTTCGGTATCGATGCCGAGTGATCTCGTCGATCATAGAATCCTCCCCGCCCAGCGACGGGACTGCGAGATTTGCATGCGCGACGCCTTCACCGACGTTCTCGGTCATCTCGTCGAGCGAAACCTCGTCGTGCGAGGCACGGTGAAGATCGACAAGCGAATGCCAGATCACCGTCCGAAGCCAGCCGCGCAGACTGCCGCGTCCGCTGTACGTCGAAAATTTCGAGACCCGCTCGCCGTCAACGACGCGCGTTCCGTAAAGTTCGACGTAAACCGTGTCCACAACTTCTTGAGCATTAATCTCGGTACTGGCCAAATGGCGGGCGACCCGCTCGAGATACGAGCGGTGCATTTGGTCAAACTCCCACCAAGCACGTTCACAACCATTAGCGCAGGCGACGGCAAGATAGAGGTCTTCGGTTTGAAGTTGGGCTATGAAATCTTCGATCTCGCTCTCTAAAGGGGCGGACTGGCTCGACGAAATGAACCTCCCGGCGGCACGTCCGATCGATTCCCTGAACCATTCAGGCTGGACATTGAAATTCGGGGCGTTCGCCTTACAACCGGCGAAAATCTCCCGGATCATTGCCTCGCATTTCTCAGGCAAGCGCAATTGATTATAGGTTTCCGATGCCACAGCGAACACAATTATAAGCCGAAAAAATTGAAATTAGAAACTTGTTGTTGGAAAAACCCAATTGGACGCTTTAAAGGATAATGGAACGCAATCGCTTTGTCCCCGTCAGTTTGGGTAGTAACTTTCGGGAAGGTCAGACGGATTGGGGCAAGGGATCGTTTCCCCGGCTCCTGGCCGCGGACATGAGGTCTTCCTTGTACTGAAGCCGATATAGGCGCCAGTACAGCCCGCGTTGCCCGAGCAGTTCGTGATGGGAGCCTTTTTCGCGCAACTCGCCGTGATGGAAGACGAGGATCCGGTCACAACGCTGGATCGTGGAAAGCCGGTGCGCGACGACAAGCGACGTCCGCTCGAGCATGACCCGCTGGACGGCCTTTTGGATGAGCTGTTCGGTTTCGGTGTCGATTGAGCTCGTCGCCTCGTCAAGAATCAGGATCTTCGGGTCGAAAGCCAGCGCCCTTGCGAACGAGATGAGCTGTTTTTGGCCGACCGAAAGTCCGGCGCCGCGCTCGCGGACGGCCGTTTCGTATTTTTGATCAAGCTTTGAGATGAAATCGTCGGCGCGGACTTCCTTCGACGCCCACTCGATGCGATCGTCGGCGATCCCGGAATTTCCGAGCCTGATGTTTTCGCCGATCGAGCCGCTAAAGAGGAACACGTCCTGAAGCACGACGGCGAAGTTCTCGCGCAGATCGTGAAGGTCCCATTCGCGGATGTCCGTGCCATCAAGGAGGATCTGACCCTTCTGAACGTCGTAGAAACGCATCAGAAGGTTGGTGACTGTCGTTTTGCCGGAACCGGTGTGCCCGACGAGCGCGACCGACTCTCCCGCGTTGATCTTGAACGAGACATCCTTGAGAACCCACGTTTCGTCCTTGTACGCGAACCACACGTTCCTGAACTCGATATTCCCGATCGCCTTGCCGCGTCGTTTCGGCTCGGCCGGCGACTCGATCGCGAGCGGGAGATCGAGCAGCACGAAGATCCGGTGCGAAGCGACGATCGCCGCCTGAAGGACGTTGAATTTGTCGGACAGGTCGCGGATCGGTTGAAACAGTTGCTGCGAATACTGCACGAAAGCGATCACGATCCCGATCGTGAGTGCCTTTTCGAGTGACGAAAGCTCCGAAATGAACTGATAGCCGCTAAACCAGATGACGACGGCGATCCCGATCGTTCCGATGAAATCGACCATCGGATAGAAGATCGAGTAATAGAAGATCGTCTCGATGTTCGCGTTCCGGTAGTCGTCGTTGATCTCATGAAATCGCCGTTGCGACTTTTTCTCGGCATTGAAAAGCTGTACGGTTTGCGCGCCCGAGATGTATTCCTGCAGGAACGCGTTGAGCTTCGCATTGCGGGTCCGCACTTTGTCAAAGCCGTTGCGCGCGTGCTTGCGGAACCAGTTCGTCGCGGTGAACAGAAGCGGAACGGAAACAAGCGAAACGAGCGCCAGCTTCCAGTCGAACCAAAACATTTGCGCGACGATCGCGAAGATGATGACCAGATCGCCAAGGACGTCGATCACGCCCGAAGTGAAAAGTTCGTTGAGCGCGTCGACGTCGTTCGTGAGGCGCGTGATGATCCGGCCGACCGGGTTCTTGTCGTAATACGCGACCTCCTGCTGCTGCAATTTTGAGAAGATCTGCGAGCGGATGTCGAACATGACGCGCTGCCCGACGTTGTTGAGCAGGATCTCTTGCAGGTAAGAAAATGTGAACCTGAACAGGAATAGAAGAAAGAACGCGACCGAAAATAGCCAGAGTCCTTCGGTCTGCTTTGGAGTGATGAAGTCGTCGACCGCCATCTTCGTGAATGTCGGCTGGAGCGACATCAGGACGTTTGTCAGAAGAGTCAGCACAAGTGCGGCGACGGACAATCCCCAGTACGGCCGCAGGTAAGCGAACAAACGGCGCGCGATCCGGAGGTCGTACGTTTTGCCGATCGCGTCTTCTTCCTGAAACTTGTTGGGGTCGGACATTCGAAATTAGATTCTAGATTTTGGATTTTGGATTGGCAAAAGGACCCGATGTCAAATCCGGCGGATGAGCCGCGGATAAACGCGGAAATGCGCGGATTCATTTCAGTGCGGCCGAGTACCCCGCTTCGTCCGAACTCGTGATCCAGGATTGTTTAACCGCAGAACAGTTTGGATGCGGGAATAAACGTGACCTCCGTGGCCGCCGCCACCTCCAAACAATCTCCGCGTCTCCGCCTTGACGGTAGAATGAACGATTCACAAATCAAATTCTCAATCGCCTGCTCTCGGGCTATAATCGGCAAGGACAATATCGAAGACAGACGTGATCAGCTTCACCGACGACCGCAAAAGCAACTGGCAGCGACTTGAGGACCTTCTCGAGTTGATCGAGGGCGTGTCGCTCAACAGTCTGTCACGCGCGGAAGTGCGCGAGTTTGGCGAACTTTATCGACGGGCGGCGACCGATCTGGCGATCGCTCGTTCCGAAACGCGGGATCCCAAACTCGTCAATTACCTGAACAGCCTCGTGATCCGTGCCCACGGCAAGATCTACCGCGCCGAATCAAACGGATTTGAAACCATCTGGCGGTTCTTCACATGCGATTTTCCGGCAACGTTCAGAAAGAACATCCGGTACATGGCGATCGCGTTCGGCATCTTTGCGGTGTTCGCGGTCTTCGGATTCATCGCGACCTGGCAAGACCTCCGGTTCACGGATTTTGTTTACCTGTCCGGCATCGAGTATCAGATCAAGGACAACGAACAGTGGTGGCTGAGCCTTAACAAAGCAAACCAGGTCGGCTCGAGTTCGATCATGACGAACAACATCTTCGTCACGTTCAGGGTTTTTGCGATGGGAGCGCTGTTCGGGATCGGCGCGGTTTACGATCTTGCATTCGAGGGCGCGCGTTTCGGGAGCGTGTTCGCGGCGTGTTATTCGCTGAACCCGCCGTTCGGCGATGCGCTGGCCGCATTTGTCGTCGGTCACGGCGTGATCGAGCTTTCGACAATCTTTTTCTGCGCGGGCGCCGGAATGATGATCGGCTACGCGCTGATCAATCCCGGCGATCTGACCCGAGCACAGGCCTTGAAGAAAAAGGGGATCGAGGCCGCGCGGATCGTGATCGGCTGCGCGTTCCTTCTCGTTATTGCCGGGACGATCGAGGGATTTCTGTCGCCGTCTTCCCTGCCGCCGGCCGTTAAGTGGCTGACCGGAATATCGACCGGGATCGCGATGTACACGTATCTGTTTCTTGCCGGCCGCGGCCGTGATGAACGTGAGAGAGCGTAGGTCGCCCGGATTACGAACGATCAATCGTGAGAGCCACTTCCTGCCCGAAGGCGATTTCGAGAGTGTGACCGTCCGGGTCGCGCAGAAATGCCCAATAGCCGACGGGATACCCGGAATCCGTCGGACCGTCGATCAGGACTCCCTCCTTGCTCGCCTCGATGCACATTCGGTCGACCTCATCGCGCGAAACGACCCCGACGCCGAGATGCGCGAACGGGCTGAGAGCGGCAGTGATCTGTATTGACTCCGCGAGCACGATGACGAACGGCCGCGTCTTGTCTGAGATCCAGGCGACCCGGCGCCCCGATTGGGCGTCGGTCCGTTCGTGAACAACCTCCATCGCCGCATATTTGCGGTAGAACCCGAGGCTCCGGTCCATATCCGTAACCTGAAGCGCGATGTGTGTCAGTCCGATGTCGACCATGATCCGGTATTCAATATTTTCAAGGTTCAAGATTCAAGGTAATCAAGGTATCAACGTATTCAAGGTTCAAGATCGACCGTTGAACGCCGGCGATCCGAAATCCCAAATCCGAAATCCCACATCCCAAATCGCAATTCCAAAATCAGATCATTCCCCTTTCCTTCACCCTCAAATATGTTTCCAGAAGTCTCGGCGCGAGCGTGTTCGCGGTGACGTCGAGCGCGAGTCCGCCCAATGTCTCGACGTATCGCAGCGCCGATTCGCGCTGCCGGATGATCTCTTCGGCGGCGGACTGCACGAAAACCTGCTTGATGTCTTCCGGGACCTCACTGACCGTCGCGTTCAGGTCACGGTCGCCGATCGTCACGACCAACGGCAGATGCCGCGGCCGGAGCAATTTCAGGGAGTTGATCAATTCGCGGGACGAGTCCTTGTCGACCAGATCGGTCAGTATCACGACGAACGCCCGCTTTTTTGTGCTCGACGCGACGAACTGGAACGCCCGGGCGTAGCTCGGCTCGATGAGTTCCGGTTCGACGTCGTGAAGCGCTTCGAGAACCGCGTCGATGTGTTCGATGCCCTTCTTCGGCGGCAGAAAGCGTTTGACGCGCCTTCCGAAGACCATCAATCCGCAGTTGTCGCCGCCGCGTGCGGCCGCCGACATGAGCGCCAGCGACGCGTGGATCGCAGTGTCGAATTTCGTCTCGTTGTTGATCCGCCCGGTCATCAGCCGTCCGCCGTCGATCGCGATGATGATCGTTTGGTCGCGCTCGATCTGATACTGGCGCGTGATCAGTTTTGACCGGCGCGCGGTCGCCGTCCACGAAATATGCCGCATCTCGTCGCCGCGGACATAGTCGCGCATCGATTCGAACTCGCGCCCCTCGCCGCGCCGGACGGACCGGCGTTGGATCGCCAGATAGCTTTGGGCGCCGAGCGCCTTCAGTTCCATCTCACGCGCGCGGCGCATGTTCGGGTAAACCTTGACGGACTGCTCATCGCCGGCCAGCGACTGGCACCAGACGAGTCCGAGGCGTGAAAGGATTCGGATCGCGACGCGCCCGAAATCGTAATGTCCGCGCTTCGGCGGGACAAGATCATAGTAAAACTCGGCCTCCGATTTTGCCGGAACGACAAAATCCGCTTCACGGCCTTCGAGCAGTATTAATTTGTCGGGATATTCGTCCTTCAGACGCAGGCGGACATCGCTCGATGTCGGATTCTCGACTTTGATCGAAACCCGCGTCGGATCGCCGATCGCGAACCGCTTGTTGAAGCTGCGGGAGACCATCAATTCGGATGCTTGCTTACGGCTGCTGAGATAATCGAATATTGCGACCGCAACGAGCGCCGCGTCGTATACGAGGACCAACCAGCGGAGCGGGGTGAACGTCCACGACAGCGAGAGCGGGACGAGCCCGAAGGCGATCAGAATATAGAACCGGCGTGAGAATACGAAGCGCATCGTTTCGGGGATTATATCGCCGCAACCCCGAAACTCCCAAGAAATCCTCGCGACGATGCAATATAATCATCGGTGATGAGCAAAATTGGCGAGTTTGTGCGGTCCGCGATCGATTTATCCGCAAAGGGTTCCAATCGTGCCGCATATTGGGACGCCGCGCGGGCCGTCGAGGCGACGATCGCCAAGGCCGAAGGTGTCGATACGGCAGGCGACGTTTCGGTTGCGCGGTTTGTTAGGTCCAACTGGGACCTTATCGCCTTCATGGGTCTGCCGCGCGCGTTGCCGATTCCGATGAAACTCCCGTTCGAGATCAATCGGGTGATCCGTTCGTTCAGCGTCCACCACGGCGCCGAGGAGATCGTCTCGATGGTTGTTTTGGAGACTCTCGTTTCCGGCGCGCTTCCGGGAGTTTTTGAGGTGAACAACACGGGACAGTTCGAGGTCAAAAGCGGTCGGCTGATGCTTCCGATCGGACTCTTGAACGGCCTTCTGGGATCAGTCATCTTCAACCCTGTCAACGTTAACGAAACTCTTGAGGGCGACTATTGGATCGCCATTTCAGATTTTAAGATGTTCATCTCCGAACTCTGGGGCCGCCGCGACCTCGGCGAACGGATCATCAGGTTTTACAGGAGTTGAATGGAAGCGGGTCGTAATCCGGACTTCGAACTGCAGACTAGTTTAGCGGCGCGCTGCGGCGCGCTACGGACTACGCGGCGAGGGGGGAATCTCGAGTCGCGTGAGCGACGGCACTTAGTCCGAGTTCGTTCAGAGGCCCGCTGCGGCGCGCCGGACCACACGGCGAGGGGAAAATCTCGAGTCGCGTCAGCGACGACACGCGGTCCGCGGATTTTGTGGATCGATTTAAACCTCAACGGGCGAACAGCGCCTCTTCGTGATCTGCGAACCGACTGATTATCGTGACTTTC
>JAKQII010000231.1 GCA_029557535.1 Acidobacteriota bacterium
GAAATGACCGCTCAAGCGGCTGCGACAACAGTTTTTCGCGCAGTTTTTGAATCTCGGACATAAGAAAGCCGCCGGAAATAACTCCGACGGCTTTGAGGTTACGGGTTTTGAAAACTATTTATTTTTTAGGGGTAAAAAAACACTTACCCCGCTTCTTCGTCGCCGGTATCCGCGTCCTCTGCCGTTTCGTCCTCCTCGTCCGCCGCGGTGTCGGCCGCTTTGCTCCCGCCGTAGGTCAGCTCGATCCCGTATTCCTGCGCGAGCTCGCGTTCGCGCTTGATCGTCTCGAAATGGTCCTGAATGTCGACGCCCTGCTCCGCCAGAACCTCCGTCAGCGAAACGAGGTTGTTTTCGAGCGCCAGAACGTTCGCGTTCACTTCTTTCTGCGGATCGATGTAACGCCAGCCGCGCCCGCGCCACATCGGATTCTGCGCTTCGAGGTACTGCTCCGGGCTGAGCTCGATCGCCTTCCGCAGCGTCGCCGCGCGGAGCCACCGGTGATAGACCGGCCGGCAGAGATGCGTTCCGACGAAATCCTGCAACTCACGCCAGACGTCGCGCTCCTCGCCGAGACCGACGCGCGCGCTTGAATAGTTGACGCTTGAGAGATCCCCTGTCAGTGAAAAGAAATTGACGCCGAGGCCGGTCGCGACGTCCCGGAGGATCGTATCGACGAAAGCCGCGTGGTTTTGCGTCGGCTGCTTCGGGTCGAACTGCGCGAGCTTGTACCCGGCCGGAAGTTCGTTGAACGTCACCGGCGAGATGTCGATCTCAACCGGCAGCTCGTTCCCTTCCTCGTCCTCGTAGCCCTCGAACTCCGTTTCGTCCGATTCGCGCTCAAGGAATCCCATCGACATGGCCGCCGTCCGCGCGGACGTGATCACGCCGTCGTTGTATCCGGCGAGGTTCTTCGCGTCGAGCATCGCCGCGTGGAACCACGTCACGCCCCTGACCTGGCACTCGTCGTCATAGACTAGAAATGCGTGCTCGATCTCGGAGGCCGGGACGCGCGTCCGTTTCCGCTCCTTTTTGCGCGAAAACAGCACATCGTCGGGCGGCGTCGTCAGATAGTACGCGACCGGCCGGTCGCGCTCGTCGATCTCGACCGACATGATCACCCGGTTCCCGTTCGGAAGCGTTTCGTTGTGCATTTCGTCCAGGTACGACGGATCGATGAGACGGACCGAGTACCCGAACGGGTTCTTTTTGTCCTCGACGTGCCGGACAAGCGCCTCGCCGTCGCGGATCAGATACGTCACGAAAAGCCGCTGGACCGCGCGCCAGTCAAGCCTCATCGAGGCCGTGCAGGTCTCCTGGTGCGTCCAGTTCCACCACGCCTCCTCGATCCGCTTGTTGAGCGGCCCGTTGAGCGAACCGTCGGCCAGCCGCGCCCGGCCCTGAAGCTGCAACCCCTTCGGCCCGACGATGTTCGTCCGCGCCATCGCGAGGAATTTTCGGAAATGGCTTGAGTTCCGCGCCATTTCCCGCGCCCGCGCCCGCAAAACCCGAAGATCCTGCTTGATCACCCGGTTCGCCGTCGTCGGCTCCGTGACCCAGCCCGAATTGAGCCGGTTGATCTTTGCGGCCTTGTAGCTCCGCTTCGCGCGCACCGGCGCCGCGCCCGCGAACAGCCCGCGTATCTGCTGCCACACTGACTGGTGTTCGTTCATCATCGGTTTAGTCCTCCCACAGCCGGCCGAGAACCGTCCGGCCGAACTTTCCGCCACGCTTGACCCGCTCGGCGGCGCGCTCGCGCGCGACGATCTCCGCGAAGATCTTCCGCGCGTCCGTCAATTCCTTCAAACCCATCCGTTTCAGCTTTCGAGATCCCGCCGGCGTCGCGATCTCGTACTCCAATTGGTCGCTGGTCGCCTTGTTCAGGATCGTCGCGTTGATCGCGTCGAGAATGATCTTCGCGTCCGAGCGGAGGTCGACCGCCGTCGTGATCCCCGAACTGAACCCGGCTTTCACGTCGATCGTCCCCGAAGCGGCGATCCACGTATTCGTCGCGTCCGCCGTCTCGGTGAGCCACGCCTGCCACTCGTATGTTTCACCCGCGAGCAGCGTCGCCGACTGCGCGGCGGTGATCTCGCAGTCGAAAGCGTCGCCGTCGGCCGCGCCGGTGACGTTTATCCCCGTCCCGTTGCCCCGAAACCGGTACTCAAGCCCGTATTCCGTCGCCGGATACTCCGAAAACGTCCGCGTCCACGCGATCCGCTCGCCGACGCGGATCTCCCGCGGTTCCGTCGATCTGTCATCTCTCGCCATAGTCAGTACCCCACTTTGTAGCCTCCGAAGGCCTTGTTTTTGATCCTTATCCGCGTTTTTCGCCTTTTCGGTGCGTTTTCGGCCGTTTTGGGCGTTTTTTCGGGCGTTTCAGCCCTGTTTTCCGGCTCCAAAGCATCATTTTTGACCTCGATCGGGGCCGGAATCTCCGTGCTTTCGACCGCTCCGGCCTCGATTTTCCGCGCGATCTTCCCGAAATTCGGCCTCAGAATATGCACCGCGGCGAGCGCGTAGACGAAGGTATCGAGCGGCTCGTTGCGTGCGGAGGCCGTAACCTTCTCCCAAACCTGGTATTTCTGGCCCATCCGAAACCGCGTCACCTTCTTTTCCGAGCAAAGGGCCTTCAGATAGGACTCGTCGAAGCGGTCGTCCGCCGGGAAATGAACGTAGCCGGGCGTCCCACGCTCGCCGTTGCGCAGATATGCAAAGATCGTGTCCTTCGCCGTGTCGGTCCCGACCGTGTAAAGCCGGACCTTCGGGTTCGAGCCGACGATCGTCGGTTTCGAGACGATCGGCTTCCCGGCGACGCTCGCGCCCTTGACCGCGAACCACCGGCGGCCCTTGTACCGGTGCGCGAACCGGTACACGTCCTGCGTATGGTGGCCGCCGGAGTCGATGCACACCGCCGCGACCCGAAACTCCTGCGCTTCCCCCGCCCGGGCGTCGAGCAGATAGTCCGTCAGGTCGTCCCAGACCTGCGGCATCGCGGGCGAACCTTCGATCACGCGGTAGTCGATCGCCCAACACTCAAGATCGCGGCCCCAGCCCGCCAAAAACACTTCGAGGCGGTCGTCCTGAACGTCGACCCCGGCGGTCAGGAACAGGACGCCGTCGGGAACGTCGGCCCGGTAGTCCTCGCGGGAGAGCTGAAGGTCGGCGTACTCGATCCGCTCCTCCTCTTTCCACGTCTCGCCGAGCCGCGTGTTCACGAACGGCTTCAGCGTGTCCGGCGATTTGCGCGCCTCAAGGAAGTCAACGGCCATCGCGCCCCACGTCGTGAACGGCGAGTAAAGCTCGTTGATCCTGAAACTCGCCGTCCCCTTGAACTTCTCCGACGCGATCCACCGGCCTTTCGCGAGCATTTCGGGCTTGTCGTCGTGCTCGATGATCGCGCCGCACAGTTCGCAGACGTAATAAGCTTCGGCGGGATCGTCGTCCCAGCGGAGATTGGCCCATTTGAGCGTCTGGAAGTCTCCGCAATGCGGACACGGGACCCAATACTCGCGCCGGTCGCCGCTCATGTACTCGCGCTCTATGACCGACGTCTCCGCGTTGCGCGGGGAGCTCACGAGAATGATCTTCTCGGACCCGCTGAACGTTTTGGTGCGCGCCTCGCCGATCTTGACCGGATCGCCCTCGCGCGTGACCGAATATCCGTCGACCTCGTCGAAACAAAGGATGCGGACCGGCCGCGAGGAGAGTTCCGCCGGAGACGTCGCCCAGCCGATCGTGAGCTGGCCGCCCGGAAACCGCTTGATCCGCTGGTTGTTGTCCTCGGAATCCCACCGGACGAGATCGCGCAGGACCTCGGTTTCCTGAACCGTCGTGTCGAACGACTCGTTCGTCCACGCCCGCGCCTTGTCCTCCTTTTCGGCGACGTACATGATGTAGGTCGGATCGATGTGAATGTAATAGCCGATGATATTGACGAGGAGTTCCGATCCCGCGACCTGCGCGGATTTCTGGTAGACGACCTTTCGGACCATCGGATCGGTGACGACGTCCATGATCTCCGTCAGGAACGGGACGACCGCGTTCGACCACCGGCCCGGACGCGCCGACCGCTGGACGTAGCGGTACGTCTCCGCCCAGCGCGAGATCGACAGCGCGCCTTCCGGTATTGCCGTTCTGAGGCCGGCCTCGAAAATTTTTGCGATCTCTGGTCTCACTGCTTTTTCGTCCGCCCCTTCGCCGCCGGTTCGCCGTTGTCCAGGTGCTTCGTGAAATCCGCCCGGACGCTGAGAAAGATCTGATCGAGTTCACGCGCGAGGACCGCGCTTGCGGCCGCCGCCGTTTTCGCCCTCGCCATCCGCGAGCCGACCTTTTTCGGGAAGCGGACGGCGATCTCCTTGTACAGCCCGCCGAAAAGCGCCTGCACGGTTTCCTGAAAGTCGCGAACGGGCGCAAGTTCGCCGCGACGGACCTGAACCTCCATTTCCTTGAGGTTCGCTTCGGCTTTCAGCTTGCGCAGCTTCTCGGCGTCGAGGTCCGCGTCCGCCGCGAGCAGGATCTCCTCAAGCTTTTCGTCGAGCAGAAACCGGGTTTCCTTCGCTTTTTGGTCGACGGGAACGATCCCCGCCGCGTCGATCCGTTTGCGGACCGTCGCGCGGTCCAGATTGAATCCCCGCGCGAGCTCGCTGATGTTAAAGATCTTCGGGTCTGTTGTCGCGGCCGCGGGCATT
>JAKQII010000246.1 GCA_029557535.1 Acidobacteriota bacterium
CCGTGTTGTTCGACGTCGTTCCGCCATCGCAAGCGGCACCCCACATGCCGACGGTCAAGATTGCTGAAAGAGCAATAACTTTCTTCATTTGATAGATTCTCCTGTCTTCTTCAAAGATTGTTGTTTTGTTATTTTACGACCTCCCTAGGGAAGTCGTTGTTCACGATTGTTTATTTCGGAACATTCGACAATATAAAAGGTGGAATTTTACAAGTCAACCCAAAAATTATCGTATGAACACAATTTCACAAAAAAAATATCAATTTTTTTCAGATTTGTTTTCGTGAAAAATCACCTTTGCTAACTAATTGTTCGAGACCGAAACTGTTGACTGCGGCCATCTCCAAACGGTATCTTTAGGTTGCAGGGCACGGCCCTGTCAGTCCGCAATATTCACTCCGGTTCTTCTGCCGGAAAGTATCGTGACAAAGCGTATGAATTCACCGAACTCGGCGGCAGCCGCGACAAAGCCGCTACCGGGAAGTTTCCTGATCACCTCGTTGATCGCGCTTACGGCGCTCGGGGCGACGTTCCTCATCTCGAACACCGGGATCGCGTTCCAGGCGAAGATGCTCGTTTTCGCCGGCATCGCGGTCGTTTATTGTGCCGCCACGTTTCTCTCCGTCAGGATTCAAAGCGGACGGCAGACCTCGCCGCCCGAGGCGATCAATGAGACAGTCGAGGGAAAGCTTTTCGCACTCGAGGAAGCGAGCGAGTTCTTCGGCGCGTCATTGAAGTCCGCGGATATGTTCCGTCTGATCGCCAGCCGGATCAACGAGATCCTGCCTTTCGCCGCTTGTGTTCTTTATCTGACCGACGACGAAACGAGAACGATCGAGCTGAAATACGCGTTCGGCGACAATCCGCAGCGCTTCGCGAACGCCGAGATCGAGATCAACCTCTCGCTCGCGGCAAAATGTTATCTCGGCCGCGCGCCGCAGTTCGATGCAACAAACAATTGTGATCGCCGAGTCTTCCCGCGCGATCTGATGGACCGGTTCGGATCCGCGATCGCCGTCCCGTTGTACCGGCAAACGCAGCTATTTGGCGTCGTCGTCATCTACTCGAAGCCCGATGACAAATTTGAACGTAGTTCGACGACGCTCGCGGAAGCGATCGGAGAGCGGATCGCTCCGTTGTTCATTAGCTCGTTCGCCTTTGAAAGATCCGTCTCGAACGCGCTGACCGACGCGATCACGAATCTTCCCAACGAACGCGGCTTCTACCTTGTTCTGGAGAATCAGATCGCCGAATCCCAGAGGTTTCGCGATGAACGGCCGCTGACGGTTCTCGCGATCGATATCCGGAACTTTGACGAACTCAACTCGAGCCACGGACATGCCGTCGGCGATTCGGTCCTCGAATTTGCCGCACAGAACATCAAAAGGCAGCTTCGGCAAATGGATGTGCTGACGCGTTCCGCCGGCGACGAGTTCCTCGCGGTCCTTCCGACCGCCGGCGAATCGACCGCGGACGAGATAAAGCAGAGGATCGCTCGATCGTTCGTTGTCGCTCCGTTTGTTACCGCTTCCGGCGAAAAGGAATTTCTTGAACTTAACTTCGGATCCGCAACGTTCTGGCGCGACGGCGAGACGGCGCCGGATCTTCTTCGCACCGCACGTCTCCGAAAGGACGAGGACAAGTCCGCGACCCGCGGGAAGGTCCTCTGGTTTCCGAAGGAATACGTGAATTGAAGCCGCACCCGCTGGTTCGGTCCGCCGCACAATTGTTAAACTTTTAGAGCGTTCGAACCGTTTAAGATGTTGATCGCTGGACGGGAACGCTATGGACACGGGAACCAAACTCGGCAGATACGTCATCACGCGCGAGATCGGGAGCGGCGGAATGGGACGAGTGTTCGCCGCGCACGACGATCAGCTTGACCGCGAGGTCGCGCTCAAGGTTCTTCTTCCCGAGTTTTGCTGCGACGCCGAGCGCGTCGAACGGTTCAAAGCAGAAGCCCGCGCGGCCTCGGCGCTCAATCACCCGAACATCATCACGATCTACGAGATCCGCGAAAGCGACGGTGAACTTTTCATCGTCACCGAGTTCGTCAAAGGCGCTACTTTGCGGGAACTGATCGACGGCGGCGAACTCACGGTTTCCGAAACGGTACGGATCGCGGAACAGGTCGCCGAAGCTCTCGCGGTCGCCCACGACGCGAAGATCGTCCATCGCGACATAAAGCCCGAGAACATCATGGTCCGGCACGACGGGATCGTGAAGATCCTCGATTTCGGGCTGGCGAAACCGATGGTCCATCAGCGCGTCGGACGTGAGGACGAAACCGTCCAGATGGTCCGGACGGAGCCCGGGATCGTGATGGGCAGCGTACGATACATGTCGCCCGAACAGGCCCGCGGGAAGGAAACAGACGCCCGAACGGATGTCTGGAGCCTTGGGGTCGTGCTGTACGAAACCCTCACCGGGACGAACCCCTTCGACGGCGAGACGATCAGCGATTCGCTCGCCGCGGTGATCCACGTTGAACCGCCTCCGATCGACGGTATCCCCGACGAGCTGCAGCGGATCCTCCGCAAGGCGCTCAAGAAAAAGGCGGAGGACCGATACCAGAGCATCCGCGATCTCGCGCTCGATCTTCGGGATCTGCGCGGAGCGCGTGACGAGACCTCGGGAGAACGCGAACTGTCGGATCTTTCACGGACCGTTGCCGTGCGGCGCAACGACACGCGCGAGAACGAAACGCTGATCCATCGCACGATCTCGTCGGAAAACAAACGAACCGGCGAAACGACCGAGCATTCGGCAAATCGGGGAAGCGGCGCCGCGCAGGTTATCCGACGGATCTCGCCGGCATGGGTCGTGGCGATTGCCGCGCTTGCCGTATTATCCGTCTGGATCGGTTACACGCAGTTTTTCGGCGACTGGCAGCCAAAGTACGAGTCGATCCAGGCGTCGCGCCTGACTGACAATCTCAGTTCCGGTCTCGCGTCGGTCTCACCCGACGGTCGTTTCGTTGCCTATGTCAGTCGTCAGGAAGGCCGTCAAAGTCTGCTTATCAAACAAGTCGCGACCGGAAGTTTGGTCACGGTCGTCCCGGCAACGCTTTCGGAATTCCAACAGCCGTCGTTCAGTCCCGACGGAGAGTTCGTGTTCTATACAACCGTCGACCAAGGTGTCGGCACGCTGTACAAGGTTCCGGCTCTCGGAGGCGAAAGGACCAAGATAACGGTCGATGTCGACTCGCGCGTCACATTTTCGCCCGACGGCGGCAGGATCGCGTTCATCCGGCATAATCCGAATGAGGGCGGCGATACGATATTTGTGGCCGGCAGCGACGGTTCCGACGCGGCGCCGTTTCTGCAGACGAAAGAAGTCGGATTCGATCAGTTCACCGGCGTCGATTGGTCCCCGGACGGGAATCGATTGCTGATCGGCGTTTTCAAGAATGGCGTCGAGACACAAAGGAAGATCAGTTTCGTAACCGTGGCGATGAATGACAAGCACCTCGAGCCATTCGGCGAACGCGGCTGGTACGGCGCGAAGAGTTTTCAGTGGACGCGCGACGGCAAAGGGATCATCGTCGCAGGAAAGCTCAATTCCGGCGATAACACACAGGTCTGGCATCTCGATTTTCCCTCGGGCGTGACGCATCAGGTGACGACCGATACGAGCGACTATGTGTCCGTCAGCGTTTCGGCGGACGGCGCGACGATCGTCGCGACCCGCGTCGATACGATCTCAAATCTGCAGACGATCGACCCGAAGACGAAAGAATCACGCTCGATCGTCCCCGACAACAAGAATCTTTTCGGCTTTGGCGGATTTGCGGAAAGCCCGGCCGGCCGGTTTCTGATCGTCAAGAACACCGGCAAGGATCCGCAGATCTTTTCGGTCGCCGGCGACGGAGACGACGAACGCCAGTTGACAACCGGGACGGGCCAAAACCTTTTTCCGGCGGTTTCTCCGGACGGCAAGTTCATCTTCTTCAGTTCGTCGCGTGACGGCGGTTTGTTCTCGATCTGGAAGATGAATTCCGATGGCGGCAATCCGGTCCGGATGACGTCGGCAGTGAATGTGAACGATTTGCATCCGCAGCTTACGCCTGACGGCAGATCGGTCATCTTTATGAGGCAGACCAGCGACGGCGGCAGAGCCCAGGTCCTTCGAGTTCCGATAGACGGCGGCGATGCCGTGCCCGTCGTTTCCGGCGATGACCGCTCAAAATTCTATCCGCGGCTCTCACCCGACGGAAAATCGATCGCCTTCCATACTTTCGAGTACGATCCGAAGTCGGGGAGTTTCTCGAGCGATGTCAGGATCGCTGCTTTTGACGGCGCATCGGTCGACGGTTCGGTGCCCGAAACCTCGATCAAGATCAATCCTGAATTCCGCTTTGCACCGGACGGAAAGTCCCTCGCATATATCAACCGCGCCGGCGTGCCGAACATCTGGTCGATCTCGCTTCAGGATCGCAAGGAACGACCGCTGACCGAGTTTTCGAACGGACTCATCACCAGCTTTGGCTGGTCCCGCGACGGGAAAAGATTGCTCGTCGTCCGTGCGACGCTCAATTCCGACCTCGTGCTGATCAAGGACAACACGCGCGCCTGACCCGGATTTGCAATTCGCCGGCGATTCGTGCAAATCTTTGCGGCAGACTCCCGAATCCACAAAAACGGAGAAAAAAATGGCGAAGATCACCTTCTACGGCGGGGTCGGTTCCGTCACCGGCTCAAAATACCTCCTCGAATCGAACGGAATACGCGTCCTCGTTGATTGCGGGCTTTTCCAGGGTGAAAAAGAACTGCGCGAACGCAACTGGCAGGATCCGCCGTTCGACCCGAGATCGATCGACGCGGTGATCATCACGCACGCCCATATCGATCACACGGGTTACCTGCCGCGCCTCGTCAAACTCGGATTTTCCGGCAAAGTTTTCACTTCCCGCGCAACTTGCGACCTGCTTAAGATCCTGCTTCCGGATTCCGGGCGCCTGCAGGAAGAAGAAGCGGATTATCGTAACCGTCACGCTCTCACGACCCACACGCCGGCACTGCCGCTGTACGACGAGCAGGACGCGAAAGCGGCGCTCGAGTTGCTGGTCGGAGTACCCAACGACGGCGTTCCGGTTGGGATCGCGGACGGGTTTCATGCGAGTTTCATGGTTGCGGGGCACATTATGGGAGCCAGTCTCGTGCTTGTCGAAATGGCAAACGCTCGGCCGGACGGTAGTTCGGTGCGATTCTTGTTCTCGGGCGATCTGGGTCATTACGATCAGCCGATCGTCAAGGATCCCGCTCCGCCTCCGGCGTGCGATTATCTGATGTGCGAGTCGACGTACGGGAACCGGCTGCACAGCGCGGTGCCGTCCGAGGTTCAATTGGCCGAGATCATCCGCGAGGCGTCAGAACACGACGCGCCGATTCTGATCCCGGCGTTCGCCGTCGGAAGAACCCAGGAGCTCCTCTACATGATCCGGGAACTCGAGGACGATCACAAAATCCCCTCGATGCCGGTCATTGTCGACTCGCCGATGGCCGCGCAGGCGACTCAAGTCTACAACCGCTGGAGCGAGGAACACGACGAGGAGTATGCGTCGATTCTTGCAAAGAAGGTCCATCCGCTCAAGACCGATTGGATGAAGACGACCTCGACCCGCGAGGAATCGAAACGTCTCAACGACATGAAGGGCGCGCGGATCATTATTTCGGCCTCCGGAATGATGACTGGCGGCCGCGTGCTCCACCACGCGATGCGGATCTTGCCGGATCCGCGGGCGACCGTGGTATTCGTCGGATATCAGGCAGCCGGGACGACCGGACGCCGTGTGCTGAACGGCGAGCCTGAAGTAAAGATCATGAAGTCGTGGATCCCCGTTCGGTGCCGGGTCGAGAAGGTTCAGGGATTCTCGGCGCATGCCGACTGGAAAGCGGTGATCCGCTGGCTTGAAGGCTTACCGAATACTCCGAAGACCGTTTTCACGACTCACGGCGAACCGGACGCCGCGGCAGCGATGGCTGGGCATATCCGCGATCGGTTCGGCTGGAACGTCTCGGTTCCTCAGTACGGACAGAGCGTCGAATTGGTCTGAGAGTCGGGAGTCAAGCTTCAAAAAAAATCAAGATCCAAGAATTAAGGAGCCGGTCGGAATAATCCACAAGCACGGATTGCGGGCCCGATTCTCGGAACCAAACAAACCGTGTGACACGCGCGAACTTTTCGCACGTTTCATCAGGTACGAACCCACACCAGGCTCGGCCAAGCCTTCGCCTGGTGCTGTCGGAACGGCGCGTGCGTCGCACGCTGAATCCGGTCTGAACTCAACC
>JAKQII010000249.1 GCA_029557535.1 Acidobacteriota bacterium
AATTCGCGCGACATATCGTGCGCCGACTTGACCTGATTTCCGAACGGCGGGCGGCGGAGGACGTACTCGGGGCCGCCGAGACGAATGCAGTACGTCAGATTCGAGCTGCCGGCAGGGAACTGGGTGATCTCGAGCTCGTCAGCGGCGGCTCCGAGTTCGTTCCTCAGGAATTCGGCCAATGGTCCGACATCCAGTTCTTCGCCTTTGCGGATCGATTGCGTGTCATCAAGTTTCATTTCTCAAGAAGCGGTCGTTTGAAGAACAATATGAAAAGCACAGCCGGTGCGAAAACATCGCGCGAAGGCGATTGGGAAACTGCGACAAGTTCCCAGCCGCGCGCACCGAACTGATTGATGAACTCATCGAGCTCAGGCAGTTCAAAGCCCGGGCCCGATACCAAGGCCCAGGAAAATTTAACAGTTTTGTATTCCCATTGATCGGACAATTGTTTTTCAGGACGGAAACAGCTCGATTATACAGATTCAACTACCGAAATCACCTGGTGTCATCGCGCCGCATTGAATCTCGCCGGATTCGGGAACAAAATGAACCATGAACTTCGAATACTCGCCGCAATCGATCGAACTTCAGGAACGGCTCGCCGCGTTCATGGACGAACACGTTTATCCCAACGAATCCGCCTATCACGACGAGATCGCTGCCGGCGATCGCTGGGCGACGCTTCGCTTGATCGAGGATCTGAAGGTGAAAGCGCGCGAAGCGGGATTGTGGAATCTCTTCCTGCCCGAAGTTTCGGGATTGACGAACCTCGAATACGCGCCGCTGGCCGAGATCATGGGCCGTGTCTTTTGGGCGTCCGAGGTCTTCAATTGTTCCGCACCCGATACGGGGAACATGGAAGTGATCGAACGCTACGGCACGCCGGAACAAAAAGAAACGTGGCTGCGACCGCTGCTCGAGGGCCGGATCCGGTCGTGTTTCGCGATGACCGAACCCGAAGTCGCGTCCTCGGACGCGACGAACATCTGCGCGTCGATCAAGCGTGACGGCGATGAATATGTCGTCAACGGCCGGAAATGGTGGTCGACGGGTGCCGGCGACAGCCGCTGCAAGCTCGCGATCATCATGGGCAAGACCGACCCGGACGCGCCGAAACATCTCCAGCAGTCGATGATCCTCGTGCCGATGGACGTGCCCGGCGTCAAGGTCGAGCGCAATCTGATCGTTTTCGGTTTCGACGACGCGCCGAACGGTCACTCCGAGGTGACGTTCACCGATGTCCGTGTTCCGGCGTCGAATCTGATTTTGGGCGAGGGGCGCGGGTTCGAGATCGCGCAGGGAAGGCTCGGACCGGGACGCGTCCATCACTGCATGCGCCTGATCGGCGTCGCCGAGCGCGCGCTCGAGCTGATGTGCGCGCGGGCGAAGGCGCGAGTCGCGTTCGGAAAAACGCTCGCCGAACAGGGCGTTATCCGGCAATGGATCGCCGAGGCGCGCCTCGCGATCGACCAAGCGCGGCTGCTCGTTTTGAAAACGGCGTGGATGATGGACGCCGTCGGCAACAAGGCGGCGCGGCGCGAGATCGCGATGATCAAAGCGGCGGTTCCGTCGATGGCGATCAAGGTGATCGATCGCGCGATCCAGGCGCACGGCGGCGCCGGGGTCTGCGAGGATTTTCCGCTGGCGAACTTCTGGATCACGGCGCGGATGCTGCGGATCGCCGACGGCCCGGACGAAGTTCACCTTGAATCGATCGCGAAAATGGAACTGAAGAAATGAAAGGGAGGGCCGGAAATCTGATCGAGTTTTTGTTCACGCCGATTCCGGTCGCGGTGACGATCATCCATTGGCTGATCTTCGGTTTCGCATTTTTCGGTTCTGATCGCGCGGCCGACGCAAACGTTCCGAGCGACATTGTTCCAATGATGGTCGCTGCGACGATCGCATGGCCGTTCATCGCAGAACTTCAGGGTTGGCTGGCCGAAGGGCTGGCGAGGTTGCTCTATTTTGCGTTGATCTCGCTTCAATGGCTGCTCATCGGAAAATTGATCGAATCGGTCGTCCGCCCTCGTTTTTGTAATCTCCGCAGGAATTAAATAGAATTTGATTTTTCAAAGCGATGACAATGAACATTCGTCCGGCGCGTCCCGAAGACGCGGAACAGATCGCGGACATTTACAACTACTACATCCAAAACACACACCATACGTTCGAGACCGAGCCGCTCAGCCCGGATGAAATGCAGATGCGCGTGGAGATGGTGACCCAGGATTTTCCTTTCCTGGTCGCGGAAGAATACGGCGCGATCCACGGTTACGCATACGCGACGCAGTTCCGACTGCGGCAGGAGTTCGAGTTCACGGCCGAGGTCGCGATCTATGTTCACAACGAGGCAAAGCAAAAGGGGATCGGCACGGCGCTCTACTCCCAACTTTTTGATCTGCTTGCCGAAACCGACATTCACGCGATCGTCGCGGGTATCGCGTTTCCGAACGATGCGAGCATTCACTTCCACGAGAAACTCGGATTCGAGAAAGCCGCTCACTTTCGCGAGGTCGGCTACAAGCTCGGCCGCTGGGTTGACGTCGGTTACTGGGAATTGCTCAACCGCATAAACGATTGATCCGTTAAGCATATTTTCGCCATCGCGCTTTTCCGGCATTCGCTTCCAATTCGAAACCCGCCAATTATCGTCACTGTAAAAGCCCGATTCCATTGCGGATCGGGCTTTTCTACTCATTCTGACCGAAATTCGGTCAACGTGCCGGAGTCAATCTGTCAAAAAGCGTTAAACAATGTAAATAATTGTTGACAATAATTTGTAAGTCCTGTAGTTTTGAAATGTATCGACCAACCATAAGGTCGAGTCCTATCGCCACCTTAGAGCAAAAATTCGAGTGAGAGCGGTTTTGAGTCCATCGAAATCGAGTCCACAGATCAAGGATGAAAAAACGATACAGGTGTTTTGGCCCTTCCGTCAGTTAAGACCTACCCGAATTGTCCCGTCTTTGCTGTTAGTCCTGCAAGGTGGCAAATGGTTCCGCTAGAAAGCTAAACGCCTGGGTCGTTTTTGTCCCCAAAAATTCCAAATATGTGTGCCGCGTGAGCGGCTCGAGGAGTAGAGAGAATGCTATTCGGTAAGAAGAAAGGCGTTGCCGGTTTGGATGTCGGTTCAAGCTCCGTCAAGGTCGTCGAGCTCGACGGAAAGCTGAGCAACCTGAGTCTCGTCGGTCTCGGATTCGAGAACCTTCCGGACGACTCGATCGTCGACGGGCAGATCATGGAAATGAACGCCGTCAGCGAGACGATCCAGGACGTCTGCCGCAATCATCAGATCAACGCACCGAACGTCGTGACGGGAGTCAGCGGACATTCGGTCATCGTCAAGAATATCGTTCTTCCGCCGATGAGCCGTGACGAGCTCGAGGAATCGATCGACTGGCACGCCGAGGAACATATCCCGTTCGACCTTTCGGACGTCAGCCTCGATTATCACATCACCGACCAGAACACCAACGCGACGAGCGTTGTCATTGCTGCCTGCAAACGCGAACGCATCGACAGTCTGAAGCAGGCCGTCCAGCTCGCCGGCAAGGCGCCCGTGGTCATCGATATCGATACGTTCGCCCTTCAGAACTGCTACGAGATCAACTATCAGCCGGATGCCTCGCAGGTCGTGGCGCTGCTGAACATCGGTGCTTCGACGATGAACGTCAATATCGTTCAGGGCATAAATTCGGTTTTCACCCGCGACATCACCGTCGGTGGCAGCCAGTTCACCGACATTCTCCAGCGCAACCTCGGACTCAGCTATCAGCAGGCCGAAGCGATCAAACGCGGTGTTTCCGAGGCCAAGGCCGAAATGGACGAGAAGGCGATCGAACCGCTGATGAACAACGTGACCGAAATGGTCGCGATGGAGATCCAGAAAACATTCGATTTTTACCGCGCGACGGCGGAGGATTCCGGCGTCCAGGTGCAGAAGATCCTGATCAGCGGCGGCGGATCGAAACTCGCCGGCCTCGCCGAGGATATTTCACGGAAACTTGAACTTCCGGTCGAGGTTCTCGATCCGTTCCGTCAGATCAAGGTCGATACCCGTAAATTTGACCCCGATTACTTGAGTGAGATCATGCCCGAGATGGCAGTCGCCGTCGGATTGGCCGTGAGGGGAGTTGAACTAAGATGATTAGAGTAAACCTGTTAAATTCAGTAACCGAAAGACATAGCGGTGCGGCTGCGGCCGTCGAACGCAAAGTCGGAAGTCCTGTTTCCCGGCTTCTCCTCATGTCCATCGCCGTCGTCTTTCTGACGATCGCGCTGATCGGATGGGACGTCATCAGCACTCAGATGGCCAAGGCGGACGCCCAGTCTCGGCTCGAAGAACAGCAGCGGATCGCGACTGAGCTCGAAGCTGTGATGAAAGAGCAGAAAGAGCTCGAAGCGAAGATCTCGCTGATCGACGCCCGCATCACGGCCATCAAGAAACTGCGCGATGAGCAGTCCGGCCCGAGCGCCGTTCTCGAAGCCCTGCGCGAGCGCATTTCGATGGTCTCCGGTCTTTATCTCGACACCGTCGAACAGAAGGGTGACCAACTCGAGATCAAGGGAACCTCGAACGACGAGACGGCACCGACGCGATTCGGCCAGAGCCTCGAATTCTCGGGAGGTCTTTTCTCGAACCTCGGGATCGAGACGACCCGCAGGGAAGAGACGGCTCCGGGCGCAACGCCCGCGGCGACAAATTCGCCCGACGCACCGAAGGTGGTCTCGTTCGACTTCGTGATCCGCTGCGCGTATTCGCCGAAGGCCGCGCAGGGAACGAATCCGACGACGGCCGCGGCCCAGCCCGGACCGGCCGGTCCGCAGGCCAATCCGACTCCGCAGCAAGTCGCGAAGAATTAACGACTCAATGAAGTCTTGAATCGGTTGAAAAACACCAGAGAAGAAGGAAACCGAGATGTTAGATAAATTCAAAGCCCTTTCGTGGTACTTACAGTTAATCGTGCTGGTCGCCATCGGCGCTCTGCTTTACCTTGCCGTCTGGTATTCAGTGACAAGCGGCACGCGTACGGAGATCCAGGCCCTCGAGGATCAGGTCGCGCAGAAAACGTCCCAGAACGAGACGGCACGCGTCGCGACGCAGCGGATCAACGAGTTCCGTTCGGTCTACGCGAGCAAAACGCAGGAATACGACGAACTCAAGGTCCTATTGCCCGAACAACGCGAGATCACAAACGTTCTGCAAGGACTTCAGGATACCGCCAGCGAAAGCCGGCTCGTCATGATGCGCTTCAATCCGCGTGAAGACACCTCCAAGGACGGAGTGATGGCCAAGCCGGTCGAAGTCGAGGTGGACAGCAACTTCGCCAATCTCAGGGTGTTCTACGAAAAGATGGCCAAGCTTCAGCGGATCGTCTCGATCAGCGACTTCAAGCTTACGAGCCTACCGGCACAATCGGGCAACCGCACGCTTCACTCGCGGTTTCTTCTGACGGCCTACTATGCCTCGCCCGAGGATCTGTCGCCGAAACCGGCCGCGCCCCAGAAGCCAGGTGCGCCGAACGCCCAGCCGAACGGTCAGCCTAATCCGCAGCAGCCCGCACCGCAACAACCCGCCAAGTGACCGTGGGTCCACCGATGAATTACTTGAAGAGAGACAATGTCATGAGAAACAAATCTATCGTCAAACGTTACCTTTGGACCGGATTCGCGTTGGCCGGGATCATGCTGATCGCCGGGAGTCTCGTCGAGATCAACGCCCAGTGCAACGGAGACCCGTTCTGCACCCCGAGCTGGCGCCAGAAGAACCAGCCGAAGCCCAGCAACGGCAAGACGCCGACGACGAAGCAGGCACCGCAAGGTCCGGTTCCGGTCGCAGCGCCGCCGATCGAGCAGCGCATCGCCTACTTCAAGCAGCAGCGCGAGTATGCGGTGGCGAACAACCTGCCCCTGCCGAAAGTCACCAGCGTTCTGACGCTCGAAGAAATGGCGATCACCGGCATCTTCAAGACGCCGCGCGGGTACGCCGCGATGGTCGAGGCGACGCCGATCAAGCTCTCCTACACGATCTATCCGGGCGAGAAATTCTTTGATGGCCAACTCGTCGCGATCGAGGACAACCGGGTCGTTTTCAGACGTGTCACGAAGATGAGCAACAACAAGTTCATCACCGCCGTCGAGAACAAGTCGCTCCGCGAATACTCGGTCCAGCAGGAGGTTCAGGGGACGACCCCGACGCAGAGCACTCCGCAGCAGCAGTCGGGCCAGACCGAGGTCGCGAACAACCAGACCACGACTCAGCAGCCAGCCGAGTCGAAGCCCAACGAGAAGCCCGCGACGCCGGCGGTGATCATATCGCCCGTCGACGAAATGAATCGTCAGACCGAAGAAAAGCCCAAGGATTCGGTCAAGGACAAGAAAAGTTCGAAGAAGCCGGTAAAGACGGCAAAGAAGTCCTAACATTCGAAGAGTCTTTTACGGGTCCGGCGCCATCGTTCGGGACCCGATCTCCACTGAAAATGTAAAATCCGCGGTCTCCGGTTAACGAGGCCAATTTTGGGAGGAAGCAATGAATTTTCTTCAGAAAACCAGCGACGGCTGCCGCAAGGCGATCTTCGCAATGATCTTGGTCAGTTCCTTTGCCGTCGCGGCCAATGCCCAACGCGATTGCAAAACGTATGGCTGCGCCGGTTTCGTCGGCGAGCCGATCAACCTGAAAGTCGTCAATGCCGACATTCGGGACATCCTCAACTACATCACCGAGCAGTACGGCATCAACTTTGTCATCGACAACTCGGTCAAACAGGTTCCGGTAACCGTCAACGTGAACGAAGTTCCGTGGAACGTCGCGCTCGACTCGGTGCTCCAGTCGCAGGATCTTTCGGTCCAGGTCAACGGTCCGATCCTTCGTGTCGCCGAAGCCAAGAAACTCAATGAGGAGTACGAGGTCGCCCGCAAGAACAACGAGGGCAAACTCGACAACTCGCCGCTTTACACCGAATTTATCCGGCTCAACTACGCAAACGCGGGCGGAAGCCAGCAAACCGGTTTCACGACCGGTACGTCCGGCGGCGGCGCCGGCGGCGGGGCCGACCAGGGCATCCTGGGCGTCGTCAAGAAGCGCATTTCGCGCCGCGGCGCGGTCGAGGTCGATTCGCGCAGCAATACGCTGATCGTCACCGACGTCCGCGAGAACATCGACGCGATCCGTCAGCTGGTGTTCCTTCTCGACCAGCCCGAACCGCAGGTCGAGATCGAAGCCCGCATCGTCATCGCTTCGCGCAACTTCAGTCGCGACCTCGGTATCCAACTCTCCGGCATGGTGCTCGGAAAGAACGGTCGTGCAGCCGGCGGCGGAACGCTGCCGTATCCACAGCAACAGCAAGGCACCGGCGGTTCAGGCGGTAGCGGCGGCAACCAGTCGTCGAACCCGCTTCCGATCCCGATCAACCAGGATCCGAACAACAACTTGGCTTCCCAGATCGCGAACACCGTCATCGGTCTTACGACGGGCGTCTTCGGAACGGCTCAGATCAACTTGCTGCTTACTGCCGGTGAACAGAAAGGTCAGGCGAAGATCGTTGCCACGCCGCGTGTGACGACTCTCAACAAGCAGAAAGCCCAGATCGAGAGCGGTACCCAAATCCCGGTCGTGACGACGCAGAATAGCGGAAACAACTCAGGCGGCGTGGTTTTCACGACGACATTCGTCTCCGTCCCGCTGCGGCTTGAGGTGATTCCGCAGGTAACGGACGCGGGTACCGTGGTCCTCGATGTCGTCGCGGAAAACAGCTCGATCAACTCCGCCGTTGCGGTCGGCGGTACACCGGCGATCAACACGCAACGCATGCAGACGAAGGTCACGGTTCCGGACGGCGGCACGACCGTTGTTGGCGGTGCGTTGCTCGATTCCGAAAGCGACGACACCTTCCGCACTCCGGGTCTGTCACGAATTCCGCTTCTCGGAAACCTCTTCAAGCGCAAGGCTGTCGGCCGCACGACGAACGAGATCCTGTTCTTCATCACGCCGCGTATCCAAAGCCAGGCGAAGCCGGACACTCAGCGTCCGACGACGATCCTTCAGCCGGTTCCGCTCGGAAATCCGCAGTCGAACTCGACGAAGGAAGAGCCGACGACCAGCGTTCAGCCGAACCCGGTACAAATGCCGGTCAAACCGGTCGAATCGAATCCGAAACCGTAACGGATCGGATCCGGCAATCGCGGCGGTGACACCGTCCGGCGAACCGTCGCGTTGCTAAACGTACCTCGGCGTATCCGAGAAGCACCCATCCGGTGTTGAAAATCGCATAGGTTCCTTCCTCTCCCGTCAGACGTTTCGGCGTCTGACGGGGTTTTTCGCTCTACCCGCCTTCATCCCGCCCGGTACATCCCCAAATTAACAATCGAGTTTTTTCTGAAACAACATTGTTATTCAAAGTTTGATAAAGCAGGAATTTTCCTGATCCCGCTAAAGGAACTGCAATGAATAGAAAGGTTTTTCATCACAGGAACGGTATTTCCGGTCAACGCGGCTTCAGCCTGCCGGAATTGGTCGTGGTCCTCCTGGTTGCCGCGATCATCCTCGTTCTTGCTCTGCCCCAGATTATTTCTTCGCGCCGGCTGTTCCGCTTTTCAGGTGTTCAGAGACAAGTCTCTACGGGCCTTCGTGAAGCGCGGCAGGAGGCGATGAGCCAGCGTCGGCCGATAACGATACGCTACGACAACGCCAACAAGCGTCTTGTTACCTTCGGCGGCGATTTCGGCCCCATCGGCGACGCAAAGAACCGGATCGCGACGCTCGCCGACTCCGGACTCGACACCGCGGATCTGATCTACGGACGTCCGCCGGGTGCGTCGGTGGCGGCGCTCGCGGATACGACCAACATGACGGCACTGACATCGGGGGCGGTCGAGATAACTTTCCAGCCGGACGGCTCGGTACTCGACGGCAGCGGCAATCCGCAAGACCGTGCGCTGTTCTTCTATCACGATAAGTATCGACTGGAAACGGCGTTTGCCGTCTCAGTGCTCGGCGCTGGCGGCCGGATCAAGATCTGGCGATACAGCGAAGGCGCCAACGCCTATATCGAATAACATGCGAAGTATCCACAAACCTCAGAATCCAGAAGCGGGCTTTTCGATGCTCGAAGCAATTGTCGCCGTGTTCGTGCTCACGATCGGATTGATCGGGACCGCCGCGGCGCTGAGCTATGCAGTGCATTTCGGAGCGATCAGCCGGAATGTGACGATCGCGAAGGGAATGGTCGTCTCGTCGATCGAAGACATCGAGACGCTCCGCAATTCCCGGCGACTTTCGTTCGCTCAAATCGCCAATGTCGGAAACGTCGTAAACACGGGCTCATCGGTCGTCTTCACCGGATACGTGACGGACTTCCAGGATATTTCGCTCGGCCCCGGACCCGACGGAGTGGCGGGAACTGCGGATGATCTTACCGATCCCGGTCCGGACGGAGTTTTCGGGACGCCGGACGATTTCGTCAATCCGGCCTTGGTCCGGAGCGGTTACCGCCGGCGGGTCATCATCACGGACCTGAGTTCGTCGATGAAGAAGGTCGAGGTGACGGTTCAGTATTTCGGGAGCGGCGGGCGCGTCGGCGAGATCAGCGGCGTGGCCTACCTGAACGACGAGTCGCGGACGACTCATTAATCGAAAATGCGGGAGCTGACGTGACTACATACAGAAGTAAATTATCGATGAAATGCGATTCGGAACGCGGCGCCGCTTTGGCGATCGCGGTCATCGTCGTTGCCATCCTCTCGATCATCGGGCTGACGGCATTGGCGTTCGCCTCGAGCGAGGCCAGAATCGCCGGAAGTGACCTTCATCGGACGCAGGCGTTCTACGCCGCCTCTTCAGGCCTAGAAAAGATGACGAACGATTTCGGCAATTTGTTTCGGATCAAACTCAATCCGACGACTGCCGACCTTCAGGCAATCGCGGCCAATCCGCCCGCCCCGCTGTTGAGCGAAGGTTACACGTTTGATCAGCACCTTGAAGAAGACTCTGCGCGTCTGTCGGACCTTCGGGCGATGCAGGGGATTGCAGACAACCTGTATCCCCGCGTCAACATTCCCGATGGGCCGTATTCAGGTTTGTATGCGAGCCTCATCCCGTACAAGATGACGTCGACAGCGACGCGCGATGCGACTCGCTCGGAAGTGAAACTCGAACGCGATTTCAACAACTATCTTGTGCCGCTATTTCAGTTCGGTATCTTCAGCAATGAAGATCTTGAAATTCACCCCGGACCGCTAATGACCATCAACGGGCGCGTCCACAGTAACGGCAACATCTATGCGCTGAGCAGTACCGTTTTCCAGGAACGCGTAACTGCGGCCGGCGAATTCGTACGGGATTCGATGCGCGGTGGCGAACCGAACAATCAAGGCGGCCGTGACGATGTCAGCTTGCAGGTCAATGGCATAACGATCCGCAGCACTATGGGTTACGGAAGTGTCAAATCGGGTTCTGGCTTCGTCGGCGGTCCGAACCTGTCGGGAAGCACGCCGGGATCGCGCGGCTACTTTCCCGGAAGTCCGAACGGCGTTGTCAATCCGGAATGGGAATCCGAGTCGGTCAAACCCGTCGTCGCCGGAGTTCCGAATCGCTTCGGCGGTCAACTCCTGACAAGAACCACAGGCGCAATGCCGATTCGACTTCCGCTCGAGATGAAAGGCAACTCGACCGCCGAGATCATCAAACGCGCGCTGCCGGCTGATGATGAAATTTTGGCGCCGTCGCGGTTTCACTCAAAGTCACAACTGCGGATTCTGATCGATGACGAAACTGCCGGGAGCGGCGTCGCGAATGTCGCCGGAATTCCGGCCGGGAAGGGAGTCGTGCTTTCGCAGTTCACGCCCTCGGTTTTGAATGGCGGCAACGTTTTGAAGCGAATTGACAACTCCGGAACAATCAGCGGCTCGGCGATCTCACAAAGGTTGCCCGACGGAACTCTAGTCTCGAACACACCGGTCGTCCGCGGAGTCAAATCGGCCGCTGAAACGGTCGACGGTAATTATATCCCTCCCGGATCCGGAATTACGGGGAGGATCCTGATTGAGATTGTCCGGCCCGACGGAACTGCAGTCGATGTCACTCAGACAATACTGAGTATGGGCTTGACCGAAGGGGAACCGAACGCGATCGTCAACCTCCAGCGTCCGCTTTGGGCGGCATACACTCAAGGAAGCCGCGACCGCCTCGGCAACTCTTTTGACCTACAGAGTCTGACTCGAAACTACCAGTCCATCGCCGACGGTGAGATCGCCGATCCGACGTCCGCCTTTCGAGCGAACCGAGGGTTCATTGGGATGACCGAATCCTCTGCCAACGAAGATGGCGGGGTGATCGTACGAGAGGCCAGCCCGTCCGGTTACAACACGGTGGTACCGATTAACGTTTACAATGTTCGCGAAGGCTGGGTCCGCAGCGAGCTCAACGAATACGACATCTACGAACGAGGGATCACGAGCGTGGTCGAGTTGAACATGCGGAACCTCGCGCGTTGGTTCGACGGCGTTTACGATACAAACCTTTTAGCGGGAACGAATGCCCGAAGTACGGAGATCAACGGCGAATCGGGTTACATCGTCTACGTTTCGGATCGGCGCGGTGATAAGGTTAAAGCTGAATATCTTGCCGACGGGACATCATATGCGAGCACGAATGGAATCGTTGATAACGAAGACATCTACGGTCCAAATGACGAGCTCGACGCCGGTGAGGACGTGATAGATTTCGGCTGGAGCCTCGGCGGTTTGGCAAAAAAGGGCCGGCTTCAGAAAGACATCACCGAGTTGCCGGACACCGGAAACATTTGGAGCGGTCCGTTTCCGTCGAATGCGCCTGTGGCGAGCCGATTGACGCGAGCCAACGCGGTTCTTGGATGGCGTAATCCAAACGGGTACTTCCGACGCGCGGTCAGACTTTTTGACGCGGCGACACTTACAACCACGGGAGCGGCCGGAAAGCTTTCGTCGACAAAGGGAATCACCATTGCATCCGAAAACATGGTTTACGTCTGGGGCAATTTCAATGCGACTGGAATAACCGGCATACCGGC
This sequence comes from Acidobacteriota bacterium, assembly GCA_029557535.1. Taxonomy (GTDB): domain Bacteria; phylum Acidobacteriota; class Blastocatellia; order Pyrinomonadales; family Pyrinomonadaceae; genus JAFDVJ01. The sequence continues at coordinate 12,048 of JAKQII010000249.1, forward strand.
CAACGGCTCCACATTGAACAACGGTGGCTACACCGGATCGGAAATTCCGGCTTCGGTAATCTGTGACGCTTTGATCCCGCTATCCAAGACTTGGTTCGACGCCAATAGCGCGCTCTACCCTGAAGGTACTGGAAGCGGCGAAACGTACAGAATGGCTGACGAGGCATTGCCTTCGACGTCCCAGAGCACGACTTTCCGCGGCGCAGTAATCGCCGGAATGACGCTTTCAAGCCTAACGGCAACGCCCGGTCGCGACGTGGCCGGTCAGCGCCGTAGCGGCGGGATTCACAATTTTCCGCGCTTCCTTGAAATGTGGACATGCAATTCAGGACTTTGCCCATGGAACTACACCGGCTCGTTTGTGCCGCTGTATCATTCAACCCAAGCCGTTTCGCAGCACGAAGATTTCCGGGGGGTGAATTATTCGCCACCGCGACGAAATTGGAGTTTCAATTCATCCTACTTGAATCCGCTAAAACTGCCGCCGGGTACCCCTTACTTTCAGTATATCCAGGCGACCGGTTTTCGCCAGAGTCTTCGTTAACCTAAAACGGGATGCCGTTTCAGAGATCCGAATCCAGGGAGCAATATGAGTCAGCCTCAATTTTCAAATCGTCAGAATGGATTCTCGTTGATGGAGCTGGTCGTCACCATGGCGGTCACGCTTATCATACTTTCGGGCGTCTTCACACTAATGCGGGGCGCGATAATAACGTCGAACGCGAATTTCGAGATGACTTCGGCGACCCAGTCGATGCGAAATGCCCAGGAATTCCTTACACGTGACATCCTCATGACCGCAAACGGAATGAAAGGGCTTTCAAATGTTTGGTTGCCGACGCGCTTCGTCACACGTTTTCTTACTTTTCAGAGCGCGTCCGCGATTGACCCTGCATCGAATGGATATGTCAGCGTCGGGACGATGATCACCGACAACAACGTCACGCCCGGGATTCCCGTTCCCAACTCAAACCCGCCGACGACATATCTTCCGCTCTCCGATCGCATAACGCTCTTGACCGTCGACCCGACCTTCACGGCAATTCCGCTGACATCCGGGGACGTGACGTCGGCAACCGGCGAGATTCGGGTCCCGGCGTCGAGAATCGACGAATTCAGCGTGGGTGAGATCTATTTCATTTCCAACGGGGGCTCCGCGACCTTTGGGACCGTCACCGCTGTCGACACTGCCGGCTTACGGATCGTTTGGGCGGCGGGAGATACTTTCGGGTTGAATCAAACGGGGTTGATGGGGGCGCTCAACGCCGTGAGTTCGGTCGGGAGTGCGATGAACCTGACTCGCGCGAACATCGTGCAGTATTTTGTAGACGGCGACGGCAAGTTGGTTCGCCGTGCGTTCGGGGTCCGCAGCGAAGGTCTGATCGATAGCGTCGTCAGCGAACACTTCGTAACGCTTCAGTTCAGATATGTTCTCAAGCCCCCGAATACTTCGACGATTCTCGAACAGCCGATCGATACACTGGCCTGGGGCGATTCGGCGCTGGTCCGGACAGTGGAAATCAGTATAAGAGTTGAATCGGCATACCCGCTCCAAGACGGGGAAAAACACCAGGTCGACAGCGTGACCGCGATCGGCGTTCGCAACTTACATTTTTTGGAGGCGATTGATCCGCGCGACGCAAACGGCAATACTGATCTGCCGAATCCCGGACCAACCCCGAGAATCATACCGACACCGACACCGTCGACGCCGACACCGACGCCGACCGTTATTACGCCGACTCCGACACCGTCCGGTACACCGACGCCGACCCCGACGCCAACGCCGACGCAAACTCCGACTCCGACGCCGACTCCAACGCCGGCAACCGGAAAAGGATAGACTCAACGCCAACGAGAAAGGGCCGCCAGATCGCGGCCCTTTCGATTTTGAACAGAGTTTGATGGGATCAGTGTGAAATATAACCGGAAGGAACCGGATCGTCGCCGGCGAGGCCGAAGTTGACGATGATCGTGCCGCTGTTGTCGCTCTTTTGTGCGTACCACGTGCCGTTGCGATAAACCGCTATGTCGGTCAGCCCGTCGCCGTCAAAATCCGCCGGTGCGAGGATGTCCGTCGCGAAACCGAACTGCGTCGCCGTGAAACCCGCGGTGCTGCGGAGAAGGTACCAGACATTATTCGAAGGCCGGAAGATCCCGAGATCGCTCTTGCCGTCACCATCGTAATCGCCCTGAACCGGCTTGTCTCCGTTCAGGCCGAATTGCTCGATCGTGTATCCGTTGTCGCCGGTGCGCCAGATGTACCAAACGCCGGTCGAAGGTCTCCAGACAGCAAGATCGGTCTTGCCGTCGCCGTCGTAATCCGCCTGTGTGACGAGATCCGTGGAAATTCCGAACTGGCGGATGTCGTACGATTGATCCGAACTTCTTTGGATATACCAGACGCCGGTCGATGGCCGCCAGACCGCAAGATCGTATTTCAGGTCGCCATCGTAGTCGCCGACCACCGGAACGTCGCCGGCAATACCAAATTGCGTGATGATGTATCCGCTTTGGTCGCTCTTGCGGACGTACCACGTGCCGGACGAAGGACGGAAAATAGCCTGATCGGTGATACCGTCGCCGTCATAATCGCCGGGCGCGATCACGTCACCGGCGGACCCGAACTGCGATGCCTGGAATCCGCTGTTGGTAGTGTTCAGCGAGTACCAGACACCGGTTGAAGGCCGCCAAACGGCAATGTCACTGATGCCGTCGGCATCGAAATTGGAGATCGCCGATCCAGAGAACGTCGCTTTGTCGGCCGTGTAAATGTAGTCGCCGCCGGGCGAGCCGTCGCTGTTCGCGCCGTTCCCGGCGACATAGAAACGTATCTTACCGGCCCGCCGGCTCGGTGCCGTCCAGGTGAAGTTCCAAGTTTTTGAGCCGAATTGCGTCGGAATGACTCCGTCAACGGTGTGGCTCACGTAACGCCGCTGATTGACGTCAATGATCGTCGAAGTGATCTGCATCTGCGGCGGCACCTGGCTCGGCAGCGTGAACGTCCCGACCTCACGGCCGAGACTGTCGATCGCGGTCATTTCAAATCCGTAAATGACCGCATCCGCCTGCGCGGTCGTGACCGAGATCGGGATCTGCTGCCCGGGCAGGTAATTCGGCGGGATCGTGCCGAGCGCGACGCTGCCGGTTCCGGTATTGACAACAAAATCCGAATGACAGGCCGTGCAGTTTGCTTCGCCTGGCGCGCCGGTCACGCCGGGCGTCGGGCCCGACGCCGACGCCCCGACGCGGTCACCGATAATTCCGCCGAAACCGGCCGCCGCGACGATCGCGAAAACCGTCAGCACAATGATCTTCGCAAAAACAAACCTTTCTTGAATTCTCATGTCGATTGGTAACTCCATTGAAGATACTACACTAAGACGCCGAGCAGGCGGCGAAAGTCTGAAGGGTTTTCTGATCTCGTTCTTCGGCGGCGACGGTGGTGCCGCTGCGTCTCAGACGTCCTTTTCGACGAACCAGAGTTGCGAATCGAAACCCGGATCACCGTTCTGCACGCGCTCGTACTCGCCGTTCGAGAGAAGCCGGCCGGAATTGACGTTGTCCTTAAGGTATGCAGGAAGCAGCTTGTCGATGATGTAACGGCGAATGGACACGTCGCGGATCGGGACAACGGCTTCGACCCGCCGATCGAGGTTTCGGTGCATCCAGTCCGCGCTCCCGATGTAAAGGTCTTCCTTGCCGTCGTTAAGGAAGTAGAACACACGACTGTGTTCGAGAAATCTCCCGACGATCGAGATGACGCGAATATTTTCGGAAAGGCCGGGGACACCGGGACGCAACATGCAGATGCCGCGAATGATCAGGTCAATCCGGACACCCGCCTGCGATGCCCGGTAAAGTTCGGTAATGATGCGGTCGTCGGTCAGGCTATTGGCCTTTGCGATGATCCGTGACGTCTTTCCGTCTATCGCGTTCTGGGTCTCGCGACGGATCATCTCTATCAGCCGTTCCCTGAGATTGATCGGAGCGACGAGCAATTGCCGGAACTCGGTTTGGTACGAATATCCGGTCAGGAAGTTGAAAAGATCCGTCGCGTCGGCGCCGATCTCGGGATCGCACGTCAGGATGCCGGCGTCGGTGTAGATCTTCGAAGTAAACGGATTGTAGTTTCCGGTCGCGATATGGACGTATCGGCGAAGCGCGTCGTCCTCGTTGCGGATCACAAGGGTCACCTTCGAATGCGTTTTGAGGCCGCGCATCCCGTAAATCACGTGAACGCCCTCATTTTCAAGCAGCCTCGCCCATTCGATGTTGTTCTCTTCATCGAACCGCGCTTTTAGCTCAACAAGCGCCGCGACCTGCTTGCCGTTCTGACTCGCTTTCATCAGCGACTTGATGACCGGTGAGTTCTTGCCGGTCCGATAAAGGCAGATCTTGATCGCCTGAACTTTGTCGTCCTCGGCGGCAGCGTCGATAAAATCCGTGACGGTCGTGTACGCCGTGTACGGATGATGGAGGAAAATGTCGCTTTTCCTGATAGCGTCGAAGCAGTTCGGGAACGCCGCGATCGCGGACGGGATCGAGTACGTGATCGGCGTGTCCTTCAGTTCCGGCCGATCGAGCGAGTAGAGGCCCATCAGATCGGGTATGTTCAGAAATCCTTTGACGCGGAAAACGTCCTGTTCCGTAAGTCCGATCGAGCCCGCCAGGAGCTGCAGCATATCGTCCGGCATATGATCGGCGATCTCCATCCGGACCGGGAAACTGAAGCGCTTCTGGTGGCGCAGTTCGCGCTCCATCGTTCGCAGAATGTCGCCCGCCTCGTCCTCCCGGATCTCGATATCGGCGTCGCGGGTGATTCGGAAAAGGTGCGGATTCTGCGACCGCATGTTCGGGAAGAGCGATCCGATATTCGATGCGACGAGCTCGTCGAGCAATACAAACCGAGTGTCCGATTCATCGACCGGCACCAATCTCGCGACGTTCGGCGGGAGCTTGACGCGTACGAACCGGCGCCCTTCAAAGATGTGCTTCGCCGGGTACTTGGCCGGGATCCGCGGAGGCTCGACCATCAGGCCGAAATTGAGGCACAGGTTCGAGATGAAAGGGAACGGATGGCTGATATCGACCGCCTGCGGCGTCAGGACCGGGAAAATATGGGTTGCGAAGTAATCATTCAGTCGTTGGCGCTCCTTGTCGCCGATCGAGCTGAAACCACAAATCCGAATGCCCTCGGCCGCGAGTCCGGGCATAACCTCTTCTTCGAGGCACCGCATCTGCTCGACCAGCATTGGTCTGACACGTTCCCGGATCGCCCGCAACTGTTCTCCCGCCGACATTCCGTCCGGCGACAATTTCGCGACATTCTCGGCGATCTGTTCCTTAAGTCCGGAAACACGGATCATAAAGAACTCATCGAGATTCGTCGAAAATATGGAAAGGAACTTGAGTCGTTCGAGGAGCGGATTCGACGGATCGAGCGCCTCATTCAGCACCCGACGGTTGAATTCAAGCCAGCTCAGTTCGCGGTTGAAAAACAGCGCACCCGGTTCGCGGCCAAATCGGGCCTGAACAATTCGGGTAGCATTTGATTTCAATCCGAGGTCGTTCACGTTGCTTTAGAAACTCCGAATGTACGCGCAATTGTACTGTTCTGGGGCGGCAAAGGGCAATTTTGGCGAAGTTAATTCTCTAAGCGAGGCAAAATCGGCCGGCGACAAGAGTGCCGCCGGCCGAAGTCCTAAGGGTTGGTTAACGTCGATTACGGGACATACGACCGCGGGATCGGCTTGTCGGTCGCGATACCGAAGTTCGTTACCGAAACACCCGAAGTCGAGGCGTTGATCCACCATTGACCGTTGCGGTAAATGGCGAAGTCATCCTTGCCGTCACCGTCATAGTCGCCCGGTACCGGAACGTCGCCGCTGGTGCCGAACGGCACAACCAGCGTCGATGCATCGGTGCTCTTGACGACATACCACGTGCCGGTGCTCGGACGGAAGACCGCGACGTCGTCCTTGTTGTCGCCGTCGTAATCCGCCGGTACCAGAACGTCGCCAGCCGCTCCGAGCGCTGTGCTCGAGGTGCCGCCGCCCGAAAGCTGGCTAAGCCAGGTTCCGCTGCGGTACACGCTCAGGTCGCCCTTGCCGTCGCCGTCAAAGTCGCCGGCGACCGGAACATCGCCCGCCTGGCCGTACACCGTGATGGACGATGCCGGAGCGCCGCCGCTGTTGATGACGTACCAGGTGTTGTTCGACGGCCGGAAGACCGCGACGTCGTCCTTGCCGTCGCCGTCGTAGTCAGCGACGACCGGAGTATCTCCCGGAAGGCCCCATGACGCACCGGTCACGGTGAATCCGTTGCTGTTCAGGATGTAGAAGTCCGGTTGTGCGCTGTCGGCATTGGCACGGAAGACCGCGGTGTCGGCTTTGCCGTCATCGTCATAGTCGCCCGGCGTCAGTGCGTCGCTCGCAAGACCCCAGTTAAGGACCTGGAACCCGTCCGTCGAACGGTTCAGGTACCAGTTGCCCTCGGAGCCGCGGAAGACCGAAACGTCCGTCTTGCCGTCACCGTCGAAGTCAGCGCGCGAATCGGCCGGAACGAAATTGCAGGTCCCGCCGCCGGTCGTACATTGTCCCGGAGGCAGCGTGCCCGTCAACTTCATGCCAGGTGTAATGACCGACTGGTTGAACGAGTACTGCGTAAAATCAGTTCCTGTGGTCGCCTTCTGAACGCCGACCGTCGCCGACGAACCGTTCGTGTTGGCGGTTGCCCCGACCGTGGTGTAGATGTAATCGATCTGGCTCGTTCCTTCCGTCAGAACCGCGGCGAAATTGAATGTAATTCCGGTTTCCGCTGTTCCGCCGTTGAAGTGCTGAGCTCTCCATTCGACTACCAGCTGGCGATTCGGAGCCGTGCCGATCGTATTCGTAAAGATACCGGCGTCGACGCTTCTCGCGGTGGTCAGGATCATGTCATCCCAGTACGGGAACATGGTCTGACCGCCCGTGCCGACAGCCGCCGGGAGAACGGCGTTGGTAAAGGTCGTCGATGCGGTGGCGTTTGCCGTCAGCATACCGTTGGTGCTGGCGCTGAGCGATGAAACCGGCACATCGTAGATCATCGAGGACCAACCGGACGGAAGCGGGATTGAGACCTGTCCATCGTCCGCCTGGCTGCCCGCAACAAGCGTTCCGCCGGCCGGGATCGTTCCCGTTCCGGCCGTAAACGTATACGCGTTGCCCGGAATGCCGATCGGCAGCGAGAAGTTCTTGACGATCGGCGAACCGCCGCCGCCGCCGGTGAACGAAACCGTCAACGTGAAACTTGCCGACGTGTAGCATGCCACCGTGTTGTCAACCGAGACCTGGAACGGCGTGATGTTGTTGACAGGTCCGCCGCCGCCGGGAATGTCCGGATATGCGGAGTTTCCTTGATTGACCGTGATACCCGGCGTGTTCGACGTCAGGACCGCGGTGATTCCGGTAGCGGTGTTCGCCGAGTTGTTCACGACCGGGACATTCAGCGTGTTGCACTCGTTCGGCTCGAGCAGGCCGTTGCCTGAAGTAACCGTACCGTTGTTCGCTGCCACGTCGGCCGAGTCGAATGCCTCGGTAACCGCTGTGTTGTTCGCGCCGGTTCCGGCATTCTGGATGCTGGCCGAGTAACCCATGCCGCGGACGCGGAAGCCCTCGCGGACGTCAAGCACGTCGGCCGGCGCTTCCGGGGTCAATGACAGGGCCGAGGCGGCCGAAATGATCGCGTCGCGCTCCTGAAGGAACGTCGGGCCGATCGGTGCAAGCTTCATGCCGTCGGTTACGACCTGGAGCACGCGCTGCGTTCCGGCCGTGTGGCCGAGGCGCGTCACCATGCGGTTTCGGACCTCCCACAGCGCCGACGACCAGACTTCGCCGAGGTTGTGCACCTGGTCGCAGGTCGTGACGCCGATCGGACCGCGCGGGAAAGCGCTGTTCGGCGGCGGGTTGGACGTCGTCGTTCCGATCAGCGTGTTGCAGTCGGAGTTGACGTATCTGAACGTGAACGGATTGTGCGGCTTGCCGTTGGCGCCGACGAACGTGATCGGGGCGCGCGGGAAGCGGCGGATGCCGTAGTAGTAGTTGCCGGTAAACCCGGCCGCGATCAGGTACGTCGCGTAGCCGCCCGTCGTGTAAACGCCGTCGACCGGGTCGGTCGGCTCGGAAAGCATCGCTTCGGCGTACCAGTCGGACCAGCCTTCACCCATGCCGCGCGCCATGTTCGTCGAGAGACCCGACGAGTTGCCGTGCAGGCGGTTCGAAGTGCCGTGCGTCACTTCGTGGTAGATGACCTCGGCGTCGCCGGTGCCGTCGTAATCGGGCGTCGGACCGGTCCAGACATACATCTGCATGCGTCCGCGTCCGCCGTCCGCCGGCGTCGAGAAGTTGGCGTTGTTCGTTCCCGACGAGTCCTGGCCTTCAGCCGAGACGCGGTCCGCACCGGCTCCGCCGCGGCCGAAGTTGTCGGTCTGGAAGTTGAACGCCTGCTCGGTGAAGCCGCGTTTGTAAAGCTCGTCGTGGTAGCGGTTCATCGCGTAGAACATCTGGATGACCGCACCGCGTTGCGCCTGCGTCGTCAGCGGATCGTCTCCGGGAGCCGGGTTGCCCGGGCCCGGGTTCCACGTCGAGTCGAACACGCGGCTCGGACTGCCGGTCTGCGGCGCGTCGACGCCGTTCGTGCCGTCGCGGTCGATACCCGCTTCGACGGCGTTGCCGTCCGTCGTGTTGCCGCCGTCCGTGATCCAGCCGTTGTTGTTGAACGAGTTCGAACCCTCGTTGCCGATCAGCGTCATGTTGGTCCGCGTCAGCAACGCACCCTGCGTTCCGGTTGTCGGATCGACCGGTCCCGGCGAGAGCGGTGCCGGGCTGTCGGCGAGGTCGACATAAGCGTTTGCGTTCCGGTAAACCTCATAGGTCGACGACTGCGTCTGGTCTTCCGTGATGTTCTTGCGCCACAGCATCCGGCCTTCGTTGTCAACGATCACGTAGTAAGCATTGACCGGTTGCCAGATCAGGACGCGCCAGGCGGGAACGGCCACGCCCGGTTCGGTCGGAAAATACATCTTCTCGGCCGTCGTCGCCCAGTCGCCGTTTCCGAAGACCGCCCTGAGGTCGGTCGACGCGGTCGGATTGAACTCACGGTCGAGTTTTGTCGGTTCGGCGTTGATGTTGCGGAACGCCGCCAGCACCGCATCCGCAGGATTGCGGAAGTCGGCCGAAACCGATTCGTAATCGATGCCCGGGGCCAGATTGTTGATCACCCGGATCATTTCACCCGATTTCGTGAAACCGGCCTTGATCTCGCCGCGGAACACCGGTACGCCGTTGATCCGCTGCTCGAGGTGCGCGAACGACAGGTTGCCGTCCGGATTCGTGTAATCGGCGGTCACCTTGAGCTGGTCCGCCTGATCGTCGTTGACCCCGACGAGGTCGTTGTATTCCTTGACGAAGTCACGGAGGATCTCGGAACGCCGTGCCGTTGATGGCGACGAAAGCCGTTCGATCCTGCCCTTCCAGACGTCAGGCGTGATGACTTCCGGAATCCGGATGTCCGTGTTGTATTCCGTCTTGACGGTCGGGACGCGCAGACGGAGGCGCTCTTCACCGCGGACGAAATTGCCGCGGATGTCGGCAACCGACGCCGAATCCTTGCCGGCGCCGTTCCGGTACTTGGCCAGCGCCTGGTCGATCTCCTCACCCTTGTCGGTGCGGATGTCGTAATTCTCTAATCCTGGTTGATGGCTCTCGGTCCTCAAAAAGAGTCCCTTGCGGCCACCTGCTTCGGTCCGGAACTGAAGCGGCAAAATCACCAGAGCCGCCATCACGCCCAGAACAAAGACGCATAGCAGAAGCGGATTGCGCGCGTCTGCAACTGAAGTTTTCTGCATTTGTAAGCCCTCCTCAAAGCTAAAACGGGAAATGCGGCGTGCATGCCGCACATAATAATCTGCAACACCTTAAAATAAGGGCGAAAGAAATAACTGCAACGCAAATAGGTGAAACGACGGAGTGGACCGCCAGTCCGACCCGCCGTTTACTCCTCAAAGTACGGCACGGAATGGACTGGAAATCCGAAACACAAAAACACGAAACATCGATCTCTCAATTCATTATGAACGGACGAATGATAGGACAGAATCCATCGATAGTCAATCAACTCGCAAGGAACTAAAACCGGCCGGGGCACCAACGCCGCCGGTCGCGTCCTCGCAGAGTGTCGGCAAACCGTCTACGGGAGGTAAGCGGTCGGCGTCGGAGTGTCGGTCGAGATGCCGAACGTGATCGCCAAGACGCCCGAAGTCGAACGGTTGAGCCACCATTGGCCGTTCGACGAGCGGTAGATCGCGAGATCGTCACTGCCGTCCCCGTCGTAGTCTCCCGGGACAGGCGTATCGGTTGCCAGGCCGAATGTTGTCGCAGTCGCAGACGAGGTTGAGCTGTTGAGGACCCACCACTGTCCGGTCGACGGCCTGAAGATCGCCAGATCGTCCTTGTTGTCGCCGTCATAGTCCGCCGGGACGAGTTTGTCCCCGGCGGCTCCGAAGGTTTGGGCCGTGACGCCGCCGCTCGAATATGAGATCCACCATTGGTTATTCGAAGGACGGAAGATCGCGATGTCGGTCTTGCCGTCACCGTCGTAGTCGGCGCGTACCGGTACGTCCCCTGCGGCGCCGAAGCCAGTGATGAACGACCCGCCGGCCGAATAAAGTACGAACCAAGTGTTCGACGACGGGCGGAATACCGCCGCATCCGCCTTTCCGTCGCCGTCGTAGTCACCGACCTGCGGGATATCACCGGTCGTGCCCCATTCACGGGTCGAGATCGTCGAATCGCTCGATTGGAAGATCCAGAGATCCGGATTTCCCGCCGCCGCCACCGGACGGAAGACCGCAAGGTCCGTTTTGCCGTCCCCGTCGAAATCCGCCGGCGTCAGAGTGTCGGACACGAGTCCGAAGTTGAGCACCTGGAATCCCGCGGTTGAGCGGAGCATGTACCAGTTTCCTTCGCTTCCGCGGAAAACTGACACGTCAGATTTTCCGTCACCGTCAAAATCCGCACGTGACCTCACGGTCGGAACGGTCGAGCATGTGTAGTTCCCGACAACCGTCACGTCATCGATGTACCAGCCCGGGAACGGCCCTTGACCGGTCGTGTTGTCGTCCGCTCCCGACCGCCACCGCAACTGCACGCTCTGACCGGCGGCCGAAGGCGGCAGCCGGAGCGTCGTCGCAAGGAACCCGCCCGAATTTCCTGTCCATGCACTGCGTCCGGCAAGCGGATTGTTCACGCCGTTGCTTCCGAGGTTGCCGTTGTACCCGTTCTCAAGAACGGACCCGCCGGCGGCAAGAATGTCCTGATAAACTCCGCCGGCAATGCTGATCTCGAGCACGCCGCCGTCCCATCCGGGCTCGGTGTCGTAACGGTTCCGGAACGACACGGTCGCGGCCGGAGCCGTGATCAGGATCGACGGCGACGTCAGGTTCGAGCCCCCGCCGACCGTTGCCGGGTCCGCCGCCGCCGCGGAATTCGGCGCCGAGTACGCATAGTCGGTCGAAGCCGCGAAGATCGGTCCGCTTTGAACGACCGCGGCCGTCCATCCGGCCGGGAGATCCGGCGCTGTCGGCCCGTCGAAATTCTCGCTGAGCGTGACGCTCGGCACGCCGACAGAGAAGGCACGGCTGAACGGAACCGACCCCAGACTGCTTGTGACCGTGAAGTTCAGCGGGACGAGCGCGCCGCAGGAAGTCCCGCCCGAAACGACCATCGGGACCGTTCGGGAAACGGTTTGTCCGCTTTCGATCGTTCCGTAGTCGGCGGTTCCGCCACCGGTGATCTGCAGACTGACGTTCGTCGCGGTGTTTCCGGTGTTGTTCGAGATCGGGATCGTAACGGTAACGGATTCACCCGGTTCGGGAAAGCCGTCGTTGTCGCCCGGAGCGTCTGAGATCGTGAACGACGGCGTCTGAACGAGGTTCGGAAGATCGAACGCTTCGGTGACGCGGGTCGTGCCGCTGCCGGTGCCCGGAATAACGACAACGGCGCTGGCGCCCATTCCGCGTGTCGCGAAACCCGCCCATACATCGCTGACGTCCGCGGCGGCTTCAGGCGCGAGCGAACTTGCCGCGGCGGCGGCCAGGATCGCGTCGCGTTCCTGGAGGAACGTCGGACCGAGCGGAGCCAGCTTCATGCCGTCGGTGACGTGCTGCAGCGCGCGGCGGTTTCCGGTCGCCCAGCCGAGTCGCGCGACGTAGTTGCAGCGCATCTCCCAAAGTGCCGAACTCCAGATCTCACCAAGATTGTGGACCTGATCGGCGGTCGAGGTTCCGACCGGGCCGCGCACGAAGGCGCCGTCGGACAGGTTGATCTGCGTCGCGTCGGTGTCGGCGAATGTCAGCGGATTGTGCGGAAGGTTCAGATTGCCGCCGGTGAAGGCTCTGACCGCCTTCGGGAAACGCCTGATCCCATAATAGAAATTGTTCGTGAATCCAAGCTGGATCTGATACGTGTCGTAGCCGCCCGCCGTGTAGATGCCGTTGATCGGATCGGTCGGTTCCGACAAAAGCGCGTGGGCATAGAAGTCCGACCAGCCTTCGCCCATCCCTCGCGACATATTTGTCGAGAGACCGCTGGCGTTTCCATGGAGACGGTTCGAAAGGCCGTGCGTGTGCTCGTGGATGATGACCTCAGCGTCGAAGTCGCCGTCAATGTCCGGAGCCGGGCCGGTCCAGAGATACATCTGCATGCGGCCGCGGCCGCCGTCCGCCGGCGTCGAGAAGTTCGCATTGTTCGTTCCCGAACAGTCCTGAGCTTCGGCGGATACGCGGTCGGCCCCGGCGCCGCCGCGGCCGAAGTTGTCGTTCTGGAAATTGAACGCCTGTTCGGTGAATCCGAGCCGGTACAATTCGTCGTGATACCAATTGTTGATGTAAAAGAGCTGAGTCACCGCGGCGCGCTGGGCGTCGTTCATCGCGTGCGGCTGGACGATCGACGAACAGGGCGTGACGACCTCGCCCGCCGGCGTCGGAGAATCGCCGGTATTGGTGCTCGGGTTGAGAGGGTTGACGGGATAATCGAAGATTCGGTTCGAGCCGATCGCTCGCCCGTTCGAGGCATCGACGCCGTTGTTCGTATCCCGGTCGAGGCCGGCCTCGTTCGCATTGCCGTCGGTCTCGTTCCCGCCGTCGTTGATCCAGCCGTTGTTGTTGAACGAGTACGGAGCCTCGTTGCCGATGCGGGTAACCAGTGTCCGGCTCAGCGCCGCGCCCTGCTGGCCGTTGGGCGACGTCGGGCCGGGCGTCAGCGGGAACGGGTTGTCCGCGACGTTGATCATCGCGTTCGGATTCGCGTAGACATTAAACGTCGCCGGCTGGGTCTGGTCCTCGGTGATGTTCTTGCGCCAGAGCATCTTCCCGGATTCCGCGTCGACGATTACGTAATATGCGTTCACCGGCTGCCAGATCAAAACGCGCCATGACGCGCGGACGACTCCGGGTTCGGTCGGAAAATAGATCTTCTCGGCCGTTGTCGCCCAGTTCCCGGCGCCGAAGGTGGTCTCGAGCGGCCCCGTCGCGCCGATGCGTAGATCGAGCTTCGCCGGATCGAGATGGATAAAGCCGGCCGCCGTCTTGACGGCATCGAGCGGATCACCGAAGTTCTTTGAAACCGCCGAATAGTCGACTCCGGGAGCGAGGTTGTTGATGACCCGGACGATTTCGCCGGATCTCGTGAAACCGGCCTTGATCTCGCCGCGGAAGACCGGGACGCCGCCGATCCGCTGTTCGAGCAACGCGAACCCGAGCTTGCCGTCCGGATTTACGTAGTCGGCGGAGACGACAAGGTCGTCAGCCTGCGAACCGCTGATGCCGACCAACTGTCCGTTGTCCTTCGCGAATGAGCGAAGGATCTCGGCTCGCTTGCCGCTTTTCGGTCCCGCCAGAAAATTGCGCCCCATCCGGACATCCGGGCCGATCACTTCGGGGATCCGCAGATCGCCGTTGTATTCCACTTTCAGCGTCGGCACCCGCGAGCGGAGCCGTTCCTCGCCGGCAACGAATCCGGACCGCAGATCGGCGATCGCGACCGAATCCCGCCCCGACCCGGTGCGCATCCCGACAATCGCGGGGTAAGCGCTTTTGTCGGTACGGATGTCATAATTCCCAATCGCCGGATCGTGGCTTTCGGTCCGTTCGACCAGCCCGGATCCGGGTTGTGCCGCCGCCGATCCGATCCGTTCGGGTATCGCGGAAATCAAGAACAAAACGACGACGACGGCGAACGTCAGGATCATTGGGTTGCGACCGTACCTCGGCAAAGCGGAATTCATCTGGGAAGCTCCTTTTGTAATTCGATAAATATGAATCTGGTAGTCTTTTTTGCTACGATTAGAGGCGTCCCGTGCGACATCGAAACGGATTTGAGCCGGTCGGAACATCGACCATGTTCACAGGAATGCCCGGTCGTGTCAATCGCGGTAGCACGGCGTCCAAGCCTCTGAAATCAATGGAAACAGACTTCATTCAGAAGATCTTCGGCCCTGACGGCCTAATTTCGAAGAATCACCGGCAATATGAATACCGCGAAGGCCAGATACGCATGGCCGAGGCGGTGACGCGTGCGTTCAACGATCGCCGGCACCTCATCGTCGAGGCAGGTACCGGGACCGGAAAGACCTTGGCGTATCTTGTGCCCGCGATCGCCGCCGCGCTCGGCAAGAACGAACGGATAATAGTCTCGACCGGAACGAAGAACCTCCAGGAACAGCTCATGGAAAAGGATATTCCGTTCCTGCAGAAGATCCTGCCGAAGAAATTCACTGCCGCATACATGAAAGGCCGGGCGAACTATGCCTGCCTGAACAAGATCAAAAGGGCCGAGAGCCAGCCGATCCTTGACGGATTGGACGAGGTCGATCACTTTGAACGCGTCCGTGAATGGTCAATGGAATCAGAGTTCGGCGATCGCGCGGAGCTCTACGATCTGCCCGAAAACCTGTCCTTCTGGAACCGCATCAACGCGCGCGGCGAAACGTGCCTCGGCCAGCAATGCGCTGACTTCGAGCCGTGTTTCATTACGCGGATGCGGCAGCGCGCCGAAGACGCGGGAATCGTGATCGTGAATCATCACCTGTTCTTTGCGGACCTCAACATCCGCGGCAACCAGTACGGAAGGGTATTGCCCGATTATTCGGCGGTGATCTTCGACGAGGCACATCTGATCGAGGACATCGCGGCCGACTATTTCGGTTTTCAGGTATCTAATTTCCAGACCGACGAACTGGTCCGAGACACCGATGCGCTGCCGATCCCGGATGCCGTCGCGGCTCGTGAGATGACGAAAATCGCGGCCAAGATTTCGACGTTCGCCGATCAGTTCTGGATCCGTTTCTCCCAAACGCGGGCGGTGGAAGGACGTTTTCCGCTGGCGCCGGAGATGTTCGCGCAGCCGATGCGCGACGGCGATATCGAGCCGACGCCGCTTGGCGAGGCGTATTTTTCGTTTGAATCCGCGCTGAAGCGGCTCGAATCGGCGATCGACGTGTTCTCTGAATCCGTTCAGGAAGCCGAGAATCTGCTGCGCAGGGTCCGCCAGGCTCGGTTCGACCTTGAGTTCATCGTCTCCCAGAGCGAGAAGAACTACGTTTACTGGATCGAAAAGCGCGGACGCGGGATGTACCTCCGGGCGTCGCCGATCGACGTCTCGGCGCTGCTACAGGAAAAGCTGTTCGACAAGACCGAAACCGTGATCTTGACGAGCGCGACGCTCTCGACGAACGGCCGGTTCGATTTCATACGCGAGCGGCTCGGACTCGAAGGCGGCGGCACCGAGACACTGCTCGCACCGTCGTCGTTTGATTTTGAGAAACAGGCGATAATTTACATTCCGCGGGCAATGCCCGATCCGCGCGCTCCGGAATTCAACGAAATGGCCGCGGCCGAGATCGTCAAACTGCTCGCGATCACGCGCGGTCACGCGTTCGTTTTGTGCACGAGCAATTACGCGATGAACGCGCTGTACGAGCTTGTCTCGACGCGCATCAACTTCCCGTGTTTCGTGCAGGGGTCGATGTCGAAAACAGCGATCCTCGAACGATTCCGGGCGACGCCGAACGCCGTGCTGTTCGCGACCTCGAGTTTCTGGCAGGGAGTCGACGTCCAGGGCGACCAGCTGTCGTGTGTTATTATCGACAAACTTCCATTCGCCGTTCCGACTGACCCGATCGTCGCCGCGCGGACGCGTTTTATCGACGAGAACGGCGGAAAATCGTTCTTCGATTATTCGGTTCCGCAGGCGGTTATTTCATTGAAACAGGGAATCGGCAGGCTGATCCGCAGCCGGACCGACCGCGGCGTGATCGCGTTGCTCGACACCCGTCTGAGGACGAAGTCTTACGGCCGCGATTTCCTCAATTCGCTGCCGCGGATGCGGATCACCGGAAGTCTCACGGACGTTGGCGAGATGTTCGACCCCGATTTCGGTATGGATCAGCGAGTAGATCAATGATGAGCGAGCGGCGGCGGTGATCCCGGCCCCGGGGGCGACGAGCGCCGTCAAGCGGATCGGGATTGTTCCGGCAAGGCAGTTGGAAAGAACGTGTTGGTCGACAAACAAGTGGCGTACGCGTTCAATTCCGGATAATAGGCTATGGCGTCCTTTTACGAAGTAATGATCGAGCGAAACTTCTCGTCGGCGCACCAACTGCGCGGATACAAAGGGAAGTGCGAGAATCTGCACGGCCATAATTATAAGGTCGAGATCTTCGCGCGCGGCGCGGAACTGAACAATATCGGATTGCTGATCGATTTCGGCGATCTTAAGGACGCGGCCGACGAACTTGTCCGTTACCTCGATCACAGGAATCTCAACGAACTGCCGCCGTTTGATGAGGAACTCAACCCGTCGGCCGAGAACCTCGCTGCGTTTGTCTGCGAATACATGAACTCGCGCGTCGGCGACGACCGTGTTTCGGTCTACAAAGTCCGGTGCTACGAGACACCGACCAGCGTCGCGACCTTCCGGAGGGATGAAGGATGTCTGAAGGATGAAGGATGAGGGCGGTTCGTCCATTCCGTTTTTCTTGATCTCAACCCCATCCTTCAGTTGTCCGTCCGTACCGACCGCGTATTAATCCACACCTTTTTTGAATCTGTTTGCGGGAAACTCCGCGCCGGGGCTTGGGAAGATTCAGTAATTACGGGACTTTCGGCTTTGGAACGGCCATTGCATCTGTTGATGGCAGCGAGAAAGCAGAATCATCGCTTCAAAGTTTGATAAAAACGGGAGTCCTTTTTGGAATGGTTAAAGCTTACGAAATGATTTGGGCACTGATCGCCGTGGTTGCGACGGCATTCTTTGTCACCGGCAGCATGACGCTGTTTGCGGGTGTGGTTTTCGGTTTCATCGCCGCAGGCATGATCTTCGCAGGAATGATGATGATCTTGCCGGCGACGGTGGCCCATCGAAACCATCCGGAATCGCCGAAGGCTGAACCGGCCAAGAACAACCATTTCGTACCGGCAGGAGCCGTTCACGCAAGATAATCTCCAATCCCTAAACTGGCAATCCTCCTCATGTCGCCGTAACACATTGCGCTCGCAATGTGTTACGGCATTTTGATGGGCGGTGGTCACTTCAGCGAACCACTGACCGACGTGAGCAGGTTTTCCGCCGAAAACGGCTTGGTAAGGATGTCCTGAACCTTCAGTTGTCGCAGTTCGCCCACCTGTTCGGCGTTCATCAGACCGCTCATTGCGATTACCAATGCCGCGGGATTGATCTTGCGGATCGTTCGGATCACCGAACAGCCGTCTATGACGGGCATGGTCAGATCGGTCAGGACAAGTGCAACTTCGTCAACGTTTTTCGAAAATGCAGCGAGCGCTTCGGCGCCGTCGCTGGCGACGATCACCCGGTAGCCGAATTTCTCGAGCGTCGCACGCGTGACTTCGCGCACGTGATCCTCGTCGTCAACGACCAGGATCAGTTCGCCGGCGCCACGCGGCAGCGTCGAGTCCGCGGTCACCCTCGTTTGGTCGTCGGCTGATTCGAGCGCCGGGATATAGACCGTGAACCTGGTTCCTTTTCCGACCTCGCTGTAGACGTTGATGAATCCGTTGAGGCTTTTGATGATCGATTGGGACGTCGCGAGGCCAAGTCCCGTTCCCTTGCCGATGTCCTTGGTCGTAAAAAACGGATCGAAGATCCGCTTGACCACGGAATCCGACATTCCCGTTCCGCTGTCGGTAACGCTCAAAACGACGTAATCACCGGCCGAAGCGTCCAAATGAACACGGGCGTACGGCTCGTCAAGCGTCACGTTTTGGGCCTTCAGGAACATATGCCCGCCGTCCGGCATCGCGTCGCGGGCATTAATGCAGAGGTTCATCAAGACCTGATGGATCTGAGTCGGGTCGGCGTTGATCAACCGGAGGTCCGGAGCGATCTCGAAACGGAGATTGATCGATTTCGGCAGGGTCTCCTGCAGCACCTTCGCGAGGTCCTTGACGATGTGCCTGACCTGAACCGGGATCCGCTCGCCTTCCATCCCGCGGGCAAACGTCAGGACCTGGCGCACGAGATTGGCACCGCGTTCGGCGTTCTCGCGGATCACTTCGAACCATCGGCGCGTTTCGGCGTCGTGGCCGCCCATTTCGAGCATGTCCACCGACATCAGGATCGGCGAAAGAATGTTGTTGAGATCGTGCGCGATGCCGCCGGCAAGCGTCCCGATCGACTCCATCCGCTGCGCCCGGAGCAGTTGCTGCTCGGTGAGTTTCTTCTCCGTAATGTCGTAACGGATCGCGACGTACTGGTAAGGTTTTCCGTCGCTTCCGAGAAAGGGCACGATCGTCGTCTCGACCCAATAAAACGAACCGTCTTTGGCCCGGTTGCGGATCTCGCCGCGCCACACCTCACCGCTCCCGATGGTCACCCAGAGATTTCGGAAATACTCCTTCGGATGATAACCGGAGTTGATTATCCGGTGATCCTGGCCGAGGAGCTCGTCACGGCCGTATTTCGAGATCTGGCAGAATTTGTCGTTGACGTAGGTGATCTTTCCCGCACGGTCGGTAAACGCGACGATTGCCGATTGGTCAAGCGCGAACTTCATGTCCGACAACTCTTTGATCAGGCTGCGGTTCTCGACCTCGAACTTGGCTGGATCTGATTTCGACATCGGTGGGTCACGCGGCATCGGACCGCGATTCTCCTTCCAAGGCACCGTCGGGACGGTAGCTTCCGTATTTTTTCAGTTTGTAACGCAGTTGATCGCGCGAGATTCGGAGCAGTCTTGCGGCCCGGGTCAAATTATGGTTCGTCGATTCATATGCCTGCGTGACGAGCATCTCCTCGACGTCATCGAGCGCGATTCCGCCGGCCGGCAAGCGGACCGGGAAGTGAGACGGTGTTTCGGCACCGCCTCCAAGGTCCTTGAGCAGATCGGCCGGCAGGTGGGCCGTCGATACCTGATCGGAATCCTCGAGGATCGACGCGCGCTCGATCACGTTCCGGAGTTCGCGGACGTTCCCTTTCCACTGATGCCGCCGGAAAATCTCCGACGTCTTCGCTGAAAGTCCCTTCAGTTTTTCGCCCCGCCGCTTTGGGTTATTGCGTTCGATGAAGTGATCCGCCAGAAGAAGACAATCGTCTTCGCGCTCGCGGAGCGGCGGAATGTCGATCTGAATCACGGACAGCCGGTAAAAAAGATCGAGCCTGAAGTTTCCGGCTTCGCTTTCGTCCTTCAGATTCTTGTTCGAAGCCGCGATGATCCTCGCGTCGAAAGTGATGTCTTTGAGGCCTCCGACACGGCGGAAGGTGTTTTCCTCAAGCACGCGAAGGAGTTTCGCCTGCAGTCCCAACTCCATCTCACCGATCTCGTCAAGAAATATGGTTCCGCCCTGCGCCTGCTCGAAGAGCCCTTCTTTGCGTTGTTTGGCGTCGGTGAATGCTCCTTTTTCGTATCCGAACAGCTCGGACTCGATCAGATTGGCGGGAAGCGCGGCGCAGTTAATGGCGAGATAAGGCGCATCGGAGCGTACACTGGCGAAGTGGATCGCGCGGGCGAAAAGGTCCTTTCCGGTACCGGTCTCGCCCTGCAGCAGGATCGCGTTGACATCGGAAAGCGCGACTTTCTCCGCCAGGTCTTTTGCGCGTTTGATCGAGCCTGACTCCCCGATGATCTGGTCGAACGAGAAGGCGGACTTGCGTTCGTGACGAACCTGCGTCACTTCGCGCCGGAGACGTTTGATCTCGATCGCGTTCCGGAGCGTGACCCGAAGCTCCTCAAGCCGCACGGGCTTTCCGATGAAGTCGTGCGCGCCTCCGCGAAGCGCGGCGATCGTGTTCGGAACGCTGATGTTGCCGGTGATCATGATGACCACCGTTTCGGGCGCCGTTTCCTTTATTTCCTCGAGGAGATCGAGGCCGGAACCGTCCGGGAGGTCGATATCGAGCAGGACGACGTCCGGCTCCTCGTTGTTGACAACGTCGCGCGCGGACTCGATATTGTCGGCCTCAAGAGGCGAATAGTTCCACGAACGAACCGCTTCGGCAAGCGTCATACGGATATAGCGCTCGTCATCGACGATCAAGATTCTCTCTCTTTTGCTTCCCAAACTGTTCTCTCGCGGCGCGCGGGGCGCAAAGCCAGTTTACTACAAACTTCATCCCGCCCGAAAAATCAAAAGCGGCCGCCGAATACGACAGCCGCTCTTTCGAAAATGGTCGGGGCGAGATGATTTGAACATCCGACCTCACGGTCCCGAACCGTGCGCTCTACCAGGCTGAGCCACGCCCCGCTGAATCAAGTTCTAGATTCTAAGCTACCGGGTGACCGAAGTCAACCGCGAGGCCGACGACGAATCACGATCCGGAACCCGCGGGCCGCGTGCAGAATCGCACCCAAGCGGACGGCCCCGAAACGACGCGCCGGAACGGTCCGGACGCGATCGCAAAGCCGTCCCGGACGCCGGAAGCAATCGGTGGCAGTCCGCTGATCAGTGATCTCCGGCCTTCTCTCCGCGGTTCGAAAAGCGATGTTTCAGGTACTCGATCATCGGCGGCAATAGCGAAAGAAAGACGACGAGAATGACCACTTTTTCGATATGCTGCTCGAGCTTGATGCCGAACGCGTTCTCGATCGCGGTTCCGAGAAAATATCCCGCAAGCACCATGCTCAGGATCCAAAGCAGTCCGCCCAAGACGCTGTAAAAGACGAACGTCGCGTAGCGCATTTCGGCGGCGCCGATGACGAGGGGCGCGAAGGTGCGGACGATTGGCACGAAGCGCGCGAGAAGGACCGTCTTCGGACCGTATTTTTCGAAAAACGCGTGCGCCTTTTCGACCCGCGACGGCTTGAAGATCCGGGAGTTCTCGCGGTTAAAGAGACGTTTTCCCATGATCCGGCCGGTCCAGTAACCGGTCGAGTCGCCGATCACCGATCCGAGGAAGAACGAGATCAGGACCAAGATGACATTCAGTTTCTCGGGATACGTCCGCGCGAAAAGTCCGGTGACGACGAGCAGGGAATCGCCCGGAAGAAAAAAACCGACGGCGAGGCCGGTTTCGGCGAAGACGATGAAAAACAGCGCGAAATAGGTGTAAACGCCGAAAAGATCGAGAAGCGTGTTGATCAGCAGATTCGGATCAAGAAACCAAAAGGTCCGCTTGAGATCTTCGAAAACTCCGAAAATGAACGCGAGCAAAGTCATATAAATCAACTATTTCCAGCCATGAGCACCGATCAGCGGTACAAATGAACAGGGTCCGAATTCCTCATTTACAAACCGGTTCGGAGTCCGCGTCACGCGCACCAGCGACTGGCTTTTCTGATCGGCTCCGATCGGAATGACCAGCTTTCCGCCGACTTTCAGCTGATCAAGCAGCGGCCGCGGGACTTCCGGGCCGCCGGCCGCGACGAGTATTTTGTCGAAAGGCGCATACATTTCCCAACCGTTCGTGCCATCGGCGCAATTGACCGAGACGTTTGCGATCCCCAGCGCGCGCAGACGCTCATTTGCTTCAGCCGCAAGTGCCGGGATCCGTTCGATCGCGAAAACCGCCGACACGAGCTTCGCCAGAACGGCCGACTGGTATCCCGAACCGGCGCCGACCTCGAGCACGCGGTCGGACGGCTTTAGTTCGAGAAGCTCGGTCATTTTCGCGACGATGTACGGCTGCGAGATCGTCTGGTTCGCCGAGATCGGCAGCGCGTTGTCGCGGTAAGCCTGCGATTTGAGTGCCGTCGGGACGAAGAAGTCGCGCGGCACCGAATCCATCGCCGTGAGCACGCTTTCGTCCGCGATCTTATAGTCATCGCGGAGCTTGCGGATCATCTGACCGCGGAGAATCTCATATTCTTTCAGGAGTCGCGTTCCGTTCACAGATAAAAAAGCCTAAGCTTCGCAGTTCCAACCGCGCAGATGCTCGATCGCGGAGTGATTCGTCAGATCGCTCCGCATTGGAGTGATCGAAACATAGCCCGCGTCAATGGCTTCGAAATCGGTCCCGCCCCCGGCGTGAAATCCCTCTCGCAGCTCACCGATCCAATAATACGGTTTGCCGCGCGGGTCGATATGTTCGGTGATGATCGGGCGGGCGTTTTTGAACCCCTGTTTGGTCACCCGAAGTCCATTCGGAACGCCCTTCGGGATATTGACGTTCAGGAGCGTGCTCGGCGGCAGTCCGTCCGCGATGGCCCTTTCGGTAATCGCTCTGGCGATGCGGACCGATTCGGCAAAGTCCGGATCACGGCTCGCCGTCAGGCTGAAGGCGAGACCGGGAACGCCGAGGATCGTCGCCTCGAGCGCTCCCGCAACCGTTCCTGAGTACGTCGCGTCATCTCCGAGATTCGGGCCGTGATTGATTCCGGAAGCGCAGATATGCGGCAATTTTTCGGGCGGCAGGATCTTGTTGACGGCGAGCGTGACGCAATCGGTCGGCGTGCCGTCAACCGTCCAGTGACGTTCGTCGATCTGCCTGATACGGAGCGGCCGCGTAAGCGTCAGGCTGTGCGATGCTCCCGACATTTCCGATGCCGGAGCGACGACGTAAACGTCACCGAGATCATGCAGAGCGGCCTCGAGGGCGATTATTCCGTCGGAATGATAGCCGTCGTCGTTCGTGATCAGGATCCTTGGTTTTTCAGTCGGCATCGGTCGTTCGGAAAGCAAAACAGTTAATGCGTGAAACGAGTTCAGGCGATCTACCGGAAACTCGTCTCACGCATCAATATCAAGCGCGGGCGGCGAAGGCGATTAGCCGTTCGACGGAGCCATGCTCTGTGTGCGCATCGAGCGCATCCGTTTCTTGTTGCGCTTGCGGGCGTTTTGCGATTTCAGCTTCGCTTTTTGGCCCGGCGGGATGAAATGAGCGTGCTTTTTGAGATCCTTGATGATCTCCTCCGTCATCACTTTCCGTTTGAACCGGCGCAGCGCGTTCTCGATCGATTCGTTCGAATTCACTACGATATAAGCCATTTTTCGTCTCACCCCCTCTTCGGCGCAGAATATTGCTCTCGGAGCAAACACCAATTAAACCATTTTACGCGGATCGCCGCAAGCCGAATCACCGTGCGAACGGTCGGGAGGGTCCCACCGATCCAAAATCCAAAATCGAAATTCCAAAATCGAAAATCACTTCAGCGGCACGCTGAGCAAATGGCCCTCATAGGCGAAATAGGCTTTGTTTTCGAGTTCATCGACCCACATCCGGACGCTGGTGAACTCGATTTTCGGGAGTTTCAGCATCGGGCGGAACGTGAGCGTGCGCAGCGTGTACGTGCCGATCTCGGTGTATTCGCCGTCCGCGTTTGGAACTGCCGCCCAAAATTCGTCAGGTTTGCCCGTGACCGGTTGCAGCGGACGGTACGATTGCTGGGCGAGCGGTGCGAGATCGTTCTTCATTTCGACGAATGCGCCGGTTTCAGCATCGAGGAAATAGTATTTTTCAAACGTCGGTTCGGGGATCGCGAAGCCATCGTTCTCGAATTCCTCGTCCTCGTACGTATAGGCCGTTCCAAGCAGGATCTTGTTCTGGGCAGGCACGAACGCGATCGGGACGAGCGGCGGATAGCCCGAATAGTTGATCGGGAACTCCTTATTCGTCAACAGGTTGACGCGGACGACACGCGGACCGTATCCATCCTGATCGCCATCGCCGAATTTTTGCGCGACGACCCATCGTCCGTTCGGCGTTACCACGGGCGATGCGTAGAAGCCCGTTCTGATCCGCGTCATCTGACCGCGGACGACCTTGTACAGGCCTTCCGGGTCGGATCGGATCTCGACCGTCGCCGTACGGGCTTTCCACTGTTCGCTGTCGGGCTGAACGGCCGCCCGGTCACGATCGGGTATGAAACTGAAGCCCGGTGGCTGCGGCGCCGCCGCGATCGGCCGTCCGTTCCCGAACCGGAACCAGCCCAATCCCTCGTACTCACGCGCGACACGCCGTTTTTTGCTCCGTCTCTCAAATTCCTCGTAGTTAAGGTTTTCGGCCTCCTGTTCCGATTCGTCTTGGGCGTTGAGCTCGGCCTCGACCTGCTTTCTCCTGACTGTGTTGTCGGTCAGGACCCGGAGATCAGCTCCGTTCTTCCACACCGTCACGGCGCTCAGGTTCTTGTCTTCAAAGATGATCTCGAGGCCCTTAATCGAATCCTGCATGTAGTAGCGAAGCTTCGCCGACGGACGCTTCATCTCGTCGAAGATCGCGCCAAGCTTTTCGAAAAAGGGCGGAAGCGGGTAGCCGTTCGTGAAAACGCGCCGGCCCCCGGCCCGTCCGAGCATCAGAAGTTCCGCGTCGTTGGCGCAATACTCGCCGCAGTTTGATAGGAACGGCGGAAGATCATCGACATGTGCATCGGCCAGGTATCCCTTGAGCCGCTCGAATTCGTTCGTCTCGAGCGTTCGTTCGCGATAGCGCGCCGGATCTTCTTCCCAACTGAAGACCGCACGGTCGCTGTAGATGCGAACGAAATTCTTGTGGTATGAATAGACGCCGAGCAGTTCCGGCTTCTCGATCACCTCCTTCTGAAGCCTTTTCTCGATCTTGTCGAGCTCTTCGTAGTCACGGTCACCGTAGGCTTCGGGAACGCCCGGAATGCTCTGGAACAGCTCGTAAAGCGGATATTCGGTCTCACCCTTTCCGGCAAACGTCGCCCGCGCTCCGAGAACCATCGCTTCGTTCGGATGACGTGCCAGGACGATCGATCGCGCCTCGGCCGAATCTTCCGAAATCAGGTAATTTTCGGCAGTGGCCGCCAGCATTTTGTCCGGACTGTTAAGCAATTGCGCGACGTTGCGGACCGGGAGTTTCGCCCTGATCATGCGGGCGCAGGCGAGCATCGCGGACTTGGTCTCGTTGTTGTCCCCGCCGATGATCGCGTCGTATTCGCCGTTCTGTTCGATCACGCAGGCCGACAGGCCGACGGCGAACGGCACGCCGCCGCGCATGTCGTAAACGTCATTGATCTGTTTTTCGCGGATCTCGGCCCGCCGTGTCAGGATCTTGAGAACGTCGTCGAGTTCTCCGGTTCCGTTCTTTATCCCGTGCATTAGCACCGCGTTGACCGCCGGTCCCTTCCAAATGCGGAGGACGTCGCGCATTTTGACGGCAACGTCCGGTTCGCGTTTCTCAATGACCTCGATCCGATCGATCAGCGCCGCAACGAGATCGTTGGTCGGCTCCTCGATCTGAAGCAAAGCGTTGCCGAGAAGCGATCTGAGTTCCTCGGGATCGACGACACCGGGCCGGGCCGGGGTCGTTTGGAACACCGTGACCGACGATCTGTTGACGGCCATCATATTGACATTCGCGATCGAAATATCGTCGGTATCGACATCCTTGGTCGCTGCGTTGACGGCGGCATTCGATTGGCGCTCAAGCTCTTCCCGTTTCGAGTTGTTCCGGGCCATGTGCTCGATCGCGTCGACCTCTTCCGATGCCGAAAACCCGCCGCAATCGACCATCGCCTTGACGACCTGCTGCCGCTGCCACGATTCGAATTCGGGTAGAACCTCGCGAAGCACGGGGACCGCGCGCGGATCGCGCTGTGCACCGAGCGACTCGACAGCGGCGAGCACGAACGACCGGAATTCGTATGAATTACGGAACTCGGCAACATCGGGAACGGCCGTATTGACATTCGACCTCGAAGTCGGCGTCTGGGTCGGCGCGAGCAGCGCCCGGTTGTTGATGACTGAAATCAGTCCGGGCACCGCTTCGGGGATTCGATAGTCCTTGATCGCGGTGATCAGCGCCCGGCGGGAACCGGCGACGTCGTTCGCCCAACTCGGATCCTCAAGCCACGGCAGCATCGCCCGAACTATCTCTTCCTTTTTTATCGATCCGCTAGTCGTCAGATTCCTGATCGCCGCACTCCTGACGGTTTTGCTGCTGCTTCCGAGCAGTTCGATCATCCGGTCGGTGTACTTGCCTTCGGGCGAATATCTGATGATCGTCGTCAGGCCGGTATAGGTCTGACCGTTGACCTGGAGATTGTGGAGCGTTTCGTCGCCGAGCAACGTCATGTACCACTCGTCGCGGCCGGGGAAATCACCGCCCTGAACGAGAGCGTCCATGGCGAGGTCGCGATTGCCCGGCTTCTGACTTTTGTCTTCGACGATCGCTTTCAATTCGTCGCGCCATTTCGACGCCTCGAGCTGATCGTTCGTGTCGATCGCATGCTGGTAATACGCCCATCGGGCCAGTGTCTGCGAGACCGGCTGCGACGTCGCGTTGACCATCCGATTGAGAAGCGGTTCGGCGCGGTCCCAGTCGACCTTCGCGAGCGCGAGAAGTTCGGTCTGGTTCGTGACGTAATTGTTCTCGTCGCGGACGGTCTGGGCGACACGCACGAGGTCGGTGCTGAAGTAAGGACTGTTGTACGTCAGCCACTTTTTTACTGACTCGCGCCAGTCGCGTTCGAGCTTGCGGTTGGCCAGCTCGTCGTCGTAAAGGCGCTTGACGAAGTCGATCGCGTCCTTGTTTCCCTTGAACGTATCGAGAAATTCGGTAAGTCGCGACGGATCATCGGCGATCGCCGACATCAGTCGCTCAACCGTCCGTTCCGACGGTTTCGGGATGTAGTTCTGTGTCTGATCGGTCTGGCTCTGGCGGAGCCAGTAAGCCATCAGGTCCTCGATCGGCGCGTCGTCGGGCGGCGGTTTGGTCGGGTCGTAGAATTCGGGCGGCCGGTTCTCGGAAGTGACCTTGAAATAGGGATTCGGCGGCGCCGGGGCTGGAAGTTTGCTGAGCTTTTCGAGCAGGTTCTCGCCGGCCTTTGACCGCGGCGAGAACGCGATGAGTCCAACGACCAGGAGCAACGCACAGAACGCGACCGACGTCAGGAACCGTTTCATAAAGACCAATCCTCGATGGCGGAATTATCCGACTTATAGAACGAAAAGGCAAAGAATTATTTTGGTTACGGCTTGCCGGCATTTTTTTTTTGATTTGCGATCGGAAGAACATCGGGTCGCATTGGATCTTCGACAAATCCGCAATCCAAATCCGCAATCCCAAATGCGTTGGCTCCGCAACCGTCGCGGCAGATGCAACCCGCGATCAGAAATCCCGATTCCCAGTGCAGTGTCCCGACCAAAAAAAGGCCGTCCCGAAGGACAGCCTTGAGTGTCATTAATTGGAGCAGGGAACTTACGCGGAAGCAGCTTCCTTTTTCTTCTCGCGCTTGATGCCGCCGATCTGGACGAGGTTGTCGCCCTTGATGTTGTTCTTGTCGAGCACCATCTGCTGATAAAGCTTGCGCATCATCTGCATTTCCTCGGCGGCCGTTTTCGGACCTTCCATGTCCGGCTTGTTCGGACGCGCCAGGTCGACCTCGTTGAGCTTCAATCCGTGCGACTTGTCCTCGAGCGGGACTTCCTTGCCGCGGGCAAAGATCTCGTGACGGCCGTGGTCCTTGTACCACTGCGCAACCGTCGCGTTCTGGTGCATGTGCTCGATGATGTTTCTCCAGCCAATGCCCGTGTTGTAAGCGCAGAACGAAATTTCGCCTTCCTGCGTGCCGTACGGGATGATGCACATCTCGGTGCGGCGGAAGTCGTAGTTGAACAGATCCTGGAACCACATTCCGGCGATGAACAGGAAGTTCCAAGGATCGGACCGGCGTTTTTCGATGTCTTCCATCGTCCGCGACCCGTCGACCTTTCCGTAGCTCTTGCCCGAAAGTCCGAATGATTTGTCGAACTTTTTGAAGATGCCCGCGAGCGTCAGGCTCTGCGGAGCGCCGTACGGGTTGTAGTTCTTGAGCAGCGCGAGGCCCATCATGATGTTCGAGAACCATTTGCCGCGGTTCGTGTCCGTGATGTGCTGCATGTCGGTAACGAGTCCCTGGATGTTCAGGAACTGCGGAACCGGCGCCATCTCGTTCGTTTCCTTATTGATCATCATCGCCGTTCCGACGCCGCAGTTCGGGTGGCAGCCGCACGAAACCTGGCCCCATTCGGCGTCCGGTCCGTGAACAACGTCCGCGAAATCGGCGAAAGCGCCCATCAGCGACAGCGGGAACCAGTCGCGCGTCGGTTCGGTGATCCCGACCTGTTTCTGAACGTCCAGCGCCAGATGCGACAGCGTGTAGCGCTGCTGCAGACGGCGCTGTTCGGTGATGTGCTCGTCGCGACCGGTGAACGAAACCGGCTGGAACGCGATGAACGAAATTTTCTTCGGGTTCTCGAGCGCGAACCTGACGATCGTGCCGACCTGGTCGTTGTTGACGCCGTTGACGAGCGTCGTCACGAGAATGATGTCGACGCCGGCTTCGTGCAGGTTGTTGATCGCGCGGAGCTTGACGTCGAACAGATTGCCGATCTGCCGGTGCGAGTTGGCGTCGTTGCCGATGCCGTCGAACTGGAGATAAACGAAACGGAGACCTGCGTCGGCCGCTTCACGGCAGAATTCCTTTGATTTCGCGAACTCGATGCCGTTGGTCGCGGCCTGGACCGAGTTGTAGCCGACCTTGCGCGCATAGCGGACCGCCTCGATGAAGTACGGCGAGAGCGTCGGCTCGCCGCCCGAGTACTGCACCGACATCTGGCGGCGCGGTTTGATCGAGATCGCGTTGTCGAGGATTTCCTTGACGTCCTCAAAGCTCAGCTCGTGGACGAATCCTACCTGGTTGGCGTCCATGAAGCAGGGGTCGCACATCATGTTGCAGCGGTTTGTCAGGTCGACCGTCAAAACGGCGCCGCGGCCGTACTTGATCGACGAACTGCCGTGATTGTGGAGCTGCTCGTCGTTGTGCGAGCGCATGTCGCGTCCGGGGAAGAGCGATTCGATGTGCTTCAGGAATTCAGAGTCGATCGCCATCAGATCTTCGAAATGGCCGTGTTCCGGACAATCCTTGATCATCCAGATCTGGCCGTCGCGTTCGACGATCTGCGCCTTCACTTCGCCGACCTTTTCATTGATCAGCGTCGAAACATCGCGTTTGCCGCTCAGGATCTCCTCGCGTGCCTCAATGACACAGTTCGGACAGAGCGAATCGGTGGTGCGCGGAAATCCGAGCGTCGGCTTCGATTTTTCCCACGATTTCTGGATCGGCTTGTCAGCCCACTTCGGTGTGAACGACGGGTTCGGTTTGTACTGGTTAACGGCCTTAACTGCATTGAATAATCCACTTGCAACGTAGGTCAGACCTTTTTCAAAGTGTTTTACGGGTCTCATATAAGTTCTCTTCTCCAAACAATGACTGGAAACTGTTAAGCATCGGGCGCAACTTCGGTGATTCTCGCGCGTGCGCTCCATATAGAGTTCATGACTGCATAGCAAGGACTGTGCCATTCGGTAGCGCTTCGTATAAATCGTTGCCGCAGCACGAGTTACGGTGTGAATCGCGGAGCATCGGCGGTAGGTTCCGGGCGGGTCAATATGACACTGATTGCCTCAAATCCAACTATTGCGGCGGATTTGACACACGTCAAGATTGCGTTTGAAGGGACACTGGACGCCGAAATGAATATTCGCCGAGCCGGCGATTAAACTGATGCTTAAAGCCCGATCTTTGATTCCCACAGGGGCGAAGGCGCGTCGCGTTTGCAAAACATCGAGAGAATCGGGCCTTCGCGACAATCGCGAAACCATTTCGGAATAGCGTTCACCTTTCGTTCGATTTTAAGCAGTTGACTTATATCTTACTTGAGGTAAGAAACGTAACTCGCACTAAACAAGAGAGTTAACGTTCGAGCGGGGTTCTTTACATGGATAAGTGGTTATGCTAAATTTTTTCCACCTTCACGGGATTTCGGTCAAAACGCATTATCCAGAGTACATCGTGTCCGGCTTTTTCGGGCACTGGAAATCCGAAAAAGGGAATCGCGGTTCAGCCAAGTTTTTATGCCAATTCGATTCGGAACGTCGGGCTGGAGGGCGATCATAGCCGACGAGTTTACCTACAGAAACGTCCGGCGGGTCACCGAAGCGATTTGCAGCTATTTGAAAGAAGGTTCACAGAACGATCGGAAAACGCTGATCGTCGGTTACGATTCGCGGTTTATGGGGGAGAAATTCTCCGAAGTTGCCGCGGATATCGCGAGCCGAAGGGGCCATCGGGTCCTGCTTTGCAATCACCCGACGCCAACCCCGACGATCGCACATGCGATTCGGTACGAAAACGCGCTCGGCGCAATCAATTTCACCGCTTCGCACAATCCGCCGGAGTATCAGGGGATTAAGTTTTCGACCGCCGACGGCGCCCCGGCATTGCCCGAAATCACGAAGCGGATCGAAGATCTTTTTGAACTGAACCTGGATGGCGACGACGTTTCGGGCGGAACAGTCGAGGAGTTTGACGCCCGGCCCGCGTATCTTGCCGATCTCGAGACGAAGATTCGTTTCGACGCCATTGCGGCGGCCAAGGGCCGATATGGCTCCGACCCGCTGTGGGGAACGGGACGCGGATATCTTGACAAGATCCTTCGCGGTCACGGGCTTGAGGTCGAAACGTTTCACGACTGGCGTGACGTGACATTCGGCGGAATGTCGCCGGAACCGGGCGAGAGGCAGATGGCCGAGCTGATTGCGGCAGTGAAGTCGAAAACGCTGACGCTCGGACTTGCGACCGACGGTGACGGTGACCGGTTCGGCGTCGTCGATTCGGACGGAACGCTTATCCAGCCGAACCACCTGATCGCCGTTTTGACAGATTATTTGGCGGAGTCCAGAGGATGGACGCTGGGGGTCGCGCGAAGCGTCGCGACGTCCCACCTGGTTGACAGGGTCGCGGCCAGCCGCGGACTAAAGCTCTATGAAACGCCGGTCGGTTTCAAGTACATCGGCGAATTGATAATAAGGGACGAGATCATTCTCGGCGGCGAAGAGTCGGCAGGCCTTTCGATCCGCGGACATTATCCCGAAAAAGACGGCATACTCGCCTGTCTTCTTGCGGCCGAAGCGGTCGCGGTTCGCGGAAAGAGCATCTCAGCGCAACTCGATGAGATCTATTCTCGGGTCGGGAAGCTTGAATCCGGCAGGATCGGCGTGAAACTGACCGATGAAGTTGCGAAGGTCTTGAAAGAGAAGCTGGCGCGCGAACCGGATTCGATCGCGGGCCGGAAAGTTGAAAAGATAAACCGGCTGGACGGTGTGAAGTTTTTCTTTGCAGACGGCAGTTGGATGCTGATGAGGCCGTCAGGGACCGAGCCGTTGGTTCGGATCTATGCCGAATCTGAAGATCAGCGGGATTTGGAGGTGCTGCTTGAGCAAGGTCGGAAATACTTACTGGACTAAGCCGCGCGTTTCCAAGTCGTTGAAAAAGAAAGGGAAACGGGCGAATCCCGCGACCCGGCAGAAATGGTTCGCATTCGCTCTGGTCTTTACACTGGGATTTATGCTCTGCCTCGCGACTAATCTCCGCGCGCTTTCGGAGATGAGCGAGGGGGCCGCGCTGAACACCGAGCTGAACAGCGAAGTTGAAAAAATGTCGTCTGAGAATCTCTCCATGCAGGAGGAGATTCACAGTTTGAAGAACGACTCGAAAACGATCGAGCGCGAAGCGCGGAAAATCGGAATGAGTCGTCCGAACGAAAAGATTCTTGTGACAGCGAAATAAGCTAACTTGCGGAGAGCTTCTTCGTTGAATCTAGATAGCCCTGCCCGTTAATAATCCGCCTTTTGCCTGTCCGCTCCGCTGTGCCTTCAGGAATGCCTTCCGCTAGAAATTGCGGCCCTGAGTTACCCGAAACTCAGGGCCGCTTCTCCATTAAGATTCCAAATTTCAGATTCCACGATTCCAAGATTTCAGCCTTCATGATTTCAGGATTCAGTCTTAAGATTTTACACTCGGGTCTTTGGGAAATGCCGCAGCCTGAAGTTTGGAATGCCAACGGCCTGGAATGCCAGCGGCCTGCAATGCCGGCGGCCTGGAATGCCAGCGGCTTGGAATGCCAGCGGCCCGGAACGCCGGCGGCCTGCAATGCCAGCGGCCTGGAATGCCAGCGGCCTGGAATGCCGGCGGCCTGGAATGCCAGCGGCCTGCAATGCCAACGGCCTGCAATGCCAGCGGCCTGGAATGCCAACCGCCTGGAACGCCGGCGGCCCGGAACGCCGGCGGCCTGGAATGCCAACCGCCTGCAATGCCGGCGGCCTGGAATGCCGGCGGCCTGCAATCCAGCGGCCTGGAACGTCGGCGGCCTTGGAACGCCAGCGGCCTGCAATGCCAGCGGCCTGGAATGCCAGCGGCCTTGGAAC
>JAKQII010000269.1 GCA_029557535.1 Acidobacteriota bacterium
GACATGCTCTGCCGAGCGCTGATCGGTAAACCGAAGCTCGACGTCGAATGCCGCCAGCGATTCGCCCGCCGCGCCGGCCGGAAGCGCGACCTCGACGACGATCTCGAGCGGGCGGCCGCTGATCAGGTTCGGCAGAACGTAGCCGCCTGCGGCGTCGCGCTCGAAGTCGTTCATGACGTCCGTGATCCGCACGCCGTCGCGCGGGACGATCCGCAGGGAGACCTCGCGGCCGAACTGGTTGAGCGCGCCGCCCAGTTCGGCCTCGAAGATGCGGGCCATATCGCCTGCTTCCTGGACATGCCAGGCGTTGCCCTCACCGGTGTCGGCCATCGGGACGAGCAGTTCCTCGTTGAAGTCGCGGCCGATGCCGATCGTCGAGGTCGAAACGCCTTTTTTCGCGAGTTCGCCCGCCTGTGCGACGATCGTCCCGGTTCGGGTTTCGCCGACGTTCGCCTGGCCGTCGGTAATGAGGATGACGCGATTGACGCGGCGGTCGTCGAGATGCTCGCTGACCTCGATGCCGCCCTTGACCCAGGCCTCGTGGAGGGCGGTCGAGCCGCCGACGTGGATTCGCCCGATCAGCCGCTTGTAAAGTTCGGGGTTGGCCGTCGGCGCGCTCGGGATGAGCGTTTCAATGCGGTCGTCGAAAATGACGACGCTCATCCGGTCGGCCGGCAAAAGCTGTTCGACGCAGTGCGCCGCCGCGAGCTTTGCCTGCTCGATCTTGTCGCCGTTCATCGATCCGGAGCGGTCAAGCACAAGCGAGAGGTTCATCTGCGGACGTTCGGTCGGGGTTTCGATCGCGGGAGGCGTGATCCGCAAGAGGACCGGGATGGTCTGCGGCGTTCCTTCGGCGAGTTTGGATTTTTCAGTGATCAGTTCAATCTTTGGCGTTTTCATATCCTGTGCTTGTCTCCTTTTACTTCTTAATTCAATTTTGCCCGCGAATCTTCGCGAATCTTTTTTTCATCCACGAAGGATCACAAACTTCACGAATCGCTTTTTTGCCCGCGAACCACGCGAAATACGCAAAAATTGCTTTTCGTTAACTGTTCAACGTTTGCGATTTCACCGCTCATTATTTGCCCGCGAATCTTCACGAATTTATGCGAAACTGTTTTTTTCAACCACGAAGGATCACGAAGTTTCACGAAATAGATTCGCGCGGATTCGCGAAAATTCGCGGGCAAGAATCCTAACTTCTCGCTATCAAAAGCCGGCGAAGTTCGTCGACGATACTTTCCAAAATGGCGCGGTCGCCCGTGAACCGGAAATCGTCCCGCATGTTTATTTCGAGCCCCGGAAAAAGCTCGATCCGTTGCCAGCCGGTCTGACGCACTCGTGATTGCGGACGCCCGCTCGGCATCGGCATCGACCGCGGCGATCGCGGCGGACCCATGTCAGCGAATTTCCGGGACGGCTCGCGCGTCGTCAGCAACCCCTCGAGGTACGACTTCGCGTCGTTCTTCTTTTCGGAGATCCCGAACTCGGGCCCGAGCAGCCGCTCCAACTCCGACTCGGACATGTCCCCGATGATCTCCCTGATCTTGCGGATCGGAAGATGTTCGGACTGCAGTTGCTTGATGACGAGTATCGCCAGCAAATGCCTGAATCCGAACACGGATTTGAGTCCTTGCTTGTCGTCCGCCTCGGGGATCAATCCTTCCGAAAGGTAGTACCTGACGGTGCGTTCGTCAGGGAAATCCTTCACGGTTCCCCTTTCCTGCGTTGGCCCGACCTGTTGCAGGATCGATGCCGCCGCGTCCGCAAGTTCGGCCGTTCCGTAGAACCGGCGTCCCCTGAATTCGTCGAGTAAGAGCAACATGGCGAGACAGAATACAACTAAACAGTTGTTGCTGTCAACAGTGATTAGTGCGAGAAGTAAAAAGTAAAAAGTCGAAAGTAAAAAAGCCGGGGAATCTGACTTCGCATTTGGGATTCGGGATTTGGGATTGCGGATTGGCTTTTACCTTTACCTTTTTGCTTTTTTACTTTGTACACCCAGTCGTTGCCGCTCCCGGCCGCTCACTGCCCACCGACCACAGACAACCGACCACTCTCTACATATATGTCTTGACGAATATGTGATAAAGGTCTATTCTGGGAGTGTACTTATTTCCATTATTTTGAGGTGATTTATGTCCCAGAAATTGACTGATGCCGTGCGTGAAAAATATGCGGCCGTAGCGGTCGGAAACCTGTCGTCGGAACTTGATGGAGTGCGGGCGGTGGCCGAGGCGTTCGGCTATTCGGCCGAGGAACTGGGCTCGATCCCGGCCGAGGCGAACATGGGACTTTCGTGCGGGAATCCGACGGCGATGGCGTCGCTGCGTCCGGGCGAAACGGTCGTCGATCTCGGTTCGGGCGGTGGCCTCGACGTCTTCCTCGCCGCTGAAAAGGTCGGCCCCGAAGGCAAAGCTATCGGGATCGACATGACGCCCGAGATGATCGACCTGGCGCGGCGCAACGCCGAAAAGGGCGACTACGAGAACGTCGAGTTTCACCTGGCGACGATCGACAAACTCCCCTTGCCCGACAACTCGGTCGATTGCGTCATCAGCAATTGCGTGATCAACCTCGCACCGGATAAAAAGGCGGTCTTTCGCGAGATCGCGCGCGTGCTGAAGCCGGGCGGTCGCCTTGCGGTCAG
Organism: Acidobacteriota bacterium; assembly: GCA_029557535.1. GTDB lineage: Bacteria > Acidobacteriota > Blastocatellia > Pyrinomonadales > Pyrinomonadaceae > JAFDVJ01. The sequence goes on from JAKQII010000269.1 coordinate 2,651, forward strand.
CGACATCGCCTTGAAGAAGGCTTTGCCGCCGGAGCTTGGCGATGATGTTTTGGCTTATGTCGGGTGCATCGCCGGCGCGATCCCGATCGAGGATTACAAACAGGGACTGACGGACGCCGGGTTCTCGGCAGTCGAAGTGATCGATTCGGGAGCGGACCTTAACGCCTATGCGAAGGTCGAGAACCAGTCGGCGTGCTGCGCTCCGCCGATGATCGAGATCGGTTCGTCGCGCTCGCTGCCGACGGTCGACACCGGCTGCTGCTCGCCGGCGCCGTCGTCCGAACTCCATTCGGAATTCGCCGAACTGCTGAAGAAGTACAACGTCAACGACTATGCCGCGAGCGTTAAGGTTTTTGCGGTGAAGGAGTGAACCAACGACAACCCGTCTGAGTTACGCCTTCAGGCGTGATCAATACTGATAAGACTCAGCGTCGGTCACGCGTGAACGCGTAACTCAGACGGGTTGTCGTCCGAATTGCTTCTTGCGCAAAACCTCCCTATCATTGCGGTCATTCCTATGCCAGTTCTGACAAGGAGAAACCATTGAAAAAAACAAACCATTTTATTCTGCTGATCGCGACCATTTGCCTTCTGGGCGTCGGATTGGTGCACGCACAGAAGAACAAGCTGATCACATCGACATCCGCGGGCGTGATCAAACTCGGTATGTCTGCGGCCGAAGCCCGGCGCAGAGCAAAGCCACTCAAGGTAAGCAAGGGCGTCAACGTTTTTGAAGGCGATATGCTTTCGCGCGTCACCGAGGGCAGAAAGCTGGTGATGACGTTTATCGAGTACACGGGGAAGATCACCAGGATCGACGTCGTCGACTCGACTTATCACACGGCCAAGGGAGTGCGGGTCGGGATGAGTCTGCGGGACGTCGAGAAGAAATACGGCAAGCTGGAGAAGATCGAAATCGATGAGCAGACCGACTACGAATACGCGATCTTCGCAAATAGTCCGGCTGGCCTGAAGTTTCGGGTCGCGGTGTCCGGCAAGGGAAAGCGCGCCGGAATTTACGCCAAGGACGCATACGAGACGACGAAATTCAATCGCGGGATCTTCATCAAAACGATCGCCGTCGAACCCACGTACTAGCGATTCGCAAGTCCGTTAATAGATCAAAACAGCAAAGGCATCCTCTATCGGATGCCTTTTGTTATTTGGTGGAGACGAGGGGGATCGAACCCCTGACCTCATGAATGCCATTCATGCGCTCTCCCAGCTGAGCTACGTCCCCGAGACGATTTTGGATTCGCGATTTTGGATTTTGGATTCCGCAATCAGCGAACTTTGAATTTAGCGAATTGGGCGGAGAGCGTCAAGTCAGTGAGCGGTGAGCCGTTCAGCGGCGCGCTACCGCGCGACGGAGTGGTCGGTGGTCGGTGGTCGGTGGTCGGTGGTCGGTGGTCGGTGGTCGGTAGATCACTTTCCGATGATACCTGTCACTCGCAAACTACGCGATAGTGATTGAAGGGTGAGCGACAACAGGCAATCGCTGGAAAGTAGTCTTTTGGTCGGGAGCAAATATCCGCTGTGATCGTGGGTTTCGAAACACCGATTCACCGATCACCGACCACGGCAGCGTAAACGCTGGACTCCAAACTCTGACCACTGACCACT
>JAKQII010000276.1 GCA_029557535.1 Acidobacteriota bacterium
GTTGGTTTGGGCTTTGGTCCGATTTGCCGGTCGCTGCCGCTCCCGGTTCTGACCTCCCGCGCGGTTCTGGTCACGTCGCCGCGCGGCGGTGCGTCGCAGAACAGAAAATTTTTCTTGACTTCTTCGATTCGACGTTTCTAACATCTCGGCGTTCGGGGTAGTTATGTAATGACGTTTCGAACCTCGAAACCATCGCTATCATTCTGTCCGGACTCGGGACCGCCTGGAACCCGAGCCATGCCGAGATCACGCTCGAAGCCCGGCGCGACAAGCTCGCCGCGGCCCGGTCAGTTCTGGCCGAGGTCGATCGGGCACAGGCCGCCAAGGTCGAGGCGACCAACCGGCGCCAGACCGAGTTTGCCAGCTTCCCGCCGCTGCTGGTGCGCGTCGGCCGCATGGCCAAGGTGCTGATCGACGACCCGGCGTTCCTTGCGGACCTCGCGAACATCATCCGCGAGTCGCGTCGCCGGGGTCGGACCGCCGCGGAACCGAACCGACTTAATGAGAGTTCTGTTTCCATTCAAAAGAAATAGGGAGTATGCTCAAGACGTAAAGAACCTAGCTACTCTTTTCTCAGTTTCTCTGGAATCCGCCAGACCAGCTGATCTACACAGCTGATTTAGGGAGACAATAATGAGCAAAATTGAGATTTCCGAACGCCGTGAGGGCGTTGTGACGGTGCTTGACCTGCGCGGTGAACTGAGGCTGGGACAAGGAAACATCGATCTGCACCGGGTACTTCGTACGCTTGTCGACCGCGGTGACAGGCGGATCATCATCAATCTCGCGGACGTCACGCACATCGACTCGAGCGGACTCGGCGAACTTGTCGCCGGCTACACCACGCTCGAAAAAAATCACGGCACCCTCAAACTGCTGAAACTGACCGAACGGGTTCGCGAACTGATGGTCATCACCAAACTGCTGACGGTGTTTGACGCCTACGACGATGAGTCTGAAGCCCTGGCGAGTTTCGGGTTCGATGAACACGCCAGCGAGGTCGTGACCGGTCCTCTCGATAACGTATCGTCGGCAACGGGCGTTGCGAAATGACGGCTCCGACGACTCAGCGGGGATCTGAGATGCTATTCGTAAAATTGCTGGTAAACGAGAGGCTGCTTGACGCCGAAATGGCGTTGGTAAGCGTTCGCAAACCGGAATTGGTGATCGGCCTTTCTCGCCGGTATCTTGACCTGCTCGAAGAGTATCGGTTCGAGCTCAAGAAACTCGGCGGACAGGAGATCACCGATCCGCGTTACGCGTCGACGCTTGCCCGCGAGCTGACGTCGCAGGTCAGGCAGGCGATCTGCAACGCGATCGATGTGACCCGGCGCGAGATAGAAAAGGTCGAATCTTTGCTCGAATCGCTCACGGTGATCAGCGGTTACGAGGCGATGATGACGCTGAACGCGATGTCGTTCATGGGCCTTTCGACCTGGACCGTGGAAATGGGCGGGTTGCGGGCAGACAAACAGTTCCTGACGATCGACGAGTCGATCGCGGCCGCGCGCGAATTGCGGTGTCTCGCCTACACGATGAAAAAGCGGGTCTTCGGCTCCGCAGCGGTCGGGCAGGACGGCTAGCGCTCTGCTGGCCCTGCGACTGACCTTTCAAAAGGTAAAAGTGAAAAGTAGAAAATCGGGGATAAACAAGAATCAAGATTAAGATTCAAAAATCAAGATTCAAGAATCAACATCAGCTGACGGCCTTGAATCTTGAATTTTGGATCTTGAATTTTCCCGACTTTTTTACTTTCTACTTTCTACTTTTTACTTTTTACTTTCCAACGACTACCCAAAGATGTTCCGGACCTTGTCCATGAAGCTTTCGTCCTGGAACTCGGTGTCTTCGATCTCGGCGAGCTGTTCGAGCAGTTTGCGCTGGTCCTTTGTCAGATGCTTCGGCGTGATGACGGTCGCCGCGACGAACAGATCGCCTTTGCCGCGTCCGCCGAGGACGGGCATGCCTTCGTTCTTGATACGGAAAACCGTGCCCGTCTGCGTTCCGGCTGGGATCTTCAGATTCTGCTCACCGTCGAGCGTTTTTACCGGGATCTCCGCACCGAGCGCCGCCTGCGCGAACGAGATCGGCACCGACGCATAGAGGTTCGCACCCTGGCGTTCGAATGTTTCGTGTTCCTTGACGTGGATGACGACGTACAGATCGCCGGCCGGACCGCCGTTCGTTCCGGATTCGCCCTCGCCGTTGACGCGCAGCCGCGAACCGGTCTCGACTCCCGCCGGAATCTTCACTTCAAGCGATTTTTCTTTCTCGACGCGTCCCGCTCCGCGGCACTTCTTGCACGGCGACTTGATGACCTGTCCGCGTCCGCCGCAGTTCGGGCAGGTGCGCATCACCGAGAAGAACCCTTGTTGGTAACGCGTCTGGCCCGCGCCCCCGCAGCCGACACACGTTTCCGGCTCGGTTCCCTTTTCGGCTCCGCGCCCGTCGCAGTCTTCACAGGTCTCAAGCCGCGGAATCCGAAGCTTTTCGTCCTTGCCCTGCGCGGCGTCCTCGAGACTGATCTCGATGTCGTAACGGAGATCGGCACCGCGTTGCGCGGCAGTGCGCGACGAGCGCCCGCGTCCGCCGAACATGTCGCCGAAGCCGAACAGATCGAAGATGTCCTCGATGTTCGAAAAGCCCTGCGCGTCAAAGCCGCCGAATCCCTGGCCGTTCGCGCCGGCGTGGCCAAAGCGGTCGTAGGAAGTGCGCTTGTTCGAATCAGAAAGCACGGAATATGCTTCGGCGGCTTCCTTGAACATTTCCTCGGCCTCGTGGTCACCGGGGTTCTTGTCCGGGTGATACTTGACCGCCAGTTTCCGGTACGCGGACTTGATCTCCGCGTCCGACGCGCCTTTTGAAACACCAAGAACTTCGTAATAATCTCGTTTCGCCATCGGTCTTAAATGGAAACGTCAGCTCAAACTAATGAACTGACGTTTGAATCGGTATTTTACTTGAGTCGCGGGCCGGAAGTCTAGAGTGGTGAACCCCGCACGAAGTAAGGGGGCCCGATCGCGGGAGCGATCGATCCGCTGAACCTCTCGGAATTTGGCCCACCGCTCAAGCGGCAATCTTGCCGCCCGATTACCTGCGGGGTCCCGCATCGGGATCGTCCCCCGGCCCCCAGCTGTATCCGTTGCGTAGCATCCAGGCGTTGAACGATTCCGCGTCCTGGCAATACAGCACATAGCGGATCACAGCTTCGACATGCCGAGGTTTCCAGAGCCAACGGCGACTGCGGTTTCTCGACCAGATCTTTTCATCTCTTGAAAAGAGATCCTTTTCGCGCAGTTCTTTTGTTGCACGGGCCTTCATCGCGTCCGCGATTCTCTCGGGTCGCATCTGTGCACTGACGACAGATGTGCATGGTTCGTCCGTACGTTGAGCGCCTTTAGGTCCCAGCCGCGGTCTTTGCAAACCGAACGGATCGCAGAATCGGCGACTTTGCGCTGGGGTCTATTTAGAAAAACCGGCTTTTGCTTGAGCAGCTTCGTCATCTCGTCTTCGAGACGAAGATTGCGCTTGATTCGTGGTGTTCCGTAGACATTTCTGCCCTCATGACGGTCTACCGATTCTCGTTCGTCACCGTGCAGCCAAGTTCCGTAGGTTCGTAGCGTTATTAGATATGCGAGTGGAAATTCATTCGTTTCGAATTCTTCGAATCCGTAATCGTCGATCATTTTGTGAGGCTCCTGAGTGAAAGTCTCACAAGCTTAGCAGAAAAAGCAGAATCCCGCACCGGTCATACAACTGGTGCGGGACTGCAATGATTCTTCTCGATCGCTGCTGCGATCGGGCCCCCTTACTTCGTGCGGGGTTCCGCAGTGAGCCCAAATCCGAAATCCGAAATCCCGAATCCCAAATGGCTAGGCCATCACCATCAGCGCCGAAGTGAGTTGATTCGCGGCTTCTTCTGCCTTCTTGGCCGCCTCATCGAGAAGCATCGGATCATCCGAAGTAACGAATTCCTCGGCTTCGCCCAAAAGACCGTTGATCGCCTTTTGCTGTTCGAGATCAAGTCCTTTCCCGAACTCGCTCATCGCCTTTTGCGTATTGCGCACGAGCGAGTCGAGTTTGTTGCGCTTCATGATCAGCGATTTCGCCTCGTTGTCCTTCTCGACCGATGTTTCGGCCTCCATGATCAGGCGGTCGATCTCGTCGGGCGAAAGACCCGAAGACGGGGTGATCTGCATCGCCTGTTCGAGGCCCGTCATCTTGTCCTTCGCCGAGACGTTGACGATGCCGTTGGCGTCGACCTCGAACGAGACGTCGATCTGGGGGACGCCCCGCGGCGACGGCGGAATGCCGACCAGTTCGAACTTTCCGAGACTGCGGTTCCCCGACGATATCTCGCGTTCGCCCTGAAGAATATGGATCTCAACAGACTGCTGATTGTCGACGACCGTCGTGAACGTCATCGTGTTCTTGAGCGGGATCGTCGAGTTCTTCGAGATCAGTTTGACGAAAAGCCCGCCGCGTGTTTCAAGACCGAGCGACAATGGAAGCACGTCGAGAAGCACGATGTCCTTGATGTCGCCGGTCATGACTCCGCCCTGGATCGCCGCGCCCATCGAAACGACCTCGTCGGGGTTGATCTCGGCCGACGGCTCCTTGCCGAAGACCTCTGTTACCGTTGAGACGATGATAGGTGAACGCGTCTGTCCGCCGACGAGGATCACCTTGTCGATGTCGGTCGGCTTGAGTTTCGCGTCCCAAAGCGCTTTTTGGCACGGCTCGACCGACGATTCGACGAGATCGCGGACAAGATCTTCGAACTTCGCACGGGTCAGCACCGCGTTGATGTGTTTCGGACCGGTCGCGTCCGCCGCGATGAACGGCAAATTGACGGTCGTTTCCATCACCGTCGAGAGTTCGCACTTGGCGCGTTCCGCAGCTTCTTTCAGACGCTGAAGCGCGAGACGGTCGTCGCGAAGATCGATGTGATAGTCTTCTCGGAAAGTATCCACGAGCCAGTTGATAATGCGCTGGTCGAAGTCTTCACCGCCGAGAAACGTGTTGCCGGATGTCGACAGCACTTCGAATACCCCGTCGTTGATCTCGAGGATCGTGATATCGAACGTGCCGCCGCCAAGGTCGTAGACCGCCACCTTTTCATTCTTGTTCTTGCCGAATCCGTATGTGAGCGCGGCGGCAGTAGGCTCGTTAATGATGCGTTCGACCTCGAGTCCGGCGATCTTTCCGGCGTCGCGCGTCGCCTGCCGCTGCATGTCGTCGAAATAGGCCGGCACGGTGATGATCGCTTCGGTGATCGTGTCTCCAAGGAACTCCTCGGCCGCCATCTTCAGGCGCTGGAGCACGATCGCCGAGATCTCAGGCGGCGAGTAGTCCCGATCGAGGACGCGGATATGCGCGTCGCTGTTGGCCGCTTCGACGATCTCGAAGGGTACGGTTTCGCGCATTTTCTGGACCTCGGCCGAGTCGAACTTTCGTCCTATCAGTCGCTTGACAGCCGACAGCGTGTTCGTCGGGTTCGTCACCGCCTGACGTTTGGCGATCTGACCGACGAGACGCTCGCCTTTGTCGGTGAAACCGACGACCGACGGTGTCGTCCGCCCGCCTTCCTTGTTCGGAATGATCTGGACGGTTCCGCCTTCGAGAACCGAAACACAGCAGTTCGTTGTTCCAAGGTCAATGCCAATTACTTTACTCATACCGTTTTGGAGTCCTTATGTATGGATCGTTAGTGCAGGGAGGGCTTTCAAAGTCTATTCGGCCGTGTCGGGCGACTCGGAAATCTCGGTGGTTACGGCGCCGACCGGGCTGCGCGGCGCGACGGCGACGCGTACCATGGCGGCGCGGATGACCTTGTCGTTGATGCGGTAACCGCGCAGAAGTTCGGCGGTTATCGTGTTCGGCGCAACGTCGGTCCGTTGTTCGGCGGCGACCGCTTCATGGAAATTGGGATCGAAAGTTTCGCCAACCGAGGCGATCGGATCGATGCCCATTTCGGCAAAAATTTCGTTCAGTTGCTGGTTGACCAAGACGATTCCGCGGAAGAACTCGTTGAAATCGCTGGTTTTGCCGTCGGAATGCTGTTCGGCGAACGCAAGCGCCCGGTCGAGATTGTCGAGTACCGGCAGCATCTGGCCGCCGAGGTTGGCGAGCTGACTCAGGAACGAATCGCCGCGTTCCCGTTCGACCCGTTTCTTGAAATTGTCAAAATCGAACTGACGGCGACGGAAGTTCCGGGCCATTTCGGTTTTCTCGTCGTCCAGTTTAGCGAGTTTCTGTTTGAGTTCACGGACCTCGTCTTCGAGATCGGAATAAGTACTGGTCTGATCGAGGTTAAGCGGCCGGAGTGGCTCGCTGGTCATCGTGGGTATTTTGAATTCCTGTTTGATGAACTCGGGAGGGTTCGTGTCATCGAAGTCAGCCTCATCGATCTCGATCGCGAGGTTCGCGGTGATGTCAAGATCCTTCTCGCGCAGTTCTAGCTGTCGGATGAAGTCCTCGATCGAAATCGCGCTGTCGTCGACTATCTCGGCGACAATGGGTTCTTGGTTTTCGATGTCCTGGTTAGAGTCCATGATCTGTTGCGGATTGCTGGATTTGAAGGTCGGACGGCGATCAGGCGTTCTGAACGTCCTTGGCCGTGTACTTCTCAAGGATCCGGGCGACGTAGCCGACGATCGAAATGATCCGGGCGTATTCGATCCGTGTCGGACCAAGCACGCTCAGAGTGCCAATGGCAGACCCGCGTCCGATGGTGTAAGGTGCCGTTATCAAAGTGCAGTCGCTCAGGCTCGATGAAGCGTTCTCGCTTCCGATCACCACCTGAACATTTCCCTGGGCATTCGGTTCGCGGACCACGCATTGGTTCAGGATGCGCATGAGCCGCGATTTTTCCTCGATCGTCCGGAGAAGTTCGCGTAGCCGCTCCATATCGGTAAAGTCCCGCTTGGTCAGAAAGTTCGATGTTCCGTCAACATAAACTTCGCCGATCTCATCATCCTCGCCCTCGATGCTCTGAGAGCAAAGAATGATGGCGGTCTGGAGCAGTTTGTCAAAGAGACTTCTTTCCTCATGCATCAACCTCAGGATCTCGACGCGGATCTCGGCAAGGCTCTTGCCGCCGAATTCGGCATTCAAATAACGCGCCGTCCGATCGAGTTCGTCCTGCGGAAATGCTTCGTTCAGACGAATGATCTTGTTGTGCACGATGTTCGGCGCCGAAACGAGCACGACGAGGATCCGCCGGTCAGACAGATTGACGAATTCGATGTGCTCGAGGCAGTCGTTCGCCAGTGATGGCGAAACGACGATCCCGATGTTGTTTGAAAGAGCAGAAAGAAGGTGCGAGGTGCGTGCGAGCAATCTGTCGGGCGTTTCGTTGAGTTCCGGTCCAAGCGATCCGAATTCCTCACCGATGAATCGCAGATCGTGGTCCGAGAGCTTTAAGATCCCCAGCAGATTGTCAACGTAGAAGCGATAACCTTTGTCGGTCGGAACGCGTCCGGCTGATGTGTGGGGCTGTTCGACGAGGCCTAAAACCTCGAGTTCGCCCATGACATTCCGGATCGTCGCCGAACTCAGACCCGAACCCGCAACGAATTTCTCTGCTACTGCTTTTGATCCGACGGGTTCTCCGGTGCTGATATGTTCACCGATGATCGCTGAAAGGATCGCCTGCCCGCGCGGGTCGGGAATTGTCGAACTACTTTCAAATCCTTGATTTGAATCGCGGACAGCCATTTTGCCGGTGAGTTATGATGCAGACGCCGTTTTTTCCGTGCGCCGGCGCTATTAAAACAAATACCATCTGCAACTTAAATCTGTCAACAGATTTTAGTTTAACGATGTTTGTCAGTCGTTTGGAGTTCCGCGTTCACGCGGCCTCCTGGTTTGCGATTTGCGATGGTGGTTGAGTCCGGGGTCGAGAGTCGTGGGTCGGGAGTCGGGAGTTGGGAGACATCCATCGACAATGTTCAACCGTCGGGACGATTGCCAAAACGCGATCGCAAATTGCAAATTGAAAATCGCAAATGGAAACCTACTTCCCGCCGGCCCGTCGTTTCAGCTTCCGAGCATTGTCCGCGATCCACGATTCCGCCTCGTCATAGTAAAGGAACTTCCGTTCCTCCTGTCTGAACTTCGGTGTGTGGTTCAGTCTCCGGCCGTTCACGTGCTCGGTCGGAAGGGCGACGTGAAGCATTTCGTGGAACATCACGTATTCGACGACGTATTTCGGCACGTCCGGCGCGTCGAGCGTGCGGCTGATTATTATCGCTTTGTGCGCGGGATCGTGATGGCCAAGAATTCGGAACGTCCTGCGGGCCGACCAACTCAGTTCCGGCCGTTCGATCCGATTGCCGAAGTATATCCGGTTCACCTTTTCGAAGACGCCGTCGAGATCGAAATACTCGCCTTTCGCCCCGGACAGCACCTTGCGTCCGCGGGCGCGCTTGTTTTCGCGGGCGGCCTCCTGTACCGGGTGCGTTTTTATGTAGTGCGAGTAGACCCTGCGGGCCGACGGCGGTACCGACTTTCGCAAGAGTTTTGAAACCAGAATGTAGGCGAGCGCCTTCTGTTCGTTGGCCGGCATTTCCCGGCAGAGTTCGGCGACCCGAACCAAAATCCGGTCGTTGCGGATGCGGATCGTGTGATTGATGCCGATATAGGGATAGAACTCGACCGTTATGTCCGGCGTCTCATGCCGCCCTTGGTCGAGAGTCCGGAATGCTTCCGTGTAGAATGGCGTGATCTCTTGCGGCGTCATCTTCAGTGGTCCGTTCAGCGGCGCGCATCTGCGCGGCGAAAGTGGTCAGTGGTCGGTGGTCAGTGGTCAGTGGTCGGTGGTCGGTGGTCGGTGGTCAGTGGTCAGTGGTCAGTGGTCAGTGGTCAGTGGTCAGTGGTCAGAGTATGAACTGATCGCAAATCCCCGTCTACTGTCTACCGTCTACCGTCTACCGTCTTCTGTCTACTGTCTACTGTCTACTTGATCCTTGATCGCTTCTTCGAGTTCCGGAAACTTGAATTCGTAACCTGCGTCGAGCGCCTTTTGCGGAACCACCCGGTTTCCCTGCAACAGAAGCGTTTCGCCCATTTCCCCGAAGAGGAGTTTGATGGCGAACTCCGGCACCGGGATAAACGTCGGACGATGAAGGACACGACCGAGCGTTTTCGTAAACCTCTCGTTCGTCACCGGGTTGGGAGCCGTCGCGTTCAGCGGCCCTTCGATCGACTCATTTTCGAGCGCGAAGACGATCAGGCCGACAAGATCCTCGATCGCGATCCAGGACATCCACTGTTTGCCTGATCCGACAACGCCGCCGACTCCCAGCTTGAACGGCGTCAGCATCTTCTCGAGCGCGCCGCCGTCGGGCGCGAGAACGACTCCGATCCGCGGAGTTACGACCCGCGTTCCGAAATCCTTTGCCTTCATTGCCTCGATCTCCCAGCCGCTGCAGATCTCCGGGAAGAATCCTTCGCCGACGACGGAATCCTCGGTCAGCACTTCGTCTTCGCGGTTGCCGTAAAAACCGATCGCAGATGCGGAGATGAGCGTTTTCGGTTTCGAATCGCACTTCGCGAGAGCGTGGATCAGAAATCGGGTCCCGTCAATCCGGCTGGCGCGTATCTTCTTCTTTTTTTCGGCCGACCAGTTTTCGGAGGCGACGTTGTCTCCGGCAAGATGAATCACGGCGTCGAAGCCCTCAAGTTTCGCGGCCTCCTCGACAGAAAAGCCGTCCTTCGAACTCCACACGATCTCGTTCTCGGCCGCGGACTTGCCGCGCACCAGTTTCCAGAGCGAATGTCCTTTGGATTCAAGCACCGGGATCAGGTGACCGGCGATCATCCCCGACGCGCCCGAGATCAGAATCTTCATCCTTCAGCCCTCACCCTTTATCCTTCATTTGCGGCCTTGCAAATCCTTGTAGATGAACTTCGCCATCCGGCGCATTTCTTCCTCAGTCATCTGAAACTTGAACGACGGCATCGGCGGTTTGCCGGTCGCGATCTGCTGGTAGATCTCTTCTTCCGACTTCTTCGAAATATCGCCCGTCCGCAACGACGGAACCTGCTGTCCCTGAAGTTCCTTGCCGTAACCTTCCACACCATGGCACATCGCGCAGTTCTGACGGTAGAGCGAGGCCTCGTACGACTTATTTTCCGCGAGCGTGATCCCGACACGCGGCTGCCCCGGCGGCTCGTTGGCGTTGCAGCCGCCGAAAACGAAAGCAATTCCGGAGACAAATACTAGAAAAACCTTGAATTTCTGCATTACTTGATCGCTCCCTCGATCGGGCTTGATGCGGATGCATAGAGTCGTTTGGGCATCCGCCCTGATAAATATGCGAGGCGGCCCGCCCTGACCGCGTAGTTCATTGCCGTCGCCATGAGTTCGGAATCGCGCGCTTCGGCGATCGCGGTGTTCATCAGGATCGCGTCGGCGCCGAGTTCCATGGCCACCGACGCATCCGACGGAACCCCGACACCGGCATCGACGATGATCGTCGCGTCCGGGAGCTGTTCGCGCATGATCCTCAGGTTCGACGGGTTCTGGACGCCCATACCCGAACCGATCGGAGCCGCCAGAGGCATCACCGCCGGGCATCCCGCATCGAGCAGTTTCTTTGCCATGATCAGATCGTCCGAAAAGTACGGCAGCACGATGAATCCCTCGCTCACCAGGACCTTCGCCGCCCCGAGAGTCTGTTCGTTGTCAGGAAGAAGCGTCACCGGATCGCCGATCACTTCGAGCTTGATCCAGTCGGTTCCGAGCGCCTCACGCGCCAGTCGCGCGGTGCGGATGGCATGTTCCGCGTCGTAACACCCGGCGGTGTTCGGCAGGATCTGCATCGCCGGATCGAGATAATCGAGAAACGATTCGGTCTTCCGGTCGAGCGGGACGCGATTGACTGCGACCGTCACCATTTCCGCTCCCGACGCTTTGTGCGCCGCCTGCATTTCGTTGAAAGAACGATATTTACCGGTTCCAATAATGAGCCGCGAAGTAAACGTCTTACCCGCGAGCATGAATGTGTCTGACATTTTCAAAATTCGGATCCGGGATCGTTGATTTCTTAAAGGCCGCCCGAATACCGATATATCGAATTTACAATACTGAAAGGGGAAAAGGGAAAAAGGGGAAAAGGGGAAAAGGGGAAAAGGGGAAA
>JAKQII010000280.1 GCA_029557535.1 Acidobacteriota bacterium
GAAAACTTTGACGGGAATTCCGAAGAACGCTTCCATAAACGCTGCGGTGTCCCGGACAACCTGCGACTCGTCGCGCGTGAACTTGCCAAGCGGCTGGACGTAGATCGTTCGGCGTTCGGGCGTCGGCAACGTTGGCGAACCGTTCAAATATTCTTCTAGCGTCTGCCCCGCCTCCTGGTGATGCTTCAGCCAATCGTACGGACCAGGTTTGCCCATCGGATCGAAAAAAGGGACGAGTTTTTCACGCATCGACCCAAATTTTGCGGGAACCGCGGCGAGCGGAACCGGGTCAGTCGAGGGATTCGGAGCGCGGTCACAAGCCAAACTCAGAAAAAGTACGAGTAGAACAAGAAGTTTGTCACGCGAATAGCACAATAAGCTGCCCTCGCGGCGATCATTGCATAATCCCGCTCTTTTCGTCATCGCTCTCACAGACTCCGCGCGGTATGTCCGGCCCGGATTTACAAGAAAACCCGCGCCGGAAACGCCGGTGCGGGTCTCAAGATCATCGGATATCGGAACGATCATCCGGCGGCTTCACGCATCACCAGATCAAATGTTCCCGGGGCGACCCGCCGGAAACGACGGTTGCGGTTCAATGAAACTGCGACCGAGATCGTCGGATTGTTCCCGGAGAACGCGAATCCGCCCGCGACAAGCATGTTGTAAAGCTCGTTGACGTGAAGCGCACGTCCGTGTTCGCGAAGCAGCAACGTACAGGCCTGCGTTATCGTCCGGTCGGCAAACCGATTGCTCACTGCTTCGACGGTCGGGCTGATCGACGGAATGCTCCGCGAATTGTTGAGATACGAAACCGAACCGGATCCGGGATAGCTTAACCCCGAATTGCCGCCGCCCTGCCGTTGACGCCCGACGTCAAGCGAAGGAACGTCGTAATCGTCCTCGATGATCATCGCCTTCGACGCGTTCCAGTTGATCTTGCCCGATCCCATCGTCGCCAATAGACTGAGGATCGCCTGCTCGGTCTTCTGCGCACTGTTCTCGAGCGCCTCGATCTCCTGATGCAGCCGGTGCGCTTCGGACTCGACTTCGCGCAGGCGCACCTGGAGACGGTTCTGCGCGTTTCTCGTCTGGCGCAGACTTTGCTCGAGGGTGGCGATCAGGTTCTCATCTACCATAAAAGTAATTGCTGGTGTGTGAGCGGGTTACGAATTATTTATTGCGATCGATCATGAAATCAGGAACGTTTTCCAAGGCTAAACAATACTCGTTTTTCTCCAAGACTGCAAGATTTTTCCTCGCTTCGGCGGCGTAACGATAGGCCCGCTCGCGAGTTTCATCGATCGTTCCGAACTCTTCGAGCACGCGCAGGAGTTCTTCGCGGGAACCGCTCTCGTACGATCCCTCGACGATGATCCGGTCGAGAGTCTCCGCATATTCAGGTATTTTTGCGACGAGGAGGATCAGCGGCAATGTCAGTTTCCCTTCAAGCAGGTCCGCGCCGGCCGCCTTGCCGAGGATTTCCTCGTCGGCAGTGAAATCGAGAACGTCGTCGGCAAGCTGAAAGGCCGTGCCGAGGTTCATGCCATAATCGCGAAGCGCCGCCTGCCGTTCCGGTCCCGCACCCCCGAGAATCGCTCCGATCTCGCAGCAGGCCGAAAACAGAAACGCCGTCTTGCGTTGGAGAATATCGAAATACTCGTTTTCGGTAATGTCGGAGCGGCCGAGGACAGTGAGTTGGATCAATTCGCCTTCGGTCATCTTGCGCGTCAGCCGGGTCAGAATGTCAAGAATCTCAAGGCTCCGCTCGCGGAGCGAGGTCTCGAACGCCGACATATAGAGCCAATCGCCCATCAGAACGGCGGATTGGTTGCCGAACCGCGCGTTGACTGAAACACGATTCCGGCGCGTTACCGCGTTGTCGATAATGTCGTCATGCACGAGCGTCGCCGTGTGAAGCATCTCCATCACCGTCGCGAGGCGAATCACGCTTTCATCCGAAGCATTTCCCCCGACGGCAAGGTTGGAAAGCAAAAGCAGAGCCGGCCGAAGCCGCTTGCCCCCCGATGCCCGAAGATAATCTCCGAGATAATTGATAACCTGGATATTCGAGCTCGCCTGACGTTCGAACTCGGCCTCGACGAGCGCCATTTCGCGCTTGATCAGACCAAAAATCTGCCGCGCCGCCGTCTGCGGATTCAGTTTTTCGCGTATCGGTGCAAACTTCTGCATTGGTCGAACAACTATTCTGCCATTTTCACTCGACAAAGCCGAATTCGCGCTGCAGGAACTTCGCAAGATCCTCGGAAACGGATCCGAAAAAGACCTTGTCGAAGCTGTAATTCGCGGCATCCCGAGAATCCACGACTCCGGTGTTGAGCCCCTTCGTGAAGTTCGAAACGTATTGCGTCTTGAAAGCCTTTGAGCGGTCGGCGGGACGAAGTTCAAAATCGATCTCGAAACGGGCGCCGGGATTGTAGTAGCTGGTGATCGTTCCGCTCGAAGATGCCCAGTAATAAACGTAGTACATCGGGATCGACTTCATCACGTTGCGGACTTCGATCACCGATGCCCCCGGCGGCGGTTCATCCGACAACACGAACTCGATCGAAGCATTGCGCGTGGCGGGCAAAAACAGGACGCCGATATCGTTGAGAACCTTCTCGCGGCGATATTCCACGGCGGTCGTCGGAATCGTAAAGTCGTAGGAGCTTATCGAGAGCTTGGACTGTGATTTCAACTGCTTGACAACCTCGTCGTCGAGTTGCCGGTCTTCGCTGTATTTCACGTAAATTCTGCGCTCCGCCCCGGCGGAAATCTCGTCAAAGACCGTATTCAGTGCCGCCGCGGCGTCAGGGTTCACGTTCGCCTTCTGGCTTTTTCCATATTCGTCCTTTGCCTTGGTGATGATCTGGCCGATTCTCCGGTCAGCGTCGGCCAAATGGGAGCCGTGCGGATGCCGCTCTTTGTATGCGACGAAATCCGCCACCGACTGTCCCGGCTCAGCGCGTTTCCACGACTGATCGTCGTCAAAGTTGCGGTTCATTACCCGCGCACCGTAGCTGAGTGCCGCGGCGAGAACGATGCCCCCGGCGATCACCACGGCGGTTCTGATCGGACCGGCGGTCGGAGAATGCGCATGATCGCCCGATGCGAACGGTTTGAGGAATGACTCACCGGTCGACGAATTTCGCCAGTCGTCGAATACTTCGCCGAGTTTCACGGCGTCGTCCGCATTCGCCGCCTTGATCTTCTCGACCTCGTCGCCGACCCAAACTTCGATCGTTTTGATATGTTCAAGAAACTGAAAACTCTCGAGCTCTTTCAGCGCTCGGAACCCGATACGGTCGCCGCGGTAACTGACGCATTCGTCGCGCGTAAAAACGTAACCGTCGCGCGTCTTCCGTGTCAGCGCGGCGACAACGTTGGCCGCGGACCAGATCGCGAGCGGAACGATGATCAGCGTGATCGTCGCGAATATCCAGAACATCCAGTTCTCCCACATATAATCTGCTGTCGAAACGAACAGATAGGCGATCCAGCCGATCCCGGCGACGATCGCAATGTAGTTGAGAACCGAAGGCTTGCGGAGAAAAACGAACCGATCGGGAGTCGGATTTTGGAGTTCGATCAGTCTTGTGCGGACTTCTTCCGGAAGTTTCCCGAAAGAGAGAGCGTGAATTTCCATTTTGAGGACCTCACCGAGAACAATTTACAGCGGAATTCTATTTTGAGTCGCTCGCATACGTCAATTGAGGCAAGCGACGACCTCGAATGTGACGAAGGGCGACACGACGACCGTCAGCTACAAGCAGGTCTTCGAGTACGACCGCTTCGGCAACCTTTTCAGAAAGGCGGCATCGAACCCGACGAGCGGTCAGGAGAGCCCGCTTCCCTACACGGCGATCGAGTCGAGCGACATCGACCCCGCGAAAAACCGCTTTACCTCCGGGACGGGAACGGCGTACGATGACGGCGGACAGGTTGTCACCGACAACAAGTTCCGGGCTCTCGGGCTTGCCTACGACGGCAACGGACGGATGGTCGTATCTTCGCTGGCGAACACGCCCGACGCGGTTTCGGTTTACGACGCGCTCGGGAACAGGGTGGCCGAAAAGGTCGAAGATGTTTGGCAATTCGTGATCTATGACGCCTTCGGGAGACTTGTCGCCGAATACGGCGGCAGTAACCCGCAGGACGAAGGCGGCGTCAAGTATTACCTGCAGGACTGGCAGGGATCGGTCCGCGCCGGAGTGAACGCCGGCGGGTACGTTAAATCCCGGACGGATCATCAGGCGTTCGGCGAGGACATCGCCTCCGGAGTCGGACTGAGAACAACCGCCCAAGGCTACGGAGCTCCGGCGACGAACCGGCAGGGGTACGGCCTGACTGAAAAGGACTCGGCGACCGGACTCAACCACACGTGGTTCCGCAAGAACGAAAACCGCGCCGGACGCTGGACATCGCCCGACCCGTACAACGGCTCGGCCTCGGTCGGCGATCCCCAAAGCTGGAACCGCTACTCTTACGTCGTGAACGAGCCGACGAACTTCGTCGATCCGAGCGGGTTGTTCATTTACATTGGTCCCCCGGCACCACCAAT